>JANMKB010000370.1:0-10362 GCA_031371805.1 Blastocatellia bacterium | reverse complement strand
GGTCCAAGCCCGCCAGTCGAAATAATAATTTCAGATCGCTCCATCGCATCCCGAATAGCTTTTTCCAAAATGGCCTCGTCGTCGCCGACAACACTTTTGAATTTGACTTCGATGCCGATGGCGTTGAGTTTTTCTGTCAGCCAGAGCGAGTTCGTATCCGTGCGATACGGCGTGAGCATTTCTGAACCAATAGCAATAATTTCAGCGTGTAACATAGGAAGTCGTTTCGGGTTTCGGGTTTCAAGTTTTGAGTAACAGGCGGCATCTCTTGTCCGCGAAACCCGAAACCAAAAACTCGAAACTATTTAATAAAGAATTTGTGGTGCCACGAGCGCGAGGAATGATAACACTACTGCCGCATAAATTCCTGCTAGTACGTCGTCTGCCATGACGCCTAAACCTTGGCCCAATTTTTCAAGCTGACGAATCGGATACGGCTTCCAAATATCAAAAGCGCGAAAGAGCAGAAAGCCCGCGATCATCATTGGCCAGGGCCTGGTGATTTCCGCAACCATCAACGGAGCGACGAGGATAAACGAAATTAATTGTCCTGCGACTTCGTCCACGACAATGCGCTGTGCATCCTTTTCGCCAAAGATTTTTTCGCTGTAATTGCTTGCCCAAATGCCCAGCACAGTAACGATTAAACTTGCGATGATGACAACTGCCTGGAAATATTGCGGCGCAGTTTTACAGGCGACAAATAACGGATAAAAAATCGCCAGGCCGACGAGCGAGCCAAATGTGCCAGGCGCAAAAGGGATCAGCCCTACGCCACAAGTGGAAATTGCAAGCGCAAGGCGGTCAGTTGCAGAGGTCAGGTTAATTATTTTTGGCACAGAGTTTTTAGCTGTTGTCACTTATTCCCTCCAGCAAGGATTAACAAGCTGGTTATTTGCAAGTAATACTTACTGTATTTGTCGCCTGCCCCTCAATATTAACAACGATATTAACTTGTCCACGTCCGGCAAGGCCTGACGCCAGGCGCAGGTTAATTTGATCTACGCCAATAAAATCTGGTTGTTTGCCCGCATACAGGACTTCGGCCTCAACGCCTCCGATTTGTGCGCTCACCGGGACATCCGTGTTACGAAAGCGAATACCGGTACCGAACAGTAAGAGAAAGACCTGTTCTGAAGGCTCGCTGACATCAATCAGGTTCGGAACAAAACGTTTTTGCACTTCGTCATAACGCGCCACTAACTCAAAAACATCAGAGCCATCAGCCTTGCGGCGTTGAATCACGGCAGCCGCTACACCTGCGGCATCGGCATTGGCGGAAAAAAGCCCTGGTGCAGTTTTTGTAATTTGCATATCACCGACCGCAAGAATTTCAGCGCCGTTAACTACTGTAACAGTAGCCAGGCCGCGTGCTAGTTCCAGTGGAATTTGATAATTGATTTGGGTGGGGGAAACAAAAAATAACGGGGCGGGTACTTCATAATTTGTACTGTCTTTAATTTTTACCGCCACGTTAGCCAGTGTTGTTGGCAAAGGTATTTTATCAGCCAATTTTGTTTCTGTCGCTAAGTTGATGCCAAAGGCGGAAACAATACTTTCTGAAGCGACAGGCGCAGCAGGTAAGTAGCTTGCGGCGGAAACACTCGCTACTTTACCTGCAATTACTACAGTGAGTTCTACTGCACGTTTTGTGCTGCCAGAACCAATTACTGCTAAAGTGTAGCTTCCAGACGGAACGGAGTCGGAAATGTTCAAAGTAAGTTGCGAAGAATTTCCTGTACTTATTACTGGGGCAGTAAAATTATAACCTATCCCTGTCGGTACATTTTGTAAGCTCAGGTTAATATTTTGTGAGCCGCCAGTACCGGCACTATTAATTTGATACTTAACAATTCCGCCTTTGGCAATAACCTGCTTAGTCAGGTTAGCAGATAAAGTAAAATCGTTCGCAGGGTTTACTAATGCGCTCACTTCCGTGCGAATGTTTGGCAACATTGGGTACAACAATTCGCCGGGACATTCGGTTACTGTACAGCTTTTACCAGAGTTATTACCATCACGATGCCCGGAGATATTGGCTAATGATTGTTGCATTCCATTGTGAAAAGTTGAACCGAATGGATTAATTCCACGCTGGTCTGCTTTCCAGCTTAAGATTTCTTTCAGGCTACTCATTGCGGTATTGGTGGGTAACACCGAGGTAAATGTGCCGATCAGCGAAACGCCCATTGTGTTGGCATTTTGACAACTAAAATGCGCCCCGAGGACATCATCGCCGCCGCCCCGGCCTTCATAAATAACCCCGTTTGGGTCTATCAAATAATTGTAGCCAATATCATTCCAGCCATTTGTGAAAACATGAAAATTCCAAATGGAACGCACTACCGCAGGCCAATCCGATGAAGTATTTGAACCAGCCGTATGATGAACGATCAAGTGAGAAACGATTGTATAACCCGGTGCACTACGCGGATTCCCCTGTCCATCCGGGCAACCCCACCCCGTGCGTGAGAGTATTTGCGGTTTGGGATATTTGGCGATGTTACTTTCTTGTTGTTCTGTAATGTAGGGTTGATAATAAGGTTCTTTTATTACGTGGTCAGGCGTCTTTCCCGGGCTAATAAAAGTTACTTCCATTCCTGTAATTAAGGGCGAGTCTTGTAAGCTACTTCTTGTGAGATGGAGTTTAAATTGAAGCTTAGCCGTTTCTTTGGCGAGAAATAGTAATACCGTCAATTGATTACTGCTGCGTGGTGAAACATCTTGATCAAATTCCACGTTTTCCCATTCGCTCCAGCTCTCGGAACTGTTAGCTGAGCGATAACTTAAACTAACCTGATCGTCAGCCGAAAGCATTTTTATCAGTGGAGCAACTGCAAGAAACGGTTCAGGATTAACCAGGGGGATAGTTATTTCCGGTGAAATTACCAAAGCAGAAAATTGCTGCCCATTAATTTCCATACCACGTTTAGTCAATACAATATTTTCTGTGGCTTGTACTGATTCAGAAAAATTAACAGCTACTTTTTGTTGCCTGATTTCAGGGTGGGAAATTACTGTTTTATAAGCAGAAGTCTTAACGTTAAATAAGCTAATTGAGAGATAAGTAGATAAAGCAATAAATATGAGCAAACTATTTCGAGTCATAGAGATAACTTTCTTGTGCTTATTTTTTCGGATGTGCTTGAAATCTTCCAGTTGTGGATCAAACTACCCGCGCAATCAAATCGTAATCGTGCGCCTCGGAAATTTCGATATTAATGAAATCGCCTGGCGCGCCGGCAAAATTTTCGGGCACATCATTAATCAAAATATGCCCATCAACTTCAGGTGCCTGGGTTTCAAGCCGCGCTTGCAATAACAATTCTGTTTCGTCGGAAACGCCTTCTAATAAAGCGCGGAATTGCTTGCCGATCATCGCTTTGTTTTTGCGTTTGGAGATTTTTTGCTGTTCGCGCATCAGCTTCGCACGGCGTGAGCGCATTGTTTTGACAGGCACTTTGCCGTCCAAATCAAAACCGTGCGTGCCTTCTTCGTCGGAGTAAGTGAACACGCCTACACGGTCAAATTCAACGTCTTTGACGAACTGCATTAACTCTTGAAAATCTTCTTCGGTCTCGCCGGGAAAGCCAACAATCAGCGTAGTCCGCAACGCAATTTCCGGCACAAATTTTCGTGCGCGTCCGAGCAATTTTTCGAGCATGGCACGATTGCCGCCGCGCCGCATCCGCTTCAGCATATTCGCGCTCGCGTGCTGGAGCGGCATATCCAAATAATTACAAACTTTCGATTCTTCTGCCATCACTGCCAGCGTCGCATCGCTCAATGAATTCGGGTATGTGTACATAATGCGAATCCATTCGATGCCGTCCACTTGTGCCACCCCTTTCAGCAAATCGGCGAGGCCGTCTTTCAAGCCCAAATCCAAACCGTATTGCGTGGAGTCCTGCGAAATCAGCACCAATTCTTTGACGCCCTGCGCAGCGAGTTGATGTGCTTCGTTGATGATGGAGGCAGCCCGCCGCGAACGATAATTGCCGCGCATTTGCGGGATCGCACAAAATGCACAAGTGTGATCGCAGCCTTCGGCAATTTTCACATACGCAAAATGCTTCGGCGTAGCCAGCACACGGGGCGTATTTTCGTCGTAAAGATAAGTCGGCAAACCACGCGTCATCCAACTGTTGGAAGCGACGAATGCGGCATCCTGTTGCGCTACAGCGGCTGGGTCAACCGCAGCGACAATTTTTTCGATTTCGCTGGTGCCGAGAACGGCGTCAACTTCGGGCAACTGATTCAGCAAATCCTGCCGATAGCGTTCGACTAAACATCCGGCTACGACTAAGCGTTTGAGCTTGCCCGTATCTTTCAACGCCGACATTTCCAGAATCGTGTCAATGGATTCCTGTTTGGCAGAATCAATGAAGCCACAAGTATTGACGACCATCACATCCGCTTCATCGCGGTCAGTCGTCAATTCGTAGCCGTGTAATTTTAGCTGCCCCATCATCACTTCGCTGTCCACCAGATTTTTGGGACAGCCGAGACTGACGAAGCCAATTTTTGATACTTCAGATTTCATTAAAAAAACTCTCTCAGTTACATGGCCATTACATAAAATAATCTTTAACAAGGCTTAGCTAAGCTCTTGTAACGAAAATGAGTTTTCGTTACAAAGCTAATATTTCTTAATCGCCAAATGGCAAAATTTGCCTTTCCAGTTACATACGATTACATACAATTACTCCCAGTTAGGAATATCATTCTTGTCTCTGTTTGAAGTGTGCCAGAATCAAAAATTTAAGTTTCTCTCCATTCCGTTTCGCGGGAATGCTTGAGAAATGAGCGCACTTGTTTTTCTAATTGCTCGTTTTCCATGCAGATAAAACCAAAGCATAGTAAGCAACTGTCCGATTAGCAACCAGCGGCGAAATATATTCTTTGCGTGGATTAATTGGCTTCGGTTGTGGGATAGTCATATAATCCGCTGCTTGTTTTTATAACTACTCCGAGTTAGTCCGAATTTATGAATCAAGCAACAACCGAAACTCCCTCGTCCTCTCCTGCAACTCCCAACACTCGTCACCGCATTGTCGTAGCCACTTCCGTCATGCTCTCGTTCATTTCGTTCTGGCGTGCGGCGGCAATTGTGCTGAATGATCTGGCTTCGACCGCGTTTTATATTGGTGGCATCACCGAAGAAGCAATTGGCAAAGCTGCGCCGTGGTTTGTGCTGGCGGTGATTTTGTTCGCTTCGGCGGTGCGCGCGGTGTATGTCGAAAGCTGTGCGATGTTCACGCGTGGCGGCGTGTATCGCGTGGTTAAAGAAGCGATGGGTGGGACGCTGGCGAAGCTGGCGGTTTCGGCGTTAATTTTTGATTACATCTTGACGGGGCCGATTTCCGGCGTTTCGGCGGGACAATATATTGTCGGATTAATTAATTCGACGCTGGTGCATTTGGGGTATGGCGTGCAATTGCCTGTGAACGCTACGGCGTGCGCGATTTGTATTGCCGTCGTCATTTATTTCTGGCGGCTGAATATTATCGGCATGCACGAATCATCGGAACGTGCTTTGCGCATCATGCAAATCACTGCCGTCATGGTCGTCGTGATGATTATCTGGTGCGTAGCGACGCTGATTGTCAGCCCGAATCCTGTGCATTTGCCGCCTCTTCCATTGCCGGAAAATTTACATTTTCAATATAATGAAACGACCAAATCTCATCCGCTTGGATGGCTGCTACATACATCATTGCCTTCGATTGGATTCGTCGGAGTTTTAATCGCCTTCGGACATTCCGTTCTGGCGATGAGCGGCGAAGAATCTTTGGCGCAAGTCTCGCGTGAAATTGAACATCCCAAGCTGAAAAATTTGATTCGCGCTGCGCTCGTAATTTTTGGTTTTACGATTTGCTTTACGCCTGTCGTTTCGTTTTTTGCGGTGATGATTATTCCTGATAACGTGCGCGTTAGTCAGTACAGTCAGAATTTACTTTCGGGATTGGCGATGCATGTGATTGGCCCGGTATGGCTGAGATTATTGCTTCAGGCATTCGTCGTGATCGTTGGATTTTTAATTCTTTCCGGCGCAGTGAATACAGCAATCGTTGGCTCCAACGGCGTGCTGAATCGCGTGTCGGAAGATGGCGTGTTGACGGACTGGTTTCGTGCGCCGCAAAAGAAATATGGCACGACCTATCGCATCATCAATATGGTAGCGATTATGCAGATCGTCATTATTTTGTTGAGCGGCGGTAGTACGATGGTGCTCGGCGAAGCCTACGCATTCGGAGTGATTTGGAGCTTTACTTTTATGACAACTTCGCTCGTTGTCCTGCGCTTTAAACGACCAGGGCCGCGTGAATGGCGCGTGCCATTCAATCCACGCATTGGCAAAGTTGAAATTCCACTCGGCATTATCATGGTTGCGCTCGTATTGCTTTCGCTGGCGTTGACGAATTTGCTGACGAAAGAACTCGCCACGATTTCGGGGGTAGCCTTCACGGCAGTTTTCTTTATTTTGTTTACAGTTTCAGAACGCGCCAATGCCAAACGCAAAAAAGATACTTCGGGCCTGGATCAATTCAATTTGGTGTCTGAGCAAACAGTGACGAATAAACTGGTAGATGCACGTCCCGGCGGAATTTTGGTTACGGCGCGCGATTACAACAATCTGCATTATCTGAAAAAAGCCTTGCAGGATGTGAACACCGATGAGCAGGACGTTGTGGTAATGACAGCGCGGATTATCAAGGGCCCCGGCGCAGGCGAAGAGCAACTGTACGAAGATGAATTATTCACGGATTACGAGCAATTGTTGTTTACGCGGGCTGTTGCTGTCGCAGAAAAAATGGGCAAGGAAATCAAGCTGTTGGTTGTGCCGTCAAATGATGCGTTTCAGGCGACCGTGATGACGGCGATTCAGCTTGAATCCTCGACTTTGGTGGCGGGTGTTTCGACAAAAATGTCCGCTGACCAGCAGGCCAAAGCTATCGGCGATATGTGGGAGTCAATTCAGCACGAAAATAAACGCAAGCTGCGCGTCCTGAAACTCATCAACCCTGACGGCACGGAATTGACTTACGAACTTGGCGCACATCGTCCAAATGTCAGCCCTGACGACATCGAACTTACGCATCGGATGTGGCTGGAGTTAGCGAAGGAAAATAAGGAACTGCATCATAACCAAGTCGTTTCGGTGGCGTTGCGACGTTTGGCGAAAGAGTTGCAGAGCGATAAACGCGCCGAGATTGTGACTGAAGTTAAGCAGTACAAGGGAACGGAATAAATTTTTTAAGGAGAGTTTTTCATGGCAGAAATTAAAATGTATACAACTACGTGGTGTCCTGATTGTCGGAATGCCAAAAGATTTCTTGATGAGCATGATCTTGCTTACGAGGAAATAAACATCGAAAATTCCCGGGAAGCGGCGGAGCTTGTGATGTCCATTAATGGTGGCAAACGCAAAGTCCCGACGTTTGTGGTGGGTGACGACGCTTTTCACAACAGCCCTTTTTCACTGGCTTTGATGAAAGAAAAGTTTGGGGGCTAGTTTCTACTTCTCACCTGATCGGATTAATATTCGATCACAGGACTTGTTCAAGTCCTGTGATTAAGTCATTTTGACCAAATAACTTACCTGCTGCAAAGCCATAACAATTTCTTTTTTTCTTTCGCACAAAAGTAGTGAATTTAGTGATTGTTTTTTTGTAAATCTATGCTATTCTCCGCTCGCTTAAGGTTGTTAAGCACCCTCTTAAGCAACCTGCCTCACTGCCTCGAACTTAATTGACATTGCCTGAACCACAAGCCCTGTGCAGCGTTTTCCCAACCCGCCAGTCAGGTCAATAAATTCACAACTGACAACCCAACCAGGTCACACCATAAACGCGGATTTATATTTGCTTGTCCGGCAAATTTCGGTTTGCTGATGAATTTTTAAGTTACAAGCACTGTCGGCAAACGATTGTTTTGCTGATTATTTCTCGGAGGAAAACACTGTGCCAGCCGATCACACCGCGACTATTCTGATGGTCGAAGATGACAGTATGGTTCGTTACCTTGTTTCGGAGTATTTCAGACGCGTAGGCTACGAAGTACTTGAAGCCACTGATGGTGAAATGGGTTTACGCACCGGCCTGGAGAAAAAAGCTGATGTCATCATCCTTGACGTCATGATGCCGAAGATGAATGGCTTTGATGTCTGTCATCAACTGCGCCAGAACAACATTACGACGCCCATTATCTTTCTGACCAGTAAAAGCGAAGAACAATATACCGTGGCCGGATTAGAAGGCGGCGCAGATGATTTTCTGCCCAAACCATTTAGTCCACGCGAACTCGAAGCCCGCGTCAAAAGCGTCATTCGGCGCAGCGGTAACCACACATTTGATGAGCCGGTAGCTGGCAAAATCATGCGTGGTGGCTTAACGATTGATCCTGAAGCTTACAGCGTGACACTCAATGACGAACCGATTCAAGTTACTCCCATCGAATTCAAGATTCTCGAATTATTGATGACCAATCCTGGCAAAGCATATTCCCGCGAAGCTCTGCTGGATCAGGTTTGGGGGACCTCTTATGAGGGTTACGAGCGGAATATTGACCCACACGTAATGCGCCTGCGATCCAAGATTGAGCCTGACGCGGCAAAGCCGACTTATGTTCTGACCGTTTGGGGCATTGGCTACAAGTTCAATGACAAACTTTAAGCAGGTGACAAATGTGAGGGGGAAGATTTTAGTCAGTCAGACCGACATCTGAAACCTGCCATCTGGCACGATAATTTTACCGATCAGTAATACCGAAAAAGCAACCGCGCACCATCTACTTACTTAACTGACGCGGTGGTCATTCTGATCCTGAATTTTGCGGACAACTTCCGCGAAGGAAAAAAGAGATATGACCATGAACTACTACCGAGTGATTCAGTCCACGTCTATTCGTTCAGCCCGAATAGCATTTTTACTCCTGTCAATTGCCATCTTTGGCACGGCATCATTTGCCAATACACGCGCTGTGAATCTATCTGAAATGACTTCCCGCGCTGGTCGTATTGTCCATGGCCGGGTGGTCGAAGTCCGCGACGGCACACACCCTAAAAATGAACAGATCGCGGTCACTTTCGTCAAAATTCAAGTGACCGATATGCTCAAGGGCGAAGCTGTCCGCGATTTTACTTTCATGCAATACGGCAACAGCACTCATCTTTATGTTGTGCATTTGCCCAAATACAGGGTGGGCGAAGAGGTCGTCCTGTTTTTGTATGCGGAAAGCAAACTCGGCTTCACCAGTCCGGTTGGCGAAGGGCAGGGCAAATTTGTTGTGCGCGATAATGTGCGCAGCGGTCAGCGCCAGCTCATTAACGAGCAGTTGAATCGTTCGCTTTTCGACCGGCTTGACGCCGCCAAATTAACTTCCAAACTCGCACTTAACAAAGCCGAACGCGAAGTTGTGGCGCGACCGGAAGGCCGTGCCGGTGAAGGTTTGGAATTTGGCGCGTTTCGTTCGCTGGTGCGAAAAATAGCGGCAAGTCCGAACGCAAATTTACAGTAAAAATACAGCGATAAAAGAGCAGGGAAAGTGAGCTGCCGCTAAGGCAATCTCCTTGTCCCTTTGTCTCTCTGTTGACTGTCACGATTAAAATAACTACTACCGAAAAAGGAAAAATCTTATGCGTGATCTCTCAGGTCAGTTGCATCTTTGCCTGACGAATTTGAAAGGCCAGTCCCCGCGTCTCGCAAATAAAATTGTTCATCTGCTGCTGTGCGTAATTTTAGTTACCGGGTCATTAAAGTTTGATCACCCTGCGCAGGCAGGAACTCCGCTGGCTGTTACTAAGAACGGAAAAGAAGTGGCGTGGCGGACAGGTACGACCATTACTTATAACGTAGATCAGGGGAACCTCGGTACGCTTAACAATACGCAGGCAGTTGCGCTTGTGGATGAATTATTTGGCATTTGGCAAAGTGTTCCTTCAGTAAGTTTGACGATTCAAAAAGGAGCACAGCTGCCGGTTGATGTGACGGCGGCGAATCACACTTCTTATCGTAGCTATAATTCCAATAATCCAGACCCTTACCACGCGATTATTTTTGATACGGATGGTTCAATCACGGATGCAGTTTTTGGCGTTGGAGCCAGCGATTTTACTGCCGGATTTGCCGGCCCTACCTGGACCGTTGGCGGAGCCAGCGATGGTGAAATCCTTGACGCTTCGTCGGTGCTGAATGCGAAATTTCTCTCCTCCGGTTATGGTTCACTCACCGAATTTAAAGCAATTATGTTGCATGAGTTCGGACACTTCCTCGGCCTGGGACATTCGCAACTCAATATTGGCAATGCGTTTGACCGCGAAGTCCTTTTTAATAACAACGGAACCCTGCCGATTATGTTTCC
>JANMKB010000361.1:0-8316 GCA_031371805.1 Blastocatellia bacterium | reverse complement strand
GGGACGCCGGAGAATTGCCAAATTCCCGCGTCCCTTCAGGACGCCTATGCGCTTGCATTGACCGGAGGTTGCGCTATCGCGCCACCTCCGGCTAATTTCCGCCGTCCCTGCGGGACTCTTGCAAGAGAAAAATATGGCACGGATTTTTATGATCGTACAACGGGCGGCTCGCCCGTTGCTTGCGGGCGAGCCGCCCATTGTACGTTTGGTAACCTGCGTCGGGGGTTGTGGTTGTAAATATTTTGGGTTTGTAAGAAGTTCTTACGGTGTGGCAAACCTACAGCAGAATGGTAAAACCTTCCTGAGCAAAATGATGATCGTGCGTCAACACTTCCTGCATCCCGCGCTCGCGCATCACGGACATCGAAATACAATCGGTCAAGCTGTAGCCTTGATCTTCTCGTTGCCGATACAGTTCTAAGCCTTGCGAAAAAGATTCAGAGGACTGCGCAATAACGGTGATGTTCGGATGTAGGAGAACCTGTGCGCACATCGCACCAACAATTCTCCGCCGATGTGTTCCGGCTTCGGCGTAAAAATTTAAAAACTCGGTCAAAATCTCTTCGGTCGTAACGATCAAAGCGGCTGGATTATTAACGTCGTATTGCTTTACGGCATCGTGCCATTGGTCAGCCGGATTAGCCAATGCAATCCAATAAAAGGCATCTGCGAAAACTTCGGACATATAAAGTTAGCTGGGTTTCTTCGGCGCACCGTAAAGATAATGGTCGTGATTCTCTGCACCATCGGAAGGCAATTTGCTCCATTCCTCAAGTGGCACCTGATTGCTCAACTCTTCAAAGACGGTAGAAATGGATTTTGCGCGGGAAGCTTGTTTTGCTTCCCGCAAGCCAGTCACAAAGTTTAGAACTTGCCGCATTTCTTCTTCTGAGAGAACTTGAATTTGTTCCTGAATTGTATGTTGTAAATTCACAGGCATAAAACCTCCTTCCTGCAAGTATTGGTGAGCCTCCCGCTAAAATCAAGCGAATAAAATCCCGGGTAATTTTCACATTCATTTGGGGAAACTGCCAACGTTGCAGCAATGAAATAGCTTAGGCTTGGCGAAGCGCAAAGCCTGTCGCAACCATGACTGGATTGCGCTATGCCGCTGATGTGACACTTCAAAAAGTGTCGCAATTGAAAATCTCTCCCGCTTCCGATCATCCTAGAATGCGCTTGTTCGATTCACTGGAGTCGGAATAATTGAAATGTTGTTGAGGAAAATCACCCGCTGTCAGCGCAAAAGCTGACGCATTTATCTTGGAGCAAAAACTATGAATACTGAATCACAAAAAACTTCTGTCGCGTTTGTTGGCGCTTCGTGGCTGGCTTTGATTATTGGGATGGGAACTTATCTGATTGGACTGTGGAATGCTGAAATGGCGCTGAATGAAAAGGGCTATTATTTTATCGCCCTGACGTTCGGCTTGTTCGCGGCGGTGTCGGTACAAAAGAGTGTCCGCGATAAAGCGGAAGGCATTCCCATTACTCCGATTTATCTGGGCTTGAGCTGGTTGTCAGTATTGTTGTCAGTGTCATTGATGGTGATTGGATTATGGAACGCAACGCTGCTGCGCAGCGAAAAAGGCTTCTTTGCTATGACGTTTGTGCTGAGTTTATTTTCTGCCATTGTCGTGCAAAAAAACACACGCGATAGTACTACAAATCAAGCTTTCAGCGATTTGTAGTACTATCGCTGAAAAGTCTGCTGTAGCTGGAAGAGTCCTTCACATATTTCGTACAACTCCGGGTAACACACGCAGGCGGGACGCCTGCGTACCCAGGGGGTCTATTGATTGTAATTGACGATTTTCGCAAAGCTCTCGGCCTCAAGGCTCGCGCCGCCAACCAGTGCGCCGTCAATGTCTGCGGCCTGCATCAATTCGGCAATATTTTCCGGCTTGACGCTGCCGCCGTAAAGAATTCGTAATCCGTCGGACAATACTGTCCCAAATTTTTCGCTGAGCCAGACACGAATAAAAGCGTGCATTTGCTGTGCCTGTTCCGGCGTTGCCGTGCGACCTGTGCCGATAGCCCAAACGGGTTCATAGGCAATAATCATTTTCGCAACTTCTTCCGCCGCGAAACCGCTCAGGTCATTTTCAAGTTGCGCGGCGACGACTTTTTCTGCGTTGTCGGCGTCTCTTTCGTTCAGCGTTTCGCCGCAACATAAAATCGGGGTCAGGCCAAAATGCAACGCGGCTTTCAGCTTGCGATTAATGCATTCATCGGTATCGCCATACATCGCCCGTCGTTCGGAATGTCCGATGATCGCGTGCGAGCAGCCAGCATCTTTAAGCATCTCGCCGCTGATTTCTCCGGTGTGTGCGCCGTATTTAAGTTGATCCGAAATGTCCTGCGCGGCAACTTTGATATTTGCCCCCTCAAGCCGATCAGCGACGGACTTTAAGGCAGTAAAAACTGGCGCGATGATGATTTCGCAATGATTCGCATTGGCGACTAAGGGTTTGAGCGCGACGGCAGTATGCACCGAATCGCTGACGGATTTGAACATTTTCCAATTTCCTGCAATGACAGGTTTACGCATTGATTCTCCTCATAATATGTTATTTATCCGACTCGCTACGGCTCGCAGTACTGTCCCTCATTCATCTGAAAATTCCTGGCGGAACGCCGGCGCGTCTTCCCTTTTCCTGCAATTCCTCAAGCAGTTGCGACAGGATAGAAATTCTGGTCAGCGTAGAATTTAAGTCGCCATTCAGTTCACCAAATTCATTTCGTAAACGATTAAGGTAATAAACATCGGACGCGCCAGTGTTCGGGTAAAACAAAATCCTGCGGTCGTTATAAGCTAATCCCGGCGACAAATTCAAGGTTGCATTGATGCTGGTGTTGAGGCGATTCGTGCGCAATTGTAAAACCTCGGCGCGTGCTCTGGCGGCTTGTAATTCAGCTTGCAGGGCAAGAAACCGTGTTCGGTAATACTCAGGGTTCGGCTCGCCTGTTTTTGTGCGCGGTGCAATATAATTCAGTTGATAGCCATACTGTTTGCCTTTATCCAGCAAGCGATTGACAGCTTCCTGTGCGGTGCGCGCTTCGGCTTGATAACCGGAAGCAAGCGCCCGCAATTCGGCGATGCGAGCATTATTCGCATTCAATGAACTGGCATCAGCGTGCATAAAAACATTACGCGCTTGCGTGGCTTCAATTTCTGTCCGGGCGGCGCGACGCTCAAACTCTCTGACTCTGGCACGCGCTTCCGTTAGGCGTTGATTCCAGTCTTTTTCGTCGGCCAGAAATTGTTCATCGGTTGACGATTTCCTGGGCGGGGCGGCTTCAGTTGCATTTTTAGGAATGTAGTTTTCAGCCAACTCCGGGTGAGTCAAACGCCATTTGATCACATCCTCCGTAGTTAAAGTCGCAGGTTGCGCCTGCGCAATTGCAGTTAACGTCAGACACGAAATAAATAATCCACAAAGTAAAGTTTTCATAGTTTGTCTTGATCCTTTCCGATAAGTCTCGTGAACTTAAAAAGTATCAATTAGGGCGAACAAACAAAAAAACAGGTCACAAATAACGACGAATTACGCCATCATTTTTTCTATTGTACCTTTAACCACTTTTCGCTTTTTCTGAAGCAAATCTCGAAGGGCCTTGTTTACCGCTTCTGAGGTTTTAAAAACCGAAGCAAGGTCATCATCAATTTTTACCATTAAGCTTTTGGAATTCGTTGCTCCAGCCCGCT
Organism: Blastocatellia bacterium; assembly: GCA_031371805.1. Taxonomy (GTDB): domain Bacteria; phylum Acidobacteriota; class Blastocatellia; order RBC074; family RBC074; genus JAFDVL01. Next base: position 4,607 of record JANMKB010000361.1, on the reverse strand, counting down.
TAACCGCGCCAACGATTTCAATGGTTTTATTCGCGTATTTCCCTCGAATCCCGGATTTAAAATTGATCACTTTCTTCATAGTCTTTCTTTTCACTGCGAGTTGCCCATCTGGCACTAATAATTCTCAACCTAATTCCTCGCTCAGTAAATGTCACCACCAGCAGTTCTCCGTTCTGAGCTGAACCGATAATATTGTACCGAATTTCGGTTGATGAATGCTCAGAATCTTTGACCGTCAATGACAGAGGGTCGAAGAAAACACTGGCTGCATTTTCAAAACTAACTCCATGCTTTCGTTGGTTGGTGGAGTCCTTACCGCTATCCCATTCAACCTCGATTTTGTCGGGGTCAAAATATTCTGCCATTTACTATTTTTCCGTGAGTGCAGCGACGCCTGGCAACACATCGCCAGCGAGTAATTCCAAAGTTGCTCCGCCGCCAGTTGAGATATGCGAAACCTTGTCCGCCAACCCAACTTCATGAATGGCGGCAACGCTGTCGCCTCCGCCGATGATTGAGACGGCGTCATTTTTTTCGGTGGCGTCGGCAACTGCCTGGGCAATCACCCGTGTACCCTGATCAAAGGGAACCTTTTCAAACAAACCCATCGGGCCGTTCCAAATGACGGTTTTGGCGGATTTGATAATTTCGGCATAGGCAGCCTGGGTTGCGGCTCCGATATCAAGTCCCATCTTATCCCCCGGCGTCTCATCAATCCCGACTGTTTTCGCATTGGCTCCATCAGCAGGATTCGCGGCAATAACGTGATCGGTGGGCAAATGTAAATTCGCGCTATTAGCTTTGGCGGCGGCTTCAAGCTGTTGCGCCAAATCTGTTTTGTCCGGCTCGACCAAAGATTTGCCAACGGACAAACCACGCGCCAGAAAAAAGGTGTAAGCCATCGCGCCGCCGATCAAAACTGCATCAGCGGATTTCAGCAAATTTTCGATCACCTGGATTTTGTCAGAAACTTTTGCGCCGCCTAAAATGACTACGAATGGACGTTGCGGGTTTTCGAGTGCGCCGTATAAATAACGCAATTCTTTTTCCATCAAAAACCCAGCGGCAGATTGCGCGACGTGTTTTGTGATGCCTTCAGTTGAAGCGTGGGCGCGATGTGCTGCGCCAAAAGCGTCGTTCACATAAACATCGCAGAGCCGCGCCAGTTGTGCTGAAAAGTTAGCATCGTTTGCCTCTTCTGCGGCGTGAAAGCGTAAATTTTCCAGCAATAACAAATCGCCGTTATTCATCGCAGCCACAGCGGATTCGACTTCTGCGCCGACACAATCAGTCGCCAGAGGAACTTTGCGTTCCAGTAATTGCGACAAACGCGCCGCCACAGGTTGGAGCGAATATTTCAAATTGCGCTCACCTTTGGGACGGCCTAAATGCGAAGCCAGAATGACTTTCGCGCCCTTGTCCAAAGCAAATTGGATGGTCGGAATGGCAGACGTAATGCGCGTGTCATCCTGCACGATTCCACCCTCAAGCGGGACATTGAAATCCACGCGGATGAAAACCCCTTTGCCCGCTAACTCTAAATCACGAATTGATAATTTTGACATTCTCTCTCTTCAGCAAAAAAACAATGACTGGAAAGGAGGAATCCAGCCATTGCTTATTTCAGGTTTACTTTTTCTTCTTAGTTTTATTCAGACTGGTTTTAGTGACCGCTTTGCCGGATTTCGCCGTTGTTTTTCCAACTTTCGGCGCAGGTTTCGCGCTGGTCGAAGAGACAGCGGAGGGAGCAGGTGTCGCGCTTATTTCCTGGGGCGGTTTCTTTTCTTCAGGCTTTTTTTCTTCAGGTTTCTTTTCACCTTCTTTAGTCTCGCCTTCTTTCTTTTCGCCTTCAGGTTTGTAATCGGCGAGCCACTCAACGTCAATTGAATCAGCCTTCCGTTTATCTTTTTCGGCAATCAGCCAGTTGCCGCGATCATTCCAGCCTTCGCCACCATTGGCTTCTTTATGGCAAAAGAGACAGTTTTCAGCCCCGAATTTCGCGGCCTTTTTGACAAAGGGCGGATAGGCTTCAGTGCGAAATGAAGAAAATGTGAACCCGGCCAATACGGCAATTGCCACCAGGAATTTAAGTTTATTTTTCATTCTTTGTTCCTCCGATTTTGTAAATCAGTTTTGATAACGTTGTAATTTAAGTTTCGTCTTCAGCATTCCTGAAAAGTTTGCGGAAGAACTGTCGCTTCCCGACATCTTCAGGTGCAATGACGGCCTGCGCAAAGCATTGATGCGCGACTCGTTGCAAATCCTCCAACCAGTTTTCTTCAATCAGGAAATTTTTTTTTCCCTGCGCGATCCATTGTCGAACGGGAAACTGATGTTCCCATTCCACTTTGACCGCGTTTTCCCAGAACGAATTTCGTCCCGTGATTTCAACTCTAATTGGCTTTTGCATCTTCATCATTTCTCGTTGCAATTAAGGCCAGCACTTTGCCAGTGCTTTGATTACTGCAACAGCTTAGACGGTTGCATCATATCTTTCAAATATATCTGCCTGCAAGCCAGCGCCCACGCCATAAAGTTTATCAATTATCTCATCAGCATTAGTTGGGAGCCTGGCTTGATCGTCTTTGCGGCTTGTGTTAGCTTGCCGTCGTTTCAGAGGCAATCTCAGGAACCCAGCTCGCGGTACTGTCCCTGGCGGGGTTTGATTGCGAACTGCGAACTGCCCACTGCGAACTGTTTCACTAAATTTTGGAGGTCATTGTGGCGCAAGTCAAAACTTCAAGAACGCAAAAAATATTCGATGCCATCATCATCGGCTCCGGCGCATCGGGCGGCATGGCGGCGAAGGAATTAACGGAAAAAGGATTTGAGGTTTTAATCCTTGAAGCCGGTCCTCCGGTCAATCCGCAACGCGATTTTTCGATGCACAAATGGCCTTATGAAGATATGTATCGCGGCTTTGGGCCACCAAACTGGCGGCAAAAAGATCAGTGGATGCAGGATACGGCGGGACATTTCAGCAATCATTTTTACGTCAAAGACTCAGAAAATCCTTACACGACTGAACCTGGTAAACCCTTCACATGGGTACGAGCGCGAATTGTCGGCGGGAAAACTTTGCACTGGGGCAGGTTATCATGGCGCTATTCTGACCTTGATTTCAAAGCCGCTTCGCACGATGGCTTTGATGTGGACTGGCCGGTTAATTACAAAGAAATTTCCCCTTACTACGACAAGGTTGAAGAGTTCGTCGGAGTCAGCGGCAATAAAGACGGCCTGCCGCATCAGCCGGATGGAAATTTTTTGCCGCCGATGAATTTAACCTGCGGCGAACAACTCTTAAAAAAAGGTTCCGAGAAAACCGGACGGGCGGCAATTGTCTCGCGGGTTGCGATGCTCACTGCACAAAAACCGCACCATAAAAAATATGGACGAAGTGCCTGCCATTACTGCGGTCATTGCGGCGATGGTTGCGATGTTGGCGCGATGTTCAATTCAGTTTCGGCAACCCTGCCTGTAGCGGCGGCGACTGGCAAATTAACTTTGCGCCCAAATTCCGTTGTCCGTCACCTTATCATTGACGACAATTCTGGCAACGCAAAAGGTGTAGCGTTTGTTGATCGTGTCACATTTCAGGAACAGGAAGCCTTTGGGAAAATCGTCATCGTTGCGGCTTCGACGCTGGAATCAACGCGTCTGTTACTCAACTCAAAATCGCGGCAGCATCCAAACGGAATCGGCAATTCGTCAGGTGTTTTAGGCCATTACCTCGTAGATCATTTCGGTGGCATCGGCGCGTCAGGAGTTTTTCACACGCTCGCCGGACGTGATGCTGTCAACGAAGACGGCAAGGCGGCGGGCTTATTTGTGCCCCGCTTTCAGAACCTGAACAAGAAAACCAAAAACGCAAAATTTATTCGCGGCTATGGTTTTGAATGCAGCGCTGGAATGGGGATGTCGCCGAGTTCAGCGCGGCGTTTACCAGGCTTTGGCGCTGATTATAAAAAGGAAGTTAATAAATGGTATACCGCGCCTGTCAACATGACGACACGCGCCAATATGCTCTCCAGGTTTGAGAATTTCGCTGAAATTGATCCCGATGGCGTAGTTGACGCGTGGGGCATTCCGGTTTTGAAAATCCACATTCAGCATTCCGACAATGAACGTGCGATGGCGCAGCATGCGGCGGAATGCAGCGAAGAAATATTACGCGCCGCCGGAGCCGAAGTGCTTTCTACCGGAGGCACGATGACAGCGCCTGGACGCATCATTCACGAACTTGGGACAGCGCGGATGGGCAACGATCCAAAAAGTTCTGTACTGAATAAATGGAATCAGGTGCACGATGTCAAAAATGTTTTCGTCACGGATGGAGCAGCCTTTGTTGGCGCGTGTAACCAGAATCCGACGATTACGATTATGGCATTGACGATGCGTGCCTGTGATTACATTGAGGATGAACGAAAACGCGGGAACCTGTAAATCTCAAATTGGAGAGAATTATGTTTGCACAAGACAACACACCATCCGCCAAAACTGCCTCCGGCCCAAAACCTTCGATCAAACTCTATTCCATCTATGCCCTGCAAAATGGTCGGGAGTTCAAGCGCGAATATGCGACAGCCAAAGCCAGTCACGCTTTTACC
>JANMKB010000359.1:0-22170 GCA_031371805.1 Blastocatellia bacterium | reverse complement strand
CGCTTTTTGCCGGGCTAACACCTGACGACACATTTCCTTTAAATCCGGGGGCAACTGATCAATCCCCGCGGTTATAGAGTTATCCATTGCAAGTGATGGGATTGGAGCGATTTCCGGTGCAGTAATTGAAGCCGGTTCAGTCTGCCCAGGAACAGCCAACACCTCGCCTTTATCTTTCAGTTGAGCGGTTGGAGCAATTGTTGGTGAAGGAAGAGACCTGACAATTTGCTGATTGTCAGGGCGCATAAATTGCCAGAATCCGAAGCTGACAAGCAATAAAGCAGTTGCGAGAGCGGCGTATTTAAGAAGCTGCCATTGTTCGGGAAACCGAAGAAATATTTTCAATCGTGCCCCCAATCCCAGCGCAGAATTACTGACTTCTTCGCGCATTGGGGCGGCGGTAAGTTCAATCCGCAACAGCCGCAATTCGCTTACTTCACTGGTACAAATTACACACGCGGCAAGATGTTTTTTCACCTTTTCAATTGCCAGCAGGGGCAATGTTTCATCGACAAATCCGGTTAAGAATTCATAGCTGAGATGAGCAACTACACTATTGCTAATTTCACGATGCAGCGAGTGAACGCGAGCACGCACGCCATAATTCTTACGCACTGTTTGCCGACACGAATCGCACGCTGAAAGATGCGCAGTGACCAGCAACAATTGCGGAGCGGCAAGGTTGCGTTGAATTAATGATTCAATTTGTTGCGGCGATAAATGTTCTGGCATGTTTCCCTTCATCTCCACCCTGGGGGACGAGGAATAGTGCTATCCCTCTCAAAGTGTAACGACGTAAAATAATGCAACTTATTACATAGGGCAAAAATTATTGACTAAAACCCGATTAATTTCATTCGTCTTGCCAGGCGTTCGCGGGCGGACTTACGAAAATTAATGACCTGTTGACGGGTGACGCCCAACCGTTCAGCGATAGTTAAATCATTAAGTGGTAAGCCGTTCCACAATTGCGCCAGCGACATTTCTGTCAGCCCCAGCACTTTGGCAATTTGTGAAAATGTCGTCACTCCGGTAAAAAGAAAAAGATTAATGGCGCTGCCTCCCTGTGCATCTTTTAAGTTCAGCAGCAAGGCCGCACAATGCGGGGGGGACAGTTGACAAATTTCGCGCCACAATTTCTGCAAATATATTTTTTGCTCAACTTCCGTAGCGATATTGACGCGCACGTCAGCCACATCGGCTAATGTCTGATGACCATCTTCATCAACCGTTTCCTGCACAATTAATTTATCTTTTGTTTTGGTTACCGCGGCGATAATTCCCGTCAATTCATCAAGCTCGACAGGCAATTGCAACCAATTGAAAATCCTGCCAAGCAAGTCACCCAAACGCAAATCCTGGGACGAAAATTCTGCGGCAAAATCCTGTGGCTCACTTAACAACTGCTGTATTTTTTTTGTCTGCACAATATCCACCCGCGCGGAACTATTACTTCCCTTTTGCTCGCGCCACTGACGCAGCCCGCCAACGAATTCTTTTTTCTCCGTCTCCCACAAAGCCAACTCCGGGTGATGTGTCAGGACGTAACGCAGCTTATGTTTGAGGCTGTAGCGCTGCGGGTATTTCAAGCGCAGGTAATCATGACAGGCACGGTAGCTGGTCACTGCAATATAGCTCCGAAAATTCCTGATTTCTTCCAGTTCAAAATTTACTTTTGTTTGAGATAAACGGGTAATGATTTGCAGCACTACGTCCTGGCAAATATCTTCGCAATCCTGATTTTCTGATGAGTGGTCGGCGCGTCCTGACCAGACACGCAATTTGAATTCGACAATTTGCCGGATGATTGGTTCGGCCTGCTCAACCATCAACTGCGCCAGTAAACATTCGACTTCGTCGGCATTCTGAGCCTGTAAGTAAGGCTGAAGCAGAGCGTCCGTCTCAAGTCTTAATTTGTCAGTGACCATAAATGCCTGGCAAACCCCTAACAATTTAATAACCATCACCAATGACGACAAAACCTGCCCAATAAAATGGATGCCGATATTGTTTGCGGTGTAACAACTGTAACGCCGCCGTTTGCATGGCTTGCGCTTTCGCCGTCGGCGGTGAAGCGGGGTGCGATTTTAACTGTTGATGAAATCCAAGCATTAATTCCGTCGTGGAAGCAGAGTCAACTTTCCATTGACTGACAACGGTGACAGGCGAACCCGCGACAAATAACGCCCAGCTCAATCCGATCACTCCTTCGCCCGCGCTGATGCGTCCGCGGGCTGTTTCGCAGGCCGACAACACGACCAGCTCAGCGTTAAGTTCCATTCGCATGATTTCCCAGGCTTCGAGCACTCCATCTTCTTTGGAGTTTGGTTGCGGTGGTGCAAGGATGATTTGCGAATACATCGGACTGGTATTATTCAGAATGCCATGTGTGGCAAGATGAAGCACACGGTACTGTCCGGCAGCAGCCTTAAATTGTTCTTCGCTCGCCGCCTCCCCAGTAAAAACCTGACTGTCTTTGCGTCCGTATAATTGCCCAAGATTCTTAACTTCTTTTGCCGCCTCGGGCAGTTGCTGATTGTTGCCACCACGCGGCAATCCCGGTTCCATGCCAGCGGCTGGATTGCCCAGCGCGAGCAGATTAGAAGTTTGCCAATGGCCGGATTTCTGTTTCCGCGCCTTAACCATTTCCGCCAGCACCGAAAGTGAAGGCGCGTAAAAAAGTGCAAAATCTTCGATCAGGTAATGCGGTTCAGCGTTAGCCTTCGCCTGTGATTGCAGCGCCTGAAACGGTAATTCCCAGAGGCTGCCATCCGGGACAATCACCAATGTTTTTATCCCTTGCAGTTGCGCTGCCGCCGGCCTGATAAGCACGTCAAACAACTGTGCGGCTGAGTCCCGAAAAACCAGATTATGCTGTGCCAGACGTTGCCGATAATCATTTACCAATTCACTAAGTTTTAGACTGGCAACTGGCAATTCATAAACTTTTAAAATGCAGGATGAAGGCGTACCAGCTGCGAGTATTTTCTGTTCTCCTGTCAGCACGAACATGAGTGTTTTCTGTTCGGTGACGACGTATTCCACCAGCGCAGTTTGCGCATCAGGGATAAGCTTTGCCGCTTGTTGCAAACTAAAAGCCGGAATCAGCCCACGCTGAATTTTCAGCGCCGGATGCGCCGCATAGAGTTTGGTCTGGAAGGTGGATTGCGCCAGCCGGGCTTTTTTCAAATTGGCGCTCAGTTGTGCCAAATGTTCGGCGTCAGGATGTGACCTTGAATTTTCACGCACGAATTGTGAATTGAGCGAGACCATTTCATCTTTTATTACTTGCTCCTGCTCCTGCTCGGCGGGGTTCATGGCTTTGGTAATATTGAGGCGTCCGCTGTGCAGGACGTCCAACAGCGTGCGGGCTTTGGCACGCTCAGCATAGGCCAGTGCCTGAATCAAATTTGACGACAAGATGCCCAGACTGACCAGCTCAGAATATGGTACTGACTTGTTCGCAAAAAATTGTTGTTGTGACTCTTCGCCGCCAGCAACCTGTAAACGCAAGGCTTCGATGATGGTGATGGCTTCATCAAAGGCCTGCCGTGCCGCAGCGGTCTGGCCCAAAGCGCGATAAATCTTGCCAGCATTTGTACGGACTTTCCAGAGCGTTTCAAGGCTGCCAATTTGCCGCGCCAGAGCGGCGGATTGGGCAACATATTCAAGTGCTTTCGGGTAATCGCGCTGCACAAAAAATAATTCACCAAGATCGCTTAGAATCCCTGCTATTCCTCCCTGATTTCCGATGGCTTCCATCAGTTTCAAACTTTCCTGCAATTGTGGCAACGCCAGTTCATAGTTCCCTTGGCGGGCGTAAACTTGTCCGAGATTGCTCAGCGTTAAGGCAATTTCATGCTGCCTGCCAAGCTTGCGACTCAAGGCAAGGCTTGTCTGATAGCTTTGTAAGGCGTCGGCATAGTTGCCCTGATCGCGATAAATATTGGCAATATTATTGCGAATACCAGGGATCAAACTATTGGAATGAGCCTCTTCGGCCAACCGCAAACTTTTCTGATAATAATCCAGCGCCTGCTCATCGTCGCCCTGCAAATGGAGGACTAATCCCATATTGTTCATGGTGCTGCCGGCCCCTGCTTTATCATTGAGTGCTTGTTTTAGCTCCAGGCTTTGATGGAAGCGATTCATGGCCAGGCGATAATCGCTTTTATTGTACGCAATGCTGCCGAGCGAATTCAGCGCGAATGACATGCCAGCTTTGTTATTTTGCGCTTCACTGAGTTTGAGGCTTTGCTCAAGAGTTTCCTGCGCCTCTTCAAAATTGCCTAAAAAATGCTGGGTTGAGCCGATTCCAAATAATGCGCGTGGTCTGGCTTCCTCTTCTGTCGAGCCTTCACTTAACCGCAAACTCTCTCGAAAATACTGCAATGCTTCATTATATTTTCCCTGTGCTCTCTCGACATTGGCCATCGTGCTGAAGGTCGCTGCCAACGCAGCTTGATCTTTACTCTCTTCACTAAGCACCAGTGCCTGCCGCAGATATTTCATCGCCTCACGATAATTATCCAATCGGTAGTAACAGCTTCCAAGGTCAAGCAGTGATTCGGCAATAATCTTTTTATCTCCCACCCTCTCTCTCGTTTTGAGACTTTCCTGAAATGCTTGTAAAGCCTCCGGGTATTGCCTGATGGTGAGATAGATATTCCCGACCTGCCTTAAAGCCAGCGCGGCTCCAACCTGATCATCTCGTTGTCTGGCGACCTTCTCTGCCAGTTTCAGGGCCACCAGCGCGGTGAGGGAATCGGCTTGCGCACGCAGTCGCCTCCCCTCGTCCAACAGTGCTTTTTGCAATTCAGAAGTAACGAGTGCTGAATTGTTTGCCAGGAGGGATTCGCGCTCGGCCTCCGTTTTCGCGGTGAGTAAAACATGAACAAAATTCACTTCCCTGGATGGCTCTGTTGGCTTGAGGGCAGGAGTTTGCACTGACTCCTGCGGCGGGACAGAAAAAGGCGATAAAAAAAATAATGTGGCTACCGAAAGGAAGATGTAATGCATAAAATTGCAGAAAAAGTGACGTTTGTATGGGGCATTACCAACCAGGGAGTTGAAGAATTATGGAGCGGCTGCATTATGAGCAAAACCACTTGTGATGTCAAAAATGCAAATCCGTTTCGTCCGGCTCTGAAAAAAAATTTTAGCGAAAGTAATATTTGATAAATCTCTCCGTCGTTTAGTTATGACACCCGATAGATCACAAGCTCTTGACAGGTGGCAGTGGGAAATAACTGAAGCAGTCCGCAGGGAACCTGGTTCGTTTACCACCCGCTGAGCCAGTAATTCCCTGCCGCCGAAATCGGGGGAGTTTGACGGCAGGGAATTATTTTCGCGGAGGATTTTTACTTTCCCCACTTCCGAAGCCACGCGCAATCACGCAACGCATTTGCATCTGCAATGAAAGGAAAATTACATGTCTTCATTATCTGTATTTACTAATAAAGCACTGGCCAGGCGACGGTTTGAAATGATCATCAGGCTATTTATGCTACCAGCCATGATGGTTTCATTATCGGCCTTTGCATTCGCTGTGCCAGTGGTAACAGTCACCATCTCTCCGACTTCGGTAACGATCCCGATCAGTGGTAACAGGCAGTTCACGGCCACTGTCACAGGTGCAGCTAATACCGCCGTCATCTGGTCAGTCAATAATTTCGTCGGAGGCAGTTCGACGTATGGCACGATTGACAGCACGGGCAAATATTTCGCGCCGCTCCTGCCGCCAGCCGGATATAACGTAACTGTCAAGGCGGTGAGTGTGGCCGATCCGACTGCCTCGGCCAATTCCGCGGTGCAGGTGAGGTATCCGCTGCCTTATCTCACTTCAGTTGCTCCAAATCCAATGGGAACCGGCCCCTTTACCCTGACAGTCAACGGCTCCCGGTTTTATACTGGCGCACAGGTTTTGTGGAATGGAACACCCCTGACAACAAATTATGTTTCTGCGACGCAACTTACTGCGACTGGCAACGCGACGCAACCTGGCAGCGCGATCATCACAGTAGCCAATCCCGGCCCCGCAGCGGTTTCAACCAATCTCACGGTTCAGGTAATTTCAAGCATAGTCATCACTCTGACGCCTCCCGCTATCAGCTTACAGCCGAACGCGACGCAACAATTTCAGGCGGCAGTAAGTGGAACGAATAATCAGGCAGTTATCTGGCAGGTCAATGGCCTAACTGGCGGCAGTGCGACCAACGGCACAATCACAAATACAGGGGTTTACACTGCGCCATCTGCGCCGCCGAGTGGAGCGGTGACAGTTGCTGCGGTCTCTCAAGCCGATAATTTTTCCAATGGCCAGGCCACTATCGCCCTAAAAAATCCTTTATTGCTGACCTTTGGAAGATTTTTGGAACAGGCCTCATTTGGGCCAACGCAGCAGAGTCTTACTTATGCTCAGCAGATCGGGATGCAGGCATGGCTGAATGAGCAATTCATCTTAGCTGAATCCACTTATCCTGATTATGTCGCCAATCCAACGGCTTCTGCCGCCGATGTTTTTTATTACAACTGCGCGATAGGATCGGATCAGTTACGGCAGCGCACCATTTATGCGTTGAGTCAGATTTTTGTCGTCTCATCAAACAAGGCGGTTGCCGCGAATCAATTAATTCCCTGGATGCAATTACTCAGCCGCAATTCATTTGGAAATTACCACCAGTTACTGCGTGAGGTAACGCTTGATCCAACGATGGGTTTCTATCTCGACCTTGCCAACAGCACCGAGGGCGGAGGTCTCACGGCAAACGAAAATTATCCACGCGAAACAATGCAGTTGTTTTCGCTGGGACTGTATTTATTGAATCCTGATGGTTCGTATCAGCTTGATGCACAGAATCAGCGCATCCCGACTTACACCCAAACCGATGTCAGGAATCTGGCGCTGGCGTTGACCGGATGGACAAATCCAACTCTGGCGGGGCAACCGATGACAGCTTACAATTTCAGTTATTCTCCCGGCGTAATGGAAGCGCGTGAGGCGCGTCACGATCATCGCGCCAAGGTTGTATTGGGTCAATCGCTGCCAGCTAATCAGACGATCACACAGGATTTGGACGCCTCAATTGACATCATTTTCAACCATCCAAATCTGGGGCCATTTGTCGCCACCAGATTAATTCGGGCACTGGTGATGAGTAATCCAAGCCCAGCTTATATCCAACGCATTACGACCGTCTTCAATAACAACGGGCAGAGCGTGCGCGGCGATTTAAAAGCAGTCATCCAGGCAATCCTGCTTGATCCAGAAGCGCGGCAGGACACGCCAACCGCCAATAGTGGGAAGCTTCGTTCTCCCATGCTCCACGGCATTTCGTTCCTGCGAGCCTTTGGCGGACAGGTGGGGCAGGGCGGAACCGGAGTGAGTTGGATTTATGGGCAGATGGGCGAAGCAATCCTCAGTCCCAATTCAGTCTTCAGTCATTATTCGCCAATGTTCCGAATTCCAGGGCAGCAATTATTCGGGCCGGAGTTTCAAATTTATTCGCCGACAGAAGCTGTGAATCGTGCGAATTATCTTTACTCAATTATTAACGCCTACAATGGCACACTCATTTTACCATTCAGCAATCTTGCCAGCGACCCGGTCGCGCTGGTTGATTTAATTGACAGTACGTTTCTTTACGGACGGATGTCGGCAGCCATGCGCGCCTCACTTTACACGGCAATGCAGGCGCAACCAGATAATAGGTCGAAAGCCGCAGCAGCAATCTACCTGACCGTAATGTCGGGGGATTATCTGGTGATGCACTAAAGCGCGGATCGCCAAGCCATTCGCAAAATCAACAAGCGGATGAAGAAATTAATCGCTGACTGCTGCATGCTGACAGCCTTTTTCTGAGGAATATTATGAAGTCAAAACAAGGAATTTCACGTCGCAATTTTTTACAAATGGGAGCAAGTTTAGGAATGGTCGCCAGTCTTGGCAGCTTTAAACTTGCCAATGCCACACAGGTGGCGGATTACAAAGCACTGGTTTGCGTCTTTATGTTTGGCGGCAACAATGGGCATAACCTCGTCGTGCCCTGGCCTAAATTATCAGATGGAGTTACTCCCAATCCTGAATACACGACATATTCCAACGGACGCGGCGGACTCGCTTTGGCGCAAAACAAATTGCTGCCAATTAATGCGGGAACCAAATCTTATGGATTGAATTATGGTTTGCCGGAATTGCAGGCACTTTATCAACAGGGACGAATGGCGGTTCTTGCCAACGTCGGAATGATTGTGCAACCGACCACCAGACAACAATATCTGGCGCAAAGTGTCCCCTTGCCAGCGCAATTATTTTCCCACTCAGATCAAATTATTCAGGTGCAGACCGGAGCGCCAAATACTTCTACCGGCACAGGCTGGGGCGGACGCAGCGTTGATCTGATGGCGAGTAACAATGCCGGCACAAATTTTCCCGTCGCTATTTCACTCAATGGCAGCGCACTTTTTAATACGACACAAACCGCCAAATCGGCGAGCTTCCAACCAGGCAATTATCTTGATCAAAATGCGATGAGTATGTATCCGGCATCAGCGGGAACAGCCCGTGCGATTGCGCAACAGGAAATTAATGCGCTGAATAGTGGCTTGCCCATGATAACCGCAGCCAATCAGGTGATGACCGATGCCGTGCAACTCAATCCACTGCTGAAAGGCACAGCAGGTGGTCAGAATATTCTCACTCCATTTCCGAATACATCCATCAGCAATCAACTCAAAGAAGTAGCGCACTTAATCAGTCTCCGCTCACAATTCGCGATTGGACGGCAGGTTTTCTTTGTGGGGTTGGGCGGCTTCGACACACACAGCAGTGAGGCTTACGATCAGTGGGCGTTGCTGGTGCAGGTCAGCCAGGCAATGTCGGCGTTTTATAATGCAACGCTCGAATTAGGGATCGCCAATCAGGTTACGACATTCACGCTGTCTGAATTTGGCAGAACTTTGCAACCCAATAACAGCGGCTCCGATCACGGCTGGGGCAGCCATCATTTAGTTGTCGGCGGAGCAGTCAATGGTGGGAATGTGTATGGAACTTTTCCGTCGCTGATCCTCGGAGGCAATGACGACGCTAATAATCGCGGGGTGCTGATCCCGACGACTTCGCTGTCACAATACGGCGCAACACTCGCACGATGGTTTGGAGCGACTGACTCACAACTGAATGCAGTCTTTCCAACGCTGTCGAATTTTCTGACTCGTGATCTTGGATTTATGGCGTAAGTTTTAAAAATCGCTTAATTTGGCAACCGCAAACCTAACGTTATCCAGGCATTGTTTCAGCCAGGCGTTTGGCAATCAGGGAATAAACGTTTGGGTTAAAAGCCAGGCCGACGTGCGTAGCGACGACTTCAAAATTTGTTGCGGGGTCTTCGTTGACGCAAACCTGCCAGTCTACGATGCCGTCGGTTTTGGTATAAATTGCAGTATTTTTGACTGCGGCTGGAAATGGTTTTTGTAAGCCGCCGACAGCTTCGCAGCTACAAAATCCGGTGTAACAATCCGGCTGTTTTTCCCGCAGTTCCTGATTGCACATGATTTTTTCACGGACGCGATTCGCCATGGCAATGACCAATGGATGAGAGCGAATGCCGCGAAAGGGTGAACCAAGCGTGATGACAGAAGCAACATTTTCCGGCTTGTTCGCAATCACGGAGCGAGAAAGAATTCCGCCCAAACTATGCCCAATCAAGTGAACTTTCTGGCCTGTTTCGTGCGCGGCTTTGGCAACGGTCTCGGCTAACCGTTCGGTCAAAATATTGAGGCATTCCGCATTCCAGCCAATCTTTGACATGTAAGGGTTGTAGCCGATGCGCTTCAACCAGAAATTCATCTCATACAAATAGTGATCCGTGCCCATAAATCCAGGCACTAAAATCACGGCGGATTTGTCGCCACGCGGGACGCCGAAACCATAATAAACAGGCGAAGTTTTGAGAGCCAGCAAATCAAGCCCGGCAAATAATTCACGCCAGATCGGACGATTCGCGGCGGATTTCTCACGCGTAAAAGTTGCGGTGGTAGCTGTAGACATGGATGGATTGCTCCTTTGGTTAAGTAAAGCTAACAGTTAGCTTGCATTGTTCAAATGCGGGGATCTTCAAGAGATACCGTAAACTAACTGTTCGCGCAACTTTTATTTTTTCCGACCAGATTTTATTTTGACGGATTTAGCCGTGGCAGCTTTTGCCTTGCCTGCTGACACGGTGGCAGCTTTTGCTTTTATTATCTGCGGTTTAATTTCTTCGACTCCGGCAGCGGCGCGTAATTCGTAAAATGATTCGTACAGGAAATCGCGCAACTTTTCGACATCCGGCATCGCGTGGGTGTCCGCCGTCAGCCCGAAAAACAAATACTGATCGTAACTCATAATCGCGCAACCGCATCCGACCGCATAACCAACTGGAACGTAAGGATAATACGCAATCATCCGCTTGCCCATGGCATAAAGCGGCACTTGCGGCCCTGGCACGTTGGTCGAAACAATATTGTAAACCGGCAAAGGCAAATTTGAAGGAGCGAGCGCTCCCGCCAGTGCCTGCACCGGAGCCGGCATAATGCCCATCAAAGCGGAGCCAAGATTCAGGCTTTCGGCTAAGCGCCCGCCCTTTAACGCGACCGTTTTCTGATTGATATATTTTATGCGCTCCACCGGA
The DNA here is from genome assembly GCA_031371805.1 of Blastocatellia bacterium. Taxonomy (GTDB): domain Bacteria; phylum Acidobacteriota; class Blastocatellia; order RBC074; family RBC074; genus JAFDVL01. The sequence goes on along the minus strand of JANMKB010000359.1, from coordinate 11,500 downwards.
TTTTTCAGGTCGAGTGGAATTTCAACCGGCAACATCGAAACGACATTCCCAAGCGCCGTGCGCTGATCGTTCTGCCGCAAACTAACCGGCACCATCACGCGCAAATTTCGTCCGGCAACAGGTAAATTGTGATGCTCGGCATAGCGGGAAACAGCGCCGGATAAAACTGTGAGCACTACGTCATTGACCGTGCCGCCCAGCGCTCCGCGAATCGCACGAGCTTCGGCAAAATTGAACGTATTCCAGACCAGTTTTCGTTCGCCGGAGCAGGCTTTATTAAAGGGCAGCGGATTGGCAGGTGAAGCCAGGCGCGGAAACTCAGCGCCGATATTTTGCATCGCCTCGCGGGAGGGCTGATTCGTCATGGCTTTGGTCAAATTGAGCAGGCCATTTTGAAACTCCATCAGGCGCTCCATACCTTCGTTCATACTTCCAATCATCGCATCAAAAAATCTTCGTGTCGGATCAGCCTGCGATTGCCTGGGGGGAGCTTCCGGCTTGGGCGGAATGGGCGGCGGAGTCGGCGAAATATCCATAATAATTTTGAGCAATTCAACGCCTGACATTCCGTCCACCATGGCGTGATGCACGCGTGCGACCATCGCACAATTACCGCCTTCCAAACCAAACACCCAATAAATATCCCAGAGCGGTTTGGTGCGATCCATCATCGGCGTAAAGATTTTGCCCGCGAGTTCGCTCAACTGCGCTTCAGTTCCCGGCGCATCAATTTGGACTCTGAAAATATGTTTGCGAATGTCGAAATTGTGATCCTGTTCCCAGGTCGGATGACCAATATTGAAGGGGTCAGGCGTGATGACTTGTTGATAGCGCGGCAGCAAATGAATTTTCGCATCTATCATCCTGACAAAATCATCAAAAGGGATTTCGCCTTCAAAGACGCTGACGCTGCCGATGTGCATCGGACATTCTTTTTTCTCGAAGTAAAGAAAGCTCGCATCCATTGAAGAGAGGCGGCGGTTTAGATTTGGCGTAGACATATTTTCTTTCTGGTTTTGCTATTTTTTTAGGCTTGCGATTGTGTGTCCAGTTTAAAGAGTGAATAAATAAAAGCCTTTGGGAGGCAAACATTATCAATTCTCAACTTTCTACTCTTTGGCAGCCAGAAACCCTGAAAGGATATTTTCTACTCAGGAGTTGAAAATTGATAGTGGAGAGTTGAGAGTCCTGTTAATTAATCGTCTGATTTACGCATACTATCCCCTCAACTCGCCGCCCACACATCCACCAGATAGCGATTTTGGGCGGTCAGATTATTCAGCCACTGTTCCGCCTCGACATTCGTTGCGCCTGTTTTCTTACTGTAAATTGCTGCGAACGTGCGCCGTACATCGGGAGCCATCCGGCTCGCATCGCCGCAGACATAAATCACTGCGCCGGCCTCAATCAATTCCCAGACTTCAGCGCGGCGTGTGTAAATTTCATCCTGGACGTAGCATTTGTTTTGCGCGTCAACGCGGGAAAAGGCAGTCATCAATCTGGTGATTCCCTGCTGTTCAAATTGCTTTAGTTCGTCTTTGTAAATGAAATCCTGTTCCGGGTGTCGGCAGCCGAAAAACAATAACGATTCGCCGATTGCAGTGCCATTCTTTTTTAAAGCTGCGCGTTCCTGCAAGAAGCCACGAAAAGGTGCAAGTCCGGTGCCAGGGCCGATCATAATGATTGGCGTCAGCGGATCGTCCGGCAATCTGAAAGCTGATTTCGTGTCCTTTACAAACGCATAAATCACGCTGTCTTTTTCCTGTTGCCGCAGGTAATTCGTGCAAACGCCGCCAAATATTCCGCGCCCTGAACGTGCCGCGCTTGCGATCACCGCGACTGTAATGCTACAGGTTTTTTCATCGGCTAAAGGCGAGGAAGAAATTGAATAATAGCGTGGGCGCAGTGGTGGCAGCAGTTCGAGATAGACTTCAAAGGGAAGTTCGCAGGCCGGAAATTCTTCCAGCAAATCAAGCAGCGATTTGCGCGGCGTCAGCACATCTGCGCGGTAACGCTCGGCGCTGATTTCGTCTTCACCTGCCAATGCCATCAGCTTAATTTTTTCCGGTGGACATTCAGTGTATTGAATAAGCGTGTTGAGTTGTGTGCGCGTGGCGACATCCTGCAATTCCACGTAATCGCTGAGCAGCCGATAAACCGAAATCGTTTGATCGGCAGGTAAAAATGTTTTGCGATTACTATTTTTACGAAGTCGAATGTAAGTATCCCGCTCAAAGCCAAAGCGGGCGGCAACTCGTTTGACCAAATTTTCCTGATTGTGCGGAATCACACCCAAATGATCGCCAGCGCGATACGTGACACCTGCGGGCAGTGTAAATTCAAGGTGACGAGTTGAGCGGTCGGAAGCCTGCGCACCGTCTTTATTGTGTAATTCACGATTAACCAGCACAGTCATCGGCTTCGCATTGAATGAATCTACAAACGGACTCATTTGCTGACCCGTCACAATTTCAATTTTGTAGAGCGGCTTTGCGGCCCCATCCGTGAGCGGAGTAATCGCAAATTCCTGGGCCACCGCAACACGGGCAGGTTGATACCATTTTTGGAACAGCCCATCGAAATCTTCCCGCGCATCACCTTCGCCCAAAGCGTGAATTCGTTTGGCGCCAAGTTCGCTCAGACGCTGGTCAAGGAAACGCGGCACGGCCTGAAACGTGGTCGCCCAATCCCGATTGCCGCAACCGAAAACTGCGTATTTGACTCCGGCTAACGAATCCGCCGTCAGCTCTTCGCTGCGCAACCATTCACAAAATTTCACCGCATTGTCCGGCGGCAATCCGTTGTATGACGCCGAAGTAATAACTACTAATCCTGTCTTCGGCAGCCGCCCCGCATAATCATCAAGTGGCGCAACCTTTGTCGCAAAGCCGTTATCTTCGCCGTCCTGTGCCATCCGTCGGGCAAGCTCTTCCGCCGTGCCCATATTCGAGCCATACAAAACTAATAACGGGGTTTCATGTTTCGCGCGTGGTCGGTGGTCAGTGGTCGGTGGTCGGTCAGCAACTGCCAACTGATTAATGACGACGGGCACCTGACCAAAATCTTTTCGCTCTTCGTTTGTCCGCAAACGTAATTTAATTTTGAAGCCATCCGGTTTCATCGTCAGGCTTTCTTTAATTTTCAGTTGATAGCGGTTGTGGTCTATCAATTTGAAGCGCTGCAAAATCATCCCTAAAACAAGCGTCGCTTCCTGCAAAGCAAATTGTCGTCCAATGCAGGCGCGTTGCCCATTACCAAATGGTTTGTAGGCGCTGGCAGGACGCGTGGATTCTTTTTCGTGCGTGAAATGGTCGGGGTTGAAGGCTTCGGGATCGTCACCCCAAATGGCGGGATCACGATGCAGCATCGGCAACAAAACCGTCAACTGATGATGCCGTTTGACTTTATATTTTCCGCCGATGATTTCGTCGGTCAGCGGATAAACCGAATACGCCGGAGCAGTCGGCCACAAACGTAAAGTTTCTTTGAGAATTTGCGTGATGTAAGTCAGACGATTGACTTGGGCATAGGTCGGTTGTACCGCCAGATCAGCGCCCAGCACGCGATCAACTTCATAGTAAGCTCTGGCCAAAACTTCGGGATTATTAAGCAGCGCGTAGGTGGCAAAGGACAAAAGCCCGCTCGTAGTTTCGTGTCCCGCAATCAAAAATGTGATGACCTGATAACGAATATTCAAATCGTCGAGGCGAGTACCTGATTTTTTGTCTACGCCGCTGAGCATGTAACTCAGCAAATCTTTTTTCTCTGCCAGGTCTTCCCCGCTGGCTCTGCGATCTTTGATAATTTGATCAACAATCTCATTCATCTGCCGCGCATCATCTTTGAATTCACGATCACGCTCAGAGCGAATCAGGTTTTCCATCGGCATATCACGCAATTCATCCATCGTGATGCTGAGGGCACTGGACATCGCATTCACAAACGGATGATCGCCATCGTGATAGAACGAATTGAAGCGGTAATCAAAGCCGCACAGCCCAATCGTGTCTACCGTCAAACTGGTCATATCACGCGTGACATCAATTTCATCGTCGGCGTTGAGGCGTTCCCACTTCAGCATCATCTGTGCCGCAATGTCGAGCATCATTGGATGATAGCCCTGCATCGCACGCTGACCGAAATTCGGCAACAAAATATTGTGTGCCTTTGACCAGTTCGGCTCATCAGTTTTGGCAGTAAACAATCCATCGCCGCTGAATCTCCGCACCAGTTTTAAAGCGCCGCGCACACTTTTATCAAAGCGGGATTCATCGCTTAGCTCCTGCACATAATGATGATCGGAAACAATGACGACGACCCGTCCGCGCATTTCCAGCCGATAGATCGGGCCAAACTCCCGCGCTAGTTTCATCATATCCTGTACGGGTGAAGTGGCGCTGAGCGAAAGTAAATTACCTAAGAGAAAAGTTTCGGGCGGTTGGGGAATGAGAGCTAAAGTCGTCATAAGAAATCAAAAGGCTTCACGCCAAAGCAAAAGGCAAAAGGGGAAGGGAAGGCTTCGCCGCTATTATCAAAAGAAAAGACAAAGTGCCGACCTTTTGACTTTTGCCCTTTGCCTTCTGATTTATTCGGTAAGTCCCGTCACATCATACGACATCACAATCAAATCGTGGGTACGGCCATTCCGATCCATCACATAATCGGGTAACAGGGATTCAGCGCGAAAGCCCAGGCGTTCAAAGACAGCAATAGCCCCGCGTTGTTCCGCCGCCATTTGGGCGACGATTTTCAGCAAGCCCCCCGCTCGTGCCTGCGTGAAAACTTCATTTGCCAATAATGCTCCCAAGCCAATACCACGTGCGTCGGTGCTGACCAGTAACCGCATGTTGCCCAGGTGACGCGCCCAGCTTGTTTCGCTGCGTACCAGCGTCCCCATCCCGATTATGCGGCCTTCCACTTCGGCAACAATAGTTGACGTGCGGCCAGAGGCGAAATGACGCATCCAGCCATCCACAACTTTGGGATGTGAAATATCTACGGGAAGAAACAGCAGATCATCAGCAGGTAAGGCCTGCGCAAACGCGAGTACAGCGTCGCGGTCGGTCGGCTGCATCAGGCGCAGCGTGACGGTTTTATTTTTGAGTTTGGTCGTCCAGGGAAATTTATTTATTTTTGCGGATTGAGCAGACATTCAGAGTCTCCATATAAAAGTTGCGCGAACTGTCAGGTGATGTTCCATAATTTACTCTCCCTGCGCCAGAAAACCAAATGCGAGGGAGAGCGACGGGGCGAAAAGGTGAAAGGGCGAAGGGGCGAGCAGAACATAATCGTCCCGTCGCCCCTTCACCGCCGTTTCATAAAAAAAAACTACTTCGATGAACGGATGAACGGAAGCTGCGTGGCAAGATCAAGCCAGCGCTTTTGCACATCAATGTAATTCGTCATTGCCTGTTGCGCGAAATCTGCCAGCGCGGCGGCGGGTGATGATTCATCAAGGCCGAGGCTGGTTTTCACCGCTTGCAGGGCCTGGGCATTTTGCTGCGCGGAAAATTCCAGCCACTGCGTCTGGGCTTTGACAAATGTTTCCATGCCCTGCCCTAAATAATCCTGCATCGCGGTCATCATATCGCCTGGCGTCACATTGATGCCGTCGCGGATCGCGCCAAACATCTGGCTGCTTTGCTGCGAAGCCATTTCTGACCAGCGTTTTTGCGCTTCGACAAACCCTTCGTAACCCTGACGCGCCCAATCGCCCAGCGCCGGTGTTGGCGCATTGCGATAAAAACTCGCGCCTTCTTCAATCGCTTTGAGCATCAGCGCATTTTGCTGGGAAGTAATTTCAATCCAGTTTTTCTGCGCATTCATCAGGTGAGTAATGACCTCATTCGCCCATTCCGCCGCCTGGTTATTATTATTTGCTTCAGGGGCCGGAGCCTTTGCTGCTCCTGCCGCCTGGCCACTTTTACTATTTGTTGCTTTTGCTTTGCTTGCCATAATTGTATTCCTTTTAAAATGGTGGTCGGTTATCGGTTGCCAGTTGTCGGATTTCTTTCCGACCACCGACCACCGACTACTGTTTTTTCTCTTCCAAATCGCGCAATTCTCTTCTCAGGACTTTGCCAACTGCGCTCTTCGGCAAAGCGTCCATAAATTCGATGTGTGAAGGCCATTTGTATTTCGCCAGCTTATCGCCACAAAAAGCCAGGATTTCTTCCGCCGTCGCTGTCGCGCCCGGTTTGAGGACGATGAAAGCTTTGACCGCCTCACCGCGATACCCGTGCGACACGCCAATCACCGCACATTCCAGCACCGCCGGATGTGTGAATAACACTTCTTCGATTTCGGTCGGATACACGTTGAAGCCGCTGACAATAATCATGTCTTTCTTGCGCTGGACGATGAAAAAATATCCTTCTTCATCCATGCGTGCGACATCGCCTGTATACAACCAGCCGTCCCGAATCGTGTTCGCAGTCTCTTCAGGCTTATTCCAATAACCCTTCAAAATTTGCGGCCCGCGAATCAGAAGTTCGCCTTCTTCACCAATCGGCAGTTCGCGTTCGCCAGTTTCCAAATCGACAATTTTCAATTCCGTGCTGGTCATCGGGAAGCCAATGCTGCCGGGTTTACGCTTTGCCAAAATCGCCGTTGATGAAGTAATCGCCGACGTTTCCGTCATGCCGTAGCCTTCGAGCAAAGGCGCACCACTCATCGCCTCAAATTGTTCGATGACTTCAATTGGCAACGGAGCCGAACCACTGTTGAAGCGATGAATGCGATCAAGCCCGCAATTAATAGCTTCGGGATTATTAATGAGCGAAATAAATAATGTCGGGACACCGGGGAAAAACGTCGGGTGATGCGTTTTTATCGCATCCAGCAAAAGGTTCGGATCAAACTTCGGAATCGGAATTTGCATCGCGCCCAGCCACACGCCATAAATGCAGCCAACCACCAAACCATAAATATGAAAATACGGAATCACCAGTAAAATCGCGCCTTCACCGTGTTTTACAATTGGCCCGCCCCACAACGCGCAAATCACCGTCGCCGAAAATAAATTGTAATGCGTGAGCATCGCGCCTTTTGGCACACCCGTCGTTCCCCCTGTGTACACCAGCGCCGCAACATCTTCTTTTGCATTGATGTCAACACTCGGAACGGCGGCCTTTTTCACACTGGCGATTAATTCAGAAAATGAAAGCGTCCCCTCCGGCGCAGGCGGCGCAGTTTCCGGCGCAGCGGAATAAGCCTGCAAATTGGTCGTAATAACTTTTTCAATTCCGGTGTTCGCCAACACGCCCTGCACCAATGGCGATAATAGATCAAGTACGATAATTGCGCGCATCCCGGAATCTTTGGCAACGAGTTCGACTTCGCGCGCCGTATAAATCGGATTGATGTTGGCGACGATGGCGCCAAGCCGCGTAATGGCGAAAAAACTGATCACATACTGCGGACAATTCGGCAACATCACGCCGACGCGATCACCTTTACTGATGCCAAGTTTCGCAAGTGCGGTAGCCAGTTTATCAGCCTGCGTCTTTAACTCTTTGAAGGTCAGTTTCGCGCCCAGAAATGCCGACGCGGGTTGATCGGGATAAAGTGTCGCCGACAAATTCAGCGCGTAATAAATTGGTTGCGTGGGGAACGTGACTTCAGCAGGAACCCAGTAATCATAACGCTGAAGCCAGGGTTTGCTGCCGTAGACCGATGTGTTGTTTGCTGTTTCCATAATCCTCTCGTGAATGTTCGGCAAGCTGTCAGCCTGTTCATTTCCGGCTGCGCAGATTACCGTTTGCGCTTCAAAAGATTGCCTCAACAAGCAGGAGAATAGCAGAAGAAATCTCCTTGTCAAGTGCTTATTTCGCATTTGCGAAATAAGCACCACAACCTTTTTATTTACAGTAATAAAGAGTTAAGTTTTTCTCTCTTTACCGCAGAAAATGTTCATTTTAATGAATTTATGATGATTCGCATCTGCAATATTACATTAAAGCTTTCTATTGCCGTAAGATAAAGCAAAATAATGGACATTCGTGCCGCAGCTATGTTATTTTCTCGCCTATATGAAAAAGCAGGCAACCAGCGCAGATCACGTTGTCATCAAGCGGTACGGCAATCGTCGGCTCTACAATACTGAAACGAAAAGCTATGTCAATTATCAGGACTTGCTGGAGCTGATCCGCGCCGGACACGACATCGAAGTAATTGATTCCAGCACAAAAGCCAACGTGACAAAAGCTGTTTTAGTGCAACTCATTCTGGAAGAAGAGAAGAACCAGAACAACATACTGCCGCTGCCATTTCTTTTTCAACTCATTCGCTCCAAAGACGGCGCCGTCCATGATTTTTTCAGCAATTATTTATCCAGCAGCTTCGACGCTTACCTGAAAACTAAAGAAGAATTTGATCGGAGATTTAAAGGCTGGCTGGAAATGAGTACGAACGCCCCGCAAATGTGGGAGAAATTTATCCCCGGCGCCGAGGCCGTCAAAGATTTTTGGGGCGTAGGCAAAAAGGAAGACGAAAATAAATAATTACCCACGCAAAAATAATCTGACGAAAGCCTCAACAAACTTCAGTTTGTTGAGGCTTTCCAACTGCCTGATTCTCAAAAACCTGGCTTTTTTTAGTCGGGTGCAGTAGTTATGATGGGGCATACCTTTGCGAGATAAGGCTGGTAAATGATATTTTGATGATAAGAGTCTATCGCTATTTTTCACCCAATCTCAAATTCACTATTGCAGGAGAACTACTACAATGTTGTTAGCAGACAGAAAAACTTCGCGGCGTAAAATGCTGCTCAAAACTGCTGCCGGATTAGGCGGCATAGCCTTGTCAGAACAGTCCACTACCTTTGCCTTTGGACAGCAGGATAAAGCGGAATTCAAGCTTGATAAAAAACACCTCAAGCCGTTAAAGCTAAATGGTCGCATCAAACAATCGGCGGCGCGCTGGTGTTACGGCAAAGTCAAAATTGATGATTTATGCCAGGCCGCCAAAGCGATGGGCTTGGTGGGCCTCGACCTCGTTGACAAGAGCGAGTGGGAAACTCTGAAAAAATACGGTTTACAAGCCACGATGGTGTATGGCGCAGGCAAAATTCCTGATGGTTGGAATCGCAAAGAAAATCACGATTTTCTGGAAAAAGAATTTCGGGAGAATGCGCCACTCGCCGCGAAAAACGGCTGGAAAAATCTCATCACATTTTCAGGCAACCGCAAAGGCACACCGGATGGCGAAGGACTGGACAATTGCGTCGTCGGACTCAATCGGATCAAGAAGATCGCCGAAGAATTAAACCTGACGGTTTGCTTTGAACTACTTAACAGCAAAGTAAATCACAAGGATTATCACTTCGATCACATGCCCTGGGGCGTCGAGATTATGAAGCGCGTGAATTCACCCCGCGTGAAAATTCTTTACGATATTTACCACGCGCAAATTATGGATGGCGACATCATTGCGACGATCAAAAATAATTTTGATTTCATTGGTCATTTCCACACCGGCGGCGTACCGGGACGGCACGAATTGGACGACACGCAGGAGCTGAACTGGCGCACGGTGATGAAAGTAATTGCGGATTTGAATTATCAGGGCTTTGTTGCGCATGAATTTGTGCCGACGAAACCTGATCCACTGGATTCGCTGCACGAAGCGATTTTATTGAGTGATGTTTAGGCGAGTGTGACTGCGAGCTTCTGGAGTTCTGCTAAATAAGGCTTCGCTGCCTGGCTTCCCTCTTCCGGTGACCACGCAGCGAAGTCTTTATCGCGTTCGGCGACATATCCGCCGTTTGGATGCCCTTTAACTTCATAAATCACGGAATCTTCCAGAGTCACCAGCGTATGCCAGGTTCCCGGCTTAATATTCATCCCTAAATTCCCGCTGGCTGATGAAAGAATACTGCTTTGCGTCAGATCAATATTTCCTGCTTCATCGAAAACCAGGACGGCGAGCCTGCCCCGCAAAATAATAAATCCTTCGCTCTGATGCTGGTCAGAATGCCGATGCGGGCGCACATACGTTCCCATGGTCAAAGCATTCAGCATCCGATGACAATGTTCCCAGTCGCCAGCGTGGAAACAATGAATTGCACGCAGACGCGGTGAATTACGCGCTTGCACTAATAAATCATCAAGCAGCTCGGAATTAATTTTTTGGACGGGATTCATGAACGGGGAAAAAGAAAAGCGGCGAGAGGCCAGTTTTGTTTGGTGAGTGTCGCTCGACTTAAAAAGCCGATTGCACATCCTCAAGAAACGTCAGGACAAAAGTTCTGACAGTCGCCTTCGCCGCAACTCGTTGACTTATGAACTAAGCACAACTGATTATTACTTTTTATAAGAACTGGAGCGGGAGACGAGATTTGAACTCGCGACTTCGACCTTGGCAAGGTCGCACTCTACCACTGAGTTACTCCCGCTCGTTTTCAACGGGTGATTTTTTATCCGATGCCGCCTGATTTGTCAAGACCCTGATTTTTTCATTTGCTCCACCAGCTACTCTTCCGAAACCTGGTTTCGTTAAAATATCCGCGCAATAAATTAATTTCCGGGGCCAGGCCAGGCCGCGCCAAAACGCTGACGACATCATAACGATAAGGCTCTTCAGTCAATTGCAGGACACGGCGATAGACTCGCGCGGTCTTAATAATTTTGCGCTGTTTGCTTAAATCTACTGCCGCCTGCGGAGTCGCAAAATCTTCCCGGCTGCGCGTTTTTACTTCGATGAATGACAGTTCGTTTTTCTCGTTATAAGCAATTATGTCAATTTCACCCGTCAACGGACGACCATTCCGCGAGCGTCCAAGCGGGGCCAGATAATTTGTGACCACAATTCGATAGCCCTGCTTTTTCAAATATTCCAGTGCTAACTGTTCGCCAAAAACTCCCAGTTCCTGCGTTGTAGAAAATTTCGGTTCTGCTTTGAAAATGCTGAAAATATTGCGCCTCATTCCACCTCACATTTTGAATTATCGGAGTAAAGATTATACTGCTCGGACTTTGAAATTTTACCTGGAGATTATCTGAATGCCTGCACTGCGCACCTTGCTGTTACTTTTCTGTCTGTTCAATTCCGCAATTATTTCAATGGCGCAAACCGTTGCCAGCTATGTCCCGCATCGGGTCTACGACGCGAAAGAAAAGCGCTTTACCGATTTTGAAGCCATGACCGCTGAGCTTGCCCACGCCAACGTAATTTTCTTCGGCGAACAGCACGATGATCCGGGTACTCATCGTTTGGAACTGGCACTGCTGGAAGGCATTGCCCGTCGTCGCAGCGATGTGATCATAGCCCTGGAAATGTTCGAGCGCGATGTTCAGCAACAGGTTGACGATTATTTAGCCGGAAAATTAAGCGAACCGGATTTTCTCAAAGCCTCGCGTCCCTGGCCTCGGTATGCGACCGACTACAAACCCCTGATCGAATTGGCAAAAGCTAAGGGTTGGCGCGTAATCGCCGGGAATGTGCCACGTCGTTACGCTTCGCAGGTCGCCAAGAGCGGTTTAGCGGCAGCAGAGAAATTACC
>JANMKB010000344.1:0-3263 GCA_031371805.1 Blastocatellia bacterium | reverse complement strand
ATGGGAGGTCGGATGAAACTCACCATCAAACGCGAACACGCTGAACTGCTGATCCGGCAAGCAAACGCTGCGAAAACCGAACGCGATGCCGCGCTGAAGCTGATCAGGAAACTATTTCTCGTGCTGGAGGATGTGGCCTTCGGCGAAAAGAAAGACGCCCGCGGCATCGCCCAACGTGCACTAGAAAAACTCGAAAGGAACTCAATATGCGAAACACCATACCGGGGGAAGATGTGACACCTGAATTTTCACCAGAGCAGATTGCACAACTACGAAATGCCTCAGGGCAAGCGATATGGCGTGGTTTAGTACTGACGATTTTAATGATTGAGCGGAACCAGCCCGGCACGTTGCTGATGCTCGAAGCACGGCTGCGCTCGGACATGCCGATCAGTAAAATTCTCGCAATGTTTGCCGATGCCAACACCAGCGAAAAATTTAATATCACGCGTGACAGTAACTTATGCGAAGTGTTGGCGCGTGGCCTGAACTTTCGCCGCCAACAATTACGCCAAGCGGCGAACGCAGGAAATAATTAATAAAAGATGTTTTTCTTATGAAAGTGAAAACCTTAAAAGAATTACCTGAGAATCATTGCTGTAAGGCCTGCGGCGAAATTAAGCCGCTCGCCATGATGGTCGTGATTTATCACAAGCGCGAGCAATATTATTACGTGCGACCGCGCTGCAAGGATTGTCACAATGCCCACGAACAAGGTCACCGACGAGAATGGAAACGCGCATACCTGCAAAAATGGCGGAGGAAAAACGCGGCACTCACTCGCAGCTATTGGGACAACCCCGAAGTAAAAGAACAAGTGGGAAAGAACGCAAAGGAGTTCTGGCAAAAGAACCGCGCCGCATTGTTGATCAAGGGCAGGCTGCAGCGCCGTGGCGAACCCTGCACGATTGCTGAAGCGCGGGAATATTTACAGTCTTACGGCCCCAATTACCCGACGATACATGGATTGACGGCGACAGGACGAAAAGAAGTGGAACGTATTCGCTCAACAATGCGGCGCAGTAGCGGAAAAATACTTTCAACTTTTGAAATTCGCTTGATGGTGTACGAGGACGGGCTGGAAGATACTGGCATGATCGTCAAAGCAAGCGCCCAAAAATTCCCTTACAAAAAGTCATCACAAAAATTGAGCGCGTGGCATCAACGGTTGCGCGACAGAAAGGAACCTCAATGAACGAACCAACACCGGCCCACGGCTTTACCATCCATCTCGGCAAAGGCACCGATGCTCTATCCAATCAGCGCTGCGTGCAATTTTCCAGCGAGGAGATGGGCGTCGAAGTTGTCATCTCCGGCCTTGTCGAACACGTCTCCACGCTGGTCTTTCTCGTGCTTGACCAGTGGGCGATGGAGTATTCGGAAGCGTTGGTAGAAGACCTGATCAACCAAATGGCGGCGTGCGATTTCTTCGACGCCAACCAAATAATGAAGGAGTTAATGAACCATGAGCATCAGCGAAACGGCAGAGCAGATGGAACGATTCTCGGAAGTGGAGAATAAGTACCGTGACGAATTGCATCGCAAGACTGCTTACATCGCCGAATCTGGAGCCGACGACTGAAAAAATTAAAGCCGCCCCGTTAGGTGCGGCCCGTTTTCGCGTCAGTCCTCAGCCATTAGATTTACTTGACGCCGATTGAGGTTGATTATGCCAATCAAAAAAGAATTTCGCAAATACTACGACGCAAGCTGGCACGCGCTATCGAAGCGCCTTCGCAATGAACGTGCGGGCAATCAATGTGAATGGTGTCACGCGCGGAACTATCAACCGCATCCAGTGACCGGCTCGAAGGTCATTTTAACCGTGGCACACTTCAATCACACGCCCGGCGACAACCGCGAAGAAAATCTCGTCGTCTTGTGCCAGCGCTGCCATCTGGCGCTGGATCGTGACCAGCACATCGAAAACGCACGGGCGACGCGCAAGAAAAAGAAAGACCAGGCACGTCCGCTCTTGGCGTAACAGCACACCAGCGATTAGCCCTAAGAAGAAAAAATAATTATGACCTCACTCGAACAATCGCGCATTGACCGACTCGAAAAAGAAAGGCGCAATTTGTGCCAATCAATCGCCGAAATGAAAGAGCAAATAGCAACGGCGCTCGACCGACTGGAACGATTACAAGCGGCAATAAAAAAGCCCGCGTAATTACGCGGGCATTTTGCTGGTCAGGAGCGTTGATTAATCCCCCCCGGCCATACACATATGGGATTCATAAATCGTCCCCGAATCACCATTGCCGCAGAATGGCGCACACGCGCTACTGTGCCCACCATAGGTATGGTCAAACACATCCTGCTGAAAAGTACCTACTGTCATTCCATTCACGTCTTCATCGAAAAATGCCGCATAGCCAAAAGTTGCTTTACAGTACATATCAGCCGAACAAAACGAGGTGTGACCAAGTTGCCCTAAACCAATAATGTCACCTGTGTTCTTAGCGAAATTGTCTTTCCACGAGAGCGCCCAAATTGTATGAGTTTGATAGCCATAGACCTCATTAAGATCAGTCCCGCCCGGATTAGTAAAATCGTACAGGTGGCTTCCTAAAGACTCCCAATCGGTTTTGTATTTGTTGCTTTTACAAACACCTGATGCCTGGACTGCGCAAGTTAAAACCAAGAGTAATAAGACTGCGGTAATAATTCTGGTTCGCATAATAATGTTATCTCCTTTGAAGGGTGAAGTAGAAAAATAAATTACAGAGTACGGGTGATGTTTTTAGCCGCACGTGCGCCGAAGTTTTTTGCCTTGCCGTTACTGTCCACCAGGATTTGTTCGGCCTCAGCAAGCTGGTCTAAAACTTCCATTAGTGCGCCTTTGTGAAATTCGTTGACCATTCGCGTATCTATCTGTCCTGTTCCGGTCGGACTAGGTTCCTCTATGGCGATGATTTCGTTACTAATTTCCAGACGAAGTTGTGCAATGGCGTCTAAAGGCTTGTCGGTCTTGTCGAGAGCGGTCAATTTATCAAAATACTTTTTTGCAACTTTTGTCATTTCTGACCACTTTGCACTTACCCTGTCTCTTACAAATTTATCTCCTTCTCCTTGCATGCCAACAAAAACCACACAGCGTAATTGTGGTGTGAGCGGCCCTTTGACATTCGTTACGCGCTCCAAAGTAACATCGCCGTGCGCAAGCAAAGCCGTCGCCTCTTTCGTGTAAAAGCCGATGCCGGACATATTAGACTTATCCGCACTTAGTAGAATATCCACATAGAAGACATCCTTGTCCGAAT
>JANMKB010000268.1:0-8675 GCA_031371805.1 Blastocatellia bacterium | reverse complement strand
GGTGCGCTCGTCAACATTGCGACGAAGGGCATCAAGTATCGTGTGCCAACTTCGACGGATTTGTCAGGAACTATTTTCACTGCCAATGCCGCTACGCTGGGTCTTGTCCAGGATGATGACGGCGACGGGTTGAGCAGCTTCATTATGACGCTGCATCTTGACAATAATGTCTGCGGAGCCAACATCGCCGCGCCGAAAATCAATGGCACGATTGAGGCCGATGATTGTGGCGTGATGAATTACGAAACCGGCGACAGCGTCACGATGACTTACACCGCATCGCATCCGAACAGCTTTGCGACCTACGGATTCAGCGTTGTGCGTGGTGTCAGCCCCGTCGTTGCAAGTGCCAGCGGCGTGGCCGGAACTGGAGCGAGTTCTTCCATCGTCGAAACTGTCACCAATCTGCGCAGCCCTGATTGCCCCGTGGCAGGCTTTGCCGAAACGCTGAGTGTCTATGCGATGGCGACGAACGGATGGGACAGATTAGGTGGCTATGACGCTTCTGCCGTCCGCGCTTTTGTACTCGCACCCAAACCACCCGTTGTCTGAGTTATTAGCTTAAGCAGATGTTCAGGTATGAGGCGGAAACAGGTACGCGGATGACGCAGATGTTACGGATTAGCGCAGATAAAATAAGTAGGGAAATTTCCCCTGACAAGAAGTCTGCCTAAATTTGCTGCATCCGCGTCATCCGCGTTCTATTTTTGCCCTCTGAGCCATTCTTCAAAGGCTAACAACGTTTCGTCCTGTCCCTCATTTTGGCTTTGGGCAAGGAATTTTGTTAAGACTTCATCTGTCAATATTGGAAAGGCAAGGCTCTGCGTGATGGCTTCGTAACGCCCTTCCTGCAACTGATAAAGCGTCAATTTCTGTTCGTCATAATACCAAAGCTCCGGTACACCAAGCCCTTCGTAAATGTGAAATCTGGAAAACGATTCGTGGTGAATATCTACTTCCAAAACGACATCGGGAGGCGGGTCAGGGCGCAGGTCGAGGTTGATTTTATTGCCGATAATACTTGTACTTTGCACATAAAAGCAGGCGTCAGGTTCAGCACCTTTGAGCCATTTTTGTTGCTTCAATGTGGCTGAGCCAAAGAAGGCTACTTTCGTCCGACAGATAATTCTTAATACTCCGATCATCTGTTCAATAATATGGTCATAGTATTCATGCTTGAATGAAAGCGTCATAATTTGCATCCGCCCGTGATCGTAGGTGATTCGTAAAATTGGGGCTTTACCTACAGCTTGTAGCAGTTTTTCGTATTCATCCCAACTTACGCCGTGTAACGTGAGGATGCCGTTTTCAGGCAACTTTTCAATTAACTCCAAATAATCTATCGCAACAGCTTCTGCAATCATAAAACTTCTCCCTTCATAACAAATACTACGGTTGGATTGTACCAGCCGAACGCCGCACTTGTCATTGCAAACAAAATCATCACTTTACAATCCGAAAAGATGTAAAATAATTCTTCGCCCCTGTCATCAAAGTCGAGGTCGTAATTTTATGTCTGTACAGCGCAACGATTGGTCATTACAACGCAAAGGCATCATAGATCAGGAACGCCACAAAGAACGCGTTAAGGATGCGATCAAAAAAAATCTCGGCTCTATTGTCTCCAATGAATCCATCATTCTTTCCAAGGGGCGCAAGCAGGTCAAAATTCCGATGCGTGCGCTGGATGAATACAAATTCCGCTTCGATCATCGCAAGAAAAAACATATCGGCCAGGGTGACGGCAAAACGAAAGTTGGTGATGTAATCGGGCGCGAGAATCAGCCGGGTCAGGGGCAAGGCTCCGGTGCGGGCGAACCGGGCAGCGATCCGGGGCAGGATTATTACGAAGCCGAAGTCAACATTGACGAAATCGCGGCGATGATTTTTGAGGATTTGCATTTGCCTTACCTC
Organism: Blastocatellia bacterium; assembly: GCA_031371805.1. Lineage (GTDB taxonomy): Bacteria > Acidobacteriota > Blastocatellia > RBC074 > RBC074 > JAFDVL01. The sequence continues at coordinate 6,761 of JANMKB010000268.1, read as the reverse complement.
GAAGAAAAAGCAAAGCAGGCAGTACAATCAAAGACGACAAAATTTACGGAAATCCGTCGTGTCGGAGCGATGTCGAACCTCGACAAACGCCGCACGATTATGGAAAACATTCGTCGCACTGCCCGCGAAGAAGGCGCTGCCAAACTCGGCAAATTCAAAAAAGAGGACATGCGGTTTAAGAGCTGGGAAGAAGAGCTGAAGTACGAATCAAACGCGGTTATCATTGCGATGATGGACGTTTCGGGCAGTATGAGCGAGTTCAAAAAATATATCGCCCGCAGCTTTTATTTTTGGATGGTGCGTTTTTTGCGCACGAAATATGATCACGTCCACATCGTTTTTATCAGCCATCACACCGAAGCCAAAGAGGTCACCGAAGAGCAATTTTTTACGCAGGGCGAATCGGGCGGAACCGTCGTCAGTTCGGCTTATAAACTCGCGCTTGAGATCATTGACGAACGCTATCCGCCGCGTGACTGGAACGTCTATCCGTTTCACTTTTCGGATGGCGATAATTATTATTCCGACAATGACGAAGCCGTAAAATTAGCTGACAAATTAATTGAGGTTTGTAATTTATTTGGCTACGGCGAAATCGGCGAAGAGGGAGGCTCTGCTTATCGGCGCAGTTCCGGCGCATTGCTCTCGATTTTTGATGACCGCGTCAAAAATAAAGACAGATTTATTGGTGTGCGAATTGATGAGAAAGAAGATGTGTATCCGGCGCTGAAGAAATTTTTTGGGAAGCAGGGGATTGAGGCTTAGTCAGGATATACTTAGGACGTTGAAAAAGTTATGACTACAACAGTTGAAATCGAAGAGGCGAAAAAAGATTAAGTAATTTGCTGACACTTGCGCTGAACGGCAATGAAGTTATCCTCGCTGAAGCGGGGAAACCAAGTGCTCGCCTGGTAACGTTTGTCCAGGCAAAAAAGAAGCGTGTGGCAGGATTGAATCGTGGGCAAATCAAAATGCGCGAAGATTTTGACGATCCGTTACCTGATGAATTTTGGGCGGGAGAAGAATGACGCTACTTTTGGATACCCACATCTTCATTTGGTGGGCTGATGAACCGGAAAAGCTTTCAGCCAACATTGTCGCTGCTTTGGAAGACGAAAATAATACCTTGATCCTGAGCGTAGTGAGTGCCTAAGAAATTCAGATCAAAGATCAATTAGGACGATTGACGCTTAGTCAGCCGTTGGATAATTTGATTAAAAGTCAGCAGCAAACGAATGATCTTCAGCTATTGCCAACTGCACATTGATTAGTATTGACTCAAAGATCGCTGCTTATTCAGTAAGTTTACTCACCTAATCCTCCGTAACAAAATCCACCACGCCCACAATCGCTGAATCAATTGCCGCGCCCGGTTCCCCTGTGGCGGCGGTTGACGCGCCCCAGCCTTCCTGCACTACAATTACAATATCACCTGCGCCGGAATCTACGCTGTCAAGCGCCAGCATTGTGTGGCCGCGTGCTGTGCCGTCAGGGTTGATCGGTTGCACGACCATGACGCGTGCGCCTTCGTAGCGGGAATTTTTGACTGTGGCAACGACATTGCCGATTACTTTACCTAAGAGCATAAAAGTGAAATTGGAAAGAAATTATGAATTTGTCATGACAAGCTGGCAGCTTAGCGGACATTTTCAATCTCAACATGTTGGTCGGAATCCACGATGCCGACGATGGTGCAATCGGTCGGGACTTCGCTGCCCGCAAACGGGAAGCTCGCTTCTTTGCCGCGACACCAGAACACTAATTCGCCTGCGCCTGCGCCGACAGAATCTATGGCGACCAAAGGTTTGCCGACCGGACGCAGGGCAGCATCAAGCGTTTGAATCACCATCAGCTTGCGGCCTTCGAGCGTCGAGTTTTTAATAGTGGCAACGACATTGCCGAGGACGCGAGCGAGTTGCATAAGAATATTTTTTGCCAGAAATTAAAATCTGAATCCGTTTGTGACTGCCATCAAAGTTTTCGTGCGACGATTCTCAACCTGCGATAATCAGCGTACCATTGACCGTCAATATATTGCACACTGCGCAAATTTTTTTCCGCCAGAGCAAAAGCAGTTTCGCGCAACTCTTCGGATAAATTTTCCGTTTTCATCACTGCGAACATGCGCAGCCAGTTTTTCATTCCGTCTTCGCCGTCCAGTTTTGTCGGGCGGTCAAACAGAAATGCCTGATTGATTTCGAGGCCGTATTTTTCCAGCCAGGGCGCGTATTCGCCAATTGACGGAAAATACATTGCACGGCTCATTCCAGCGATTCCCAATTCCGTCAGAGCTTCACCGAGCGCATTCATAATGTTGGCAATATTATTTTTGCCGCCGAATTCGACGACGAGCCTGCCGCCCGATTTGAGGGCTTGCGCCATACATTTGACCGCCGCTTCAGCATCGGAAATCCAGTGCAGTGTCGCGTTGGAAAATACGGCGTCAAAAGGCTCAGCGAAGGAAAAATTCGTTGCGTCAGCATGAATAAAGTCGAGGTTTGGATAAGTCGCTTGCGCCCTTTCGATCATCGCGGCGGAATTGTCAAGGCCCGTAATGCTGGCTCCTGCTGCGGCAATTTGCGCGGTTAAATGACCAGTGCCGCAACCAACATCAAGAATCCTTTCGCCTGGCTGCGGATGCAACAGCGCCAGCAAATCTTTACCGTATTCATACACGAACGAATGCTTCTGATCGTAAAGCGCTGAATTCCATTTGTCGTTAGGCATTTTGATAGTTGGCAATTATTGGTTATTCTTCGTGCTGCAAGAAAAGATTATAGATGACGGACGCGAATTATCGAAGCCTCGAAGTCATACTGGTCGGAATCAATCTGAATATAAGGAATCAAAATGAAGAAACAGTTTTGTGGCAAGAGAATGGTATTTACACTGGTTGTTTTTTGTTCTCTGGTGTTGCAGCCATTCGCGCAAACAACTCAGGCACTAAAGCCCGAAAATATTGATACCGACGTTAATGCGAAGATACGGAAAGAAGGCATGGAAAATTCGCAGATTATGCGAACACTGCATTTTTTCACCGACGTTTATGGCCCGCGCCTGACTGGTTCACCTAATCACGAGAACGCGGCAAAATGGGCAATCAAACAAATGCAATCGTGGGGCTTTGCCAATGCACATTTAGAGCCCTGGGATTTCGGTCATTCTGGCTGGCTCAATGAACATTTTTCAGCGCATATTATTTCGCCGGTCAAAGATCAATTGACCTGTGAAGTGCTGGCGTGGACGCCCGGAACAACTGGCACGGTTACAGCTCAGGCATTTCATATGATCCTGCCTGAAAAACCTGCGCCGGAAGAACTTACCGCTTACCTCGACAGCGTCAAAGACAAGGTCAAAGGCAAAATTGTTTTGGTTGGCAAATCACAATTTGTGCCTGTGACCATTGAACCTGCGCCGCGTCGCATAGATGACAAAATAATCAAAGAACGACTCAATTCTGATAATCCTGCGCCGTTTGGCCCAAGGCGCCAGCAGGAATCACCTGACCCGAAAAAACTCACGCCGCGTCAAATCGGCGAACAGGTGGATAAATTCCTGCTTGAAAATGGAGCAGCGATCAGAATTGATGATGGCGGGCGCGATCAGGGACAAATTCGTGCTTTCAATAATCGCAGCTTTGACACCGCGAAAGTTGTGCCGACCGTGATTATGCGCAACGAAGATTATGGGCGCATCTCCCGTATTCTGGCTGATGGGACGGCAGTTGAACTTGCCTTCAATATCGGGAATCGCAGCTACCCCGAAGGCAAAACTTCATACAACACCATTGCTGAAATTCCCGGCACAGACAAAGCCGACGAAGTGATTATGCTGGGCGGGCATCTTGATTCCTGGCACGCGGCAACAGGCGCTACGGACAACGCCATTGGTTGCGCCACAATGATGGAAGCCGCACGCATCATCAAGGCGCTTGGCCTGAAACCGCGCCGCACAATTCGCGTGGCGTTGTGGAGTGGCGAAGAGCAGGGCCTGCTGGGTTCACAGGCCTACGTCAAAGAGCATTTTGGTGCGGCGGAAAACCCGAAGCCGGACTTTGCAAGGTTTGGTGGTTATTTCAACATTGATTCCGGCACTGGTCGCGCCCGGAGTTTCGGTGTTTTTGGGCCGCCGGAAACGGCTGCGATTTTGAAACAGTTCGCCGCATCATTTGAAGATTTAGGTGTAATGGGAGCAATGACTTCCAAAAGTCGCGGCCTCGGCGGTTCGGATCATACCTCATTCAATCAGGCCGGATTGCCAGGGATTGGCGTGATGCAGGACCCGATTGAATATGGGACGGCGACGTGGCACACGAATCTGGATAATTACGAACGAATTATTGAGGACGATGCGAAGAAATCAGCGATAGCAATTGCGGCGGCTGTGTATTACCTGGCGATGCGGGATGAACTGTTGCCACGTTTCAGCCAGGGAACTATGCCTGAATTGCCGCCACGACCCAACGCTGCACCAGTGGTTGTTACTCCGCTGACGACAACACCAAAATCGCGGTAGCTAATTTTCCAGGGGCGGTGGCTTGTCCCCGCCCGTTGCTTCTCTTAAAAAACCAACCGCGATAAAATATTCAGCCAGATAGTAAGTTGACCAGATTAAAAATCCGGCCAGTTTGCCACCGACTACATTTTTGAATGTGCTCAGGGCAATCAGCGAATCAGACAGCATGAACAAGCTTGCGCCCATCACGATCCAGGCAGTTTTGAAATCAGCCAGCGCCGCCGTGATGACCATTGTGGTCAGGACGAACATGTAAATTGTTACAGGGATTGAAAGGTCATTGGGCACAGGCAACAGCCACCACAACATCACCACGAGAAAAGCAATTATCACTGTCAGCAAAAGCTTCTGTGCAGTATTTATTCGCAGCGGCTTTGACCAGTTGCGTACCCACAGCATGATGAAAAAAAGATGCGCAACTAAAAATGATAACAGCCCAAAGGCGAAATAATCTCCGTTACGCAAGGCCAGAAAAATATCGCCAATACTTGAGAAAATCAGTGCGCTGCCCAGTAATTTTCCTGCCAGACCAGGCAATAAGCGAAAAGCAATTATAGCCACTGGCGACACTGCGAGGCCTTTGATAATTGCATTGATGATCCAGTAGCTGTGGAGTTGTTCGGCCACTAAAAACGGCGCGAGCAAATAGCTCACGCCGCAAAAAATTGAGAGAAGTAACAAAGCACGATCAAGTATTTTCAGTTCGCGCCACTGCCAGACAGCCAGAGGGCTGAGATTCATTTTGTTTCTCCTGGCGGTTTTTCCGGTGGCTCCGGCTTTTCGGGTTTGTCGGATTCTGCGCCTTCGATAAATTTGATGTCGGACTCGAATTTACGATAGAACTTAAAAGAAATCAGATTGCGAGAATAACTTTTCTGTGCGCGATTCAACATCATCACTTCGGCTCTGATCGGCAACAAAACTTCCGCCTCAACGCCACGCAATTTGACCATTTCATAATCAATTGTTTTGTCACCGCTGAAGGTGCGATATTGAGCAGGAGGATTTTCAATTGCCTGTTCAATCCGTAAGACATCTTTCGTTTTCTCGTCAATCCACACACTGCCCGCGTAACCCGCAATGAACGGCGCATCATCACCAATCCTGACATCCAGCTTTGATTTTTGTTGCGTCACGCGATAATCGTAAATTAAGGTCTGATGCGTACCGAGTTTTTCTTTTCCGGCGGGTTTGAAAACGGCCTCAGTTGCCGGATCAAATAAGTTGTCCAGGGTCGAAGCGAATTCTCCGGCGGAACTGGCACCGCCGGAATTATTGATGTTTCGCGGCGCTAACAGACCATTGACCGGGAGCGGCTTATACGTTTCATGTTTGCGATTGTAAGTTAGCTCATAACGCAATTCATCTATGCGCTGCCACGCACCGGAGCCATCGAAATCCAGCGAGCGCTGCACTTCCTGGGTACAGATAAAATCAGGCATGCCATCAACGTAATCTTTGACCTTCTGGCGGACTTCTTCGATGATTGGATCGGCGACATTGACCTTAGTTGCGACCACTACATCAGACGCCGGCGCATATTTTTCCCCCGCTCGTTTGATGGTATTAATTAAGTGCGGATGCGCTCCATTGAATCTAAAGCGAGAAACAATTTCCGGCGTCGGATCGAAAGCGATACCGAGGCGCTGAATCCGCGCTGCCAGATCATTTTCGGTCATGTCACGCCCCACGTTACGACGTAATATCAGGTTAATATCCTGCGACGTGTAGGGTTGCGTTTGTTGCGGAGCCGATACTGGTTGTTGCGCCAAACAGAAAACGTTGAGAAAAATTGCGGTTAATAAAGTTAAGATACAAATTCGAACTGTTTTCATAAAAAATCCTTTTGGTCTGAACCAGTCGAGCATAGCACTCGCCATCGTCATTTCCAATTTGTAAAGGTTGTAAATGCGGCGCAAGTAAACGAGGGTATACAGATGAAGAAAATCAAATTAGGGTTGGAACTCCTGCTGGCGGAAAAGATTGATTTATTGCGCGGCGCACGCGTTGGCCTGATTTGTAATCCGACAACGGTCAATCACGCCTGGCAACACGCCGCTGATTTATTTCACGCGCACCCTGACATCAACCTCACTACTTTGTTCGGCCCGCAACACGGAATTCGCGGCGAAACGCAGGACAACATGATTGAGTGGGAAGGCTTTCGTGAGCGGCGCACAGGCGTGATGGCCTAATCGCTTTATGGAGCTACGCGCCAGCCAACAGAAGAAATGCTGCGCGAGGTG
>JANMKB010000188.1:0-1640 GCA_031371805.1 Blastocatellia bacterium | reverse complement strand
TGCAGCACCTCGAATCGTTGAATGATGTCATCGCACGTGCGGTTGGCGTGCGTGTCCGCGAAACCGTCCCCGACTGTTTTGTGAAACGTGCGGACGAAGTCATCAACGTTGATGTTTCAGTGGACACGCTGCGCACGCGGTTGCGCCAGGGGAAAATTTATGGCGTCGAGAAAATTGAACAGGCGCTGAATAATTTTTTTCGCAAAAGTAATTTGTCCGTGCTCCGTGAACTGGCTTTGCGCGAAGTCGCCGATTGTCAGGCGGCGCAGGACACTGATTACCGTGCGCAATCCGGCCTTGAAAAAGCGACGATGCCTGAAAAAGTGATGGTATGTCTGGCTTCACGCGGCAGCGGCAAAAAATTGTTGCGCATCGGGGCGCGGATTGCCGGACGATTGGCAACGGACTGGCACGCGGTTTATGTCGAAACGCCCATCGAATCAGCCGCGTATATTACGCCGGAAACAAAACGCATTTTGCAGGATAACGGCAAATTTGCGGAAGATCTGGGTGCCAAAATCGTTTGTCTGAAAGGTCAAAATGTCGCCGACGAATTAATTAAATTCGCCAAAGCAAACACAATTACGCACGTCGTTTTCGGACAATCCGCCCGTTCGCGCTGGGAAATTTTCTGGCACGGCTCCATCCTGAATCGTTTTCTCAACGAAGTGAACGAAGCCATTGTCCATGTTGTCCCTATTGATAAAACCAATTGGTAATACCATTCAGCCAAATTGTTGACATCCCCCCGCACCTCTTTTAAAGTAACCTGGACAAATTAACTGACATCGAAGAAGTAAGAATTTAATGCAGTCCCTCTCACAATCAATTGCCGCAGGCGTACTGTCTACGGTTCATTTTCCGAAGGAGTTTTTTATGAGCGATAGTTCAAGAAGAGATTTTCTCAAGACCACTTCGGCAGCCGCCGCAGGATTGACGATCAGCGGATTGCCTGCCTCCAGCGCCGGAAAAGTACGCGGCGCAAATGACCGCATTCGGGTCGCCATCATCGGCGCAGGCGACCGCATGATGAGTTCACTGGTTCCCGCGTTTATGAAATTAGCCGACGCCATGAATTTTGAACTCGTAGCGGTTTGCGATATTTGGAAACATCATCGCGAAACCAGTACCGCGAAGATCGTAGGGAATAATAAATTCACCGCGAAGGCAAAAGACATTGCGATGGCTCGCAACACGGATGAGCTTTATGCGATGAAAAATATTGATGCTGTAATGATCGCTACGGCGGATTTTCAGCACGCCTATCACGCCACCGAAGCCGTCAGAGCAGGCAAAGATGTGTATTGCGAAAAACCTTTCGCCAGCACGATGGCGGATGCACGTGAAGCCTTGAAAGTCATTGGCGGAGCGAAGCAGGTCTTTCAGGTTGGGACGCAGCGCCGCTCAACAACCAGTTATATGCGTGCCAAAGAATATTTGGATTCAGGAAAGTTCGGCGACATTGTGTTTGCTGATATGACCTGGAATGTGAATCAGCCTGGTCGCTGGCGTCGTCCAAACGTTGTCCCGCTAATGAAAGAACAGGATACCGATTGGAAAAGATTTTTGATCAATCGTGATCCGAAGATTCCTTTCGATGCGCGTAAACATTTGGAATTTCGCTTGTTCTCGCCGTTTTC
>JANMKB010000166.1:0-4028 GCA_031371805.1 Blastocatellia bacterium | reverse complement strand
GTTCTGGCGCGTAGGCGTGCATGCGGACAGCTACGATGTCGCCGCGTTTGGCTAATTTTGGCAGTTGCTCCATAGATTTTGGCTGGTCGGCAAAGACGAGACAAACTCCTTTCAGGCGATCTTTGCCAACAGTCAGGCAATGCTCCAAATAACGATGATCATCCTGGTATGGTTCGGGGTGAACAACGATAGCAAATTTAATCCCCGCACCATCCATGCATTGCAATAAATGTTCTGGCGGAGCCGCTCCTGCCGGACGATACGGCGCGTTTGCGTGATACGGAAAACGCTCGTCTTTGAGGCCTGCGAAACAATGCAGATGCGAATCAACGATGATATTTTCTGCGCTTGTAACTTCCGCCAAATTTAAGGTCGAAGCGACAGAAGCCAGTGCAGCAGTTTGTAAAAATTGGCGACGGGTTGAATGGTGGTGCATCAATTATTCTCCCAACTGTGTTTCCACAGGTATTTTTTGTTTTGGGTTGTAATTTTGGTTAATCTTGATCTGGAAACATTATCACACAAAAGCACCATTGATTAGTTGCTAACCTGATCATTCCTTTGCAAGTGAATTTTATGCTGAAACTTTTACTGGTTGAGATAGAGTTCCCAACTCTTAAAACCTAAGCCTTGATCGCGGTTTGGTCAATCGAAAAATACACCCTGGAGCTTGCACAGGATTTTTTCTGTGATAGCATCAGCACTCCCCAAGAAACAAGTAAGTTAGTTAAAAAATCAGTTAAGCGATTTGTAGCAACTAGTAGTTTTTATCTCCCCCAAATTATACGCTCATCCCCATACAGGATTCGATCATCAACGATGAAGTGCCTGGGCATAGAAATCCCAACATTTCTATGCTCGGATAGCTACTTCTAAAGATGGTGAAACAGAGGCGTATTCAGTTGGCGACTGTGTGGATACATTACAACGAAAAATACAGTCATAAGGATTAAGCCTGAAGTAAAAAATTTAACACCGTCATTGCGTGGTGCAATGATGAATCAATCAATCTGCAACTTTCAACTTTTACGGAGATTTCATGCCGAATTTAATTGGTCAATCTACAACAGCTACAGTGGCGGCAGTCAAAGGTGAAAATACAAGTAACGAAAGAGCTATAACTGGGGGAGGAGGGGTATTAGGCATCAGCAATGCCGGGTGCGGAGTTGAAGGTATCAGCACCAGTGGACGAGGTGTAGTTGCCCGGAGTGACACCGACTATGCCTTACGAGCGCATAGCCGAACATTGTCCGGTGTTCGGGCAAGTTCGGACACAGGTGTCGGTGTAGAAGGTGAAAGTCGAGCTGCCGCGCCCGGAGTAGTAGGTTCTAGTGTATCCGGGAATGGCGTGGAAGGACGAGCTAATGCGGGGACAGGTGTCCTAGGAACCAGTTCAGGGGGCGTGGGAGTCAAGGGTTTTAGCGAAACTTTTGAAGGCATGCATGCTGAAACCAAGTCACTTCAGACGGCAGCAATAGCCGCTTACAATCTTAATCCGCTCGGCACGGGAGCAGCTATATTTGCCAAAAAAGTCGGTGGTCAGGGACACGCGGGCTTTTTCGATGGTGATGTCTGGATTGGTGGAGTGCTTGGTGTTGGAAAAGACATTATCCTTGCTAACGCCGATTGTGCCGAAGACTTTGACATCGCCGATGCCGATTCGATTGAACCGGGAACGGTGATGGTGCTTGGCGAGGACGAATCGCTGCACCAAAGTTCTCAACCCTACGACAAGCGCGTTGCCGGAGTCGTCTCCGGCGCGGGCAAATATAAACCGGGCATCGTGCTTGATAAACAGGAAGCGAATTCCAACCGCAAACCAATCGCTCTGCTCGGCAAAGTCTATTGCAAAGTTGATGCTCAATACGCTTCGATTGAAGTCGGCGATTTGCTGACGACATCGCCTTCGCCCGGACACGCGATGAAGGCTTCGGATCATTTGAAAGCCTTCGGCGCGGTCATCGGTAAAGCTCTGCGTCCGCTCAAAGACGGACAAGGTTTGATTCCGATTTTAATCGCATTGCAGTAAGGAAGAACAAACAAAAGGAGGAAAAAATTATGAAAAGTTTTAGCAATATTGCAACTGCTCAGATCAATCCGCCATCGCCGATCAGCGTGAAAGAAATCGCTCGAAAGGTGAATATGTCTCCGCCGCTGAGGATGTCTCAATTAATAGTTGCGTTGACGGCTTCTGTAAGTTTTCACGCAGATATTACAACACCGGCAGGCACGGCGCTCGGCGGGACGATTGATCTTACTTTGTTCAGCGACGGTAGGTATTCGTTTAATGTTCATATGCACGATAGTGGCTTTGATCCATACACTTTTCGGGTGCGGTGTGCGATACAAGCATCCAGTGGAGTAACTTTACTTTTCCAAACCAGCGGACACACGGATGGAACCGGGTCAAATCCCTTCGGGCATGTAAATCGTAACTTTGACCACAATGAGGACGGACAGAACCCGTTGATTATGGCGAACTGGCTCGATGTTCGCGCGGCTTCGATGTCTGTCAGCAAGTCGTATGAAGATGCAGGCGTATTGAATACGATTGAAGATATTGCCAAAGATTTGCTCGGGTTTTTGGTAGCGGACGTAACCTTCGGCGTTGGACTCGCGCTGGTGATTGTCGTGTCCGCACAACTGGCGGATTCTTTGGACGCATCTTTTGTCGGAACGGGAGGATTAGTCGGTATCACAGTGGCAGGCGGCGTAGTCTGGGTATTTGGTCCATCGGCAATCATTGCCGCCGTCGTCGCAGGCGTGGCAGCCGGAGCGATCACCGACGCGCTAATCAAACATCGGCAGATGACGGTCGAAGAATATCGGTTTGCAAACGTGGTGTTCGGCGATACTCTGCCGCCGAGAGAGAAATTTTTTATCACCAATCTCTCGCACGGCGGCGGACGCAAATACACATGGGTAAATGTTGACCGTTCAATATTGATGAATCTCGATGACGCTTTCGATGACCCGATGCACTATTCTGATCCAAATCCTAATAGAGGATATAAAACTAAAGGTCAGGTATTTATTCACGAGTTGGTGCATGCGTGGCAGATTAAAACCGAATCTTTCATACCGGGAACAATTTGCAAGGCAGTATTCGGGAATCATTCTTATACACCCAACGTCGGCGAGAAATGGAGCGATATGGGGCTGGAACAACAGGCAGCGATAGTAGATCAATGGTTTGGTGAATACGCAAAAGACTGGAACACAATTGAGGACTTGATTGCAAAACTGAACGACCAGAAGAATGCGAAGAATGCGATTAGTGATCCACGCTTCGGCTATATCGAGAACAACATTCGAAGCGGACAAAATTGACTGCTTTTGAATGTTAATTTAACTGCCAAAGCTCGCTGACAAAATGGTTACAGTTGCTTTAACTTTTAATATGGAAGTTCTTAAACAATGAAGGATTTATACGAAATTGACCGTAGATTGTTTCTCAAACAGCTTTGTGTTGCCGCCGCAACCACGGCGTTGTTTGGCTCTGGCTTGAAAGTTGGGGCGCAATCGCACGAAATGAAGGAAGACTCGCCGAACACGCACAATATGCTGGTGTTCGGCGACAAGAAAATTTATTTGTCTCATCTCCCAATGTTTGATGGTGTGAATGAAGACAAAACGGATTATTCTTCGCCGCATCGCTATCAGGTTATTTTGGAGGCTTCCTTCCTCAGAGGCGGAAAGAATCTCCAGAGTGTTTACAGCGATGATCGGCGTAAGAATGCCAGCGTCAGAATTTATACGCTCAATCCTGAAAGATTTGTTTTGCCGAGATTGGGTTCAGGCAGTCCGCAAAGCCCACTTTTGTCCGGCTTTAAAGCCAAAATTTTTCGCGGGCATTTGGAAAAAGGCGGTCAAGTCGTCCGTGATTTGGAGAATGTTGATGTGAAAGTCGGTCGAATCATTCACTATCGAAAGTTTAATCCAAACGCAAGTCAGTTTGCGGATTTGAAATATCTGTTATTCGGCAGTTCTCAAGAAATTTTCTTAGCCCACTACATCAATAAGCCGCC
>JANMKB010000152.1:0-3259 GCA_031371805.1 Blastocatellia bacterium | reverse complement strand
CGTTCATTGCGCCATAAAATTTCACGCCCCATCAATCCACCGCACCACGACGCGGCGCTCAGCCAATCCTGCAACGGAATCATCCAGCTTCTTTTGATCACAAATGAATCATTCAGCAACCGCGTCCCAAGCTCAATCGCCAGCCAAAATCGCACAGCGAAAATAAGCGCCAGAATAGCAGCGGTCAGCAATGATGGCGCAAGTAAAAATAGCGTGGTTGCCCACGTTGAGCCATAAGTAAAACCCTGTCCGAAATAACCGGCAGGACGCGAATAACGGCTGCTGCGATTCCAGCGGACCCGATGCTTGAAGCTCTTCATAAATCCTGTCGCTGAGGCGTGATGAATGATGATGTGGGATGAAAGAACTACCTGCTCGCCTGCCTCCGCCACCCATTGTCCCAGGACAAAATCATCTGCCAGATAATCTGCCATCCGCGCAAAACCATCAATATTTGTAAGGCTTGCAGCGCGTACCGCCATCGAAGGGCCGAGTGTAAAGTGCATTCCTTCGAGCCGTTCCGCCACGACTACGCCAGCCATAAATTCCGTACTCATTCCCAGAGCTTCCAGCTTTGACCAGAAGTCCGAGCCGCTCACGCCGCGATATAAATTGGTGACGGCGCCAACCTTTTCCGGCGCAAAACTCCGCGCCATATCCTGAAGATAATCAGAGCTGACCGAAGCATCGCTATCGGTAATCACGAGGATTTCATGATGTGCCAGTGCCGCCATTTTTTCCATGCTGTAAACTTTAGCATTGGCGTAGGGCGGCTCACCTGTCAACACGATTTGGGTGGGAATCTGCGGATATTTTTCCACTAATTCGTGCACTACAAGCAACGCCGGATCACGGTCATTCCTGACCGCAAATAAAATTTCAAAAGCTGGATAATCCTGGCGGAAAAAACTTTCGAGATGAGATTTTAAATTAGGGTCAGCGCCGCACAGAGGCTTGAGCAAACTGATCGGAAGAAATGAAATTGGATTGCCTTCTACGTTTCGTCGCCTGAGCCTGCGCACTGAATCTATCGCCAGCAGGTAATAAGCAAGGCCTCCCAATGTTGCGAGGGAAAACAGAGTGAGAAAAAAATAATAGAGTATAGTCAACATATCAGCTTCTTCAGCAGGCGGGACACCTACTGTACACTTTCTCTATAAATCTCCCCAACTAATCAATTCAATTCCCAGCCGTTCAAGGTGGGCAGGAAATTCATCATGCAAAATTGCCTGGCGCTCAGCATCGCCGCGTAAATTTTTATAAGGGAGATTATCTTTTGTGCTGGGATGCAAGGCCAATTCTGTTACTCCTGCTGGCAATAACGCCAAATCATTAATAAGGGAATCGGCATCATAAGCGCCCGCCCGCCTGAAGCCAAGAAAATGGTCATTCGATTTTAAGTCTGTTTTGGGTTGCAACAAACGTGCTCCGAACAGCGAAGTTCGCAGCGCCAAAGAAGCTATTGTTCGTCCGGGGCGAGAATGCCGCTCCAGCGGAATTCTGAGGGCGGGGATTTGAAATTCATGACAGAGCCTCACCGCTAAACGATAAGCCAGAGGAAAAGCATGCAAATGTTGATGGCTGTCCGCGTGGGTAATACTGATTCCAGCCTGGAGCAAAAATTCAATTTGCGCGCGCCACTCGATTTCAACTGCGGCAGTGACAATTTGCGGATGCAATAACCACCGTTTGAGGAGGGCTGAAATTCCGCCAAACGATCCCTGCTCATTTAAGATTGCAGATATTTTGGGGCTGGTTGAAAGTGGCTTGCCTTCGATGGCGTTTAGATGAATTCCGGCTCCCACTTGCGGATTCTGGCGGAGAAAATCCAGGGATGCAGGACAGCAGGAACCATTAACCAAAACTGATGCGCCGCCCAAACGTCCCGCCAAAGCCAACTGCTCAGTCGCCGCGTTCACTTCGGGGCTGACGCCATAATCATCAGCGTTGATGATCAGTTTCTTCAGCAAGTTCATAGTTTATGGGGATGGTCGGACGCAGGAAATAACGGAACATTTCAAGCATGATGCCAAAGATTACGCCAGGCCGTGAAAGGGTTGATTGTCCCAATGTTCGGGGATAATAAGTCATTGGCATTTCCGTAATTTGAAACCCCTGGCGGCGACATTCGAGTAAGATTTCAGCATCAATAAATGAACCTTCGGATTTCAAATTCATCCCGCGAACCGCTTTCCGCGTCATCAGCTTACAGGCAAAATTGACATCGCGCACCCGCACGCCCAACGCCAGCCGGGTCATTAAATTATAGCCTTTTGATAACAGCCAGCGCCGCCCGCCTTCACCGCGATTATTACGACAACCAATGACAATATTGTCGGGCGTAGAAAGCGCCAGCAACGCAGGAATCAAATTAAATTCAAAGGGCAAATCGGCGTCGGTGTAAAGGATCAATTCACCTGCCGCCGCCACCAGACCTGTCCGAATTCCTGCGCCCAGCCCACGATTTTTTTCATGCTGGGCTAAGCGGATACGAGGTTCAGAAATCATTGCTTGCTGAATCATTTGAACTGTTCGGTCGCGGCTGCCATCATCCACCAACACCAGTTCCAAAAAATCAGGATCATGCCCAAGCTCAGCAAAAATTCCTGCTAATAACAGCGGGACATTTTCTTCTTCATTAAAAAGGGGGATGACAATCGAAAGCGATGGATGGCGCTGATCGGTTAGGGGAGGCATTAAAAAATCTCCAATAATGGAGCCAGTTTCGTGCAAGCTTTCTCAGTGTACTTGCGGGGCTGACTCTTTCGTTTAGAAAAACATTCTTCGCTCAACAAATAACAACGGAATCGAAGTGTTACACAGGCATTACGGTTTGTAAATTATGCCAAATAAGTCGGGATCATAAATCCGGCTATTTCAATCCCCTTTGATCTTCACGACAACAAACGTCACATCATCATCCTGCGGTCGGCCACTGCCCCATTCATCTCCGATACGAACAAATTCATTGATAATGCCGTTCGCTGATTGATGGGCAGATTGGAGCAGGAGTTGTTCTGCTCGCTCATAACCAATCATCTCGCCTGACACCGCAAAGCGCTCCTCAAACCCATCACTCATCGCAAAAATAACATCAACTGTCGCAAGTAAAAGCGTTTGCTGCTTATAGGGATAATTTTTGACGCTGCCCAAAGGCATGCCACGCAAAAGAATTTCTTCGATAGAATTTGTCTGCGCCCGATAAATTAACACTGCGGGCATTCCCGCAGAACCCACGGTCAATTCCCGCCCTTTCAAT
>JANMKB010000114.1:0-11302 GCA_031371805.1 Blastocatellia bacterium | reverse complement strand
GAAGTTTTCCCCATACGAAGACGAGGACTAAAGATGTCATTCCGATTACGGTTGCTGTTATTCGCTTTGGCTTATTGGGTGGGTGCGGAGTTGTCTTACGCGCTGATAGAACACGCGGGTAGTTTCTCTGCCTTCTGGCCGTCTGTTGGAATCTACCTGGGGATGTTGCTCGCGACACCGCGACGGCGTTGGTGGGCCGTTGTGCTGGCGGCAGCCGTGCCGAATCTGCTGGCTGATATCGTTGTCCATGGGCAATCCTTCGGGAGCAGTCTGGGGTTTCTGCTGGTGAATTTGGGCGCACCGCTGTTGGCTGCGGCGTTGCTTGTGCGGTTGTGCCGTCCGGCGTTCTCATTCGCGCGCCTGGCACATGTGGTGATGTGGACGCTGGTCGTGACTCTGGTCAGCACGCCGCTGGGCGCAGTAGGCGGTGCGGCGCTCATCGTGAAGGCAAATGGCGGCGAGTTCGGGCAAAAATGGTTTCTCTGGTGGATTGGCGACTTACTCGGCGTGTTGGCGTTGACGCCGCTTGCTTACGGTGTGCTCAGTTGGCGCACGTGGCCCGCGTGGGCGCGTGTGGGCGAAGCTGCCGCGTTGTTGCTGAGTTTGGGCGCAGCCACGTTGTTCGTCTTTCGCCTGCCGCAATTTCATGATCTGCCGCCCGTCGTGCTGTATTTATTTTTGCTGTGGGCCGCCTTGCGCTTTGGTACGCCCGGCGTCGCGGCGGCGGGGACGTTGCTGGCGGTGATTGCCATGTGGCTGACCGGGATGGGATTTGGGATTTTCAGTTTCCAAGCCACCCCACACGCTCGTATGTTGATGACGCAAGTGTTCGTCGCAACGGGTGCTTTGCTTTTTTATATTCTCGCTGCGGTGATGGCCGAACGACGCACGGCGGAAAGCGAATTGCGCCAAAGCAACGTCAGGCTTGAGGAACAGGTGCAATCACGCACGGCGGAACTGACCGCTACCAACCAGCAATTGCGCACCAGCGAAGCCAAATTTATGGCCGCCTTTCACAACAGTTCTTTGCCGATGGCTATCGTGTCAGAGGCTGAGGTTGCCTATGTAGATGTCAATCAGGCGTGCGCCGAATTGTTCGGGCTGCCGCGCGAAGCAATGATTGGCCGGTCGCCCGCCGCATTAGATTTGTACACCGACCCCGCGCAACGCCCGCTGCTTCGGGCCGCGTTGGAGCGCGATGGGGATGTGCATGATTTCGAGGTCAACTGGCATGCAAAACAAGGCGGCATTCGCACGCATTTGCTCAACGCCGACCGCCTGACGCTGAACGGACAGCCGTGCCTCTTCGTCGTCAGCCACGACATCACTGAACGCAACCAGGCGGAAGAAAAATTGCGCCGCAAACAGGCTGAGTTGACAGATTTTATTGAGAACGCTTCGGTCGGTTTGCACTGGGTTGATGCCGACGGAATGATACTTTGGGCGAACCGCGCCGAACTGGAGCTTTTAGGTTATACGGCGGAAGAATATATCGGGCATTCAATCACGGAATTTCACGCCGATGCGGACACGATCAACGATATTCTGACGCGGCTTACCGGCGATGAAACGCTTTGTAATTACGAAGCCCGCTTGCGCTGCAAAGACGGCTCGCTGCGCGATGTTCTGATCAATTCAAACGTCCTCTGGGAAGACGGTAAATTTATCCACACCCGATGTTTTACCCGCGACATCACTGAGCGCAAGCTGACGGAAGAAAAACTGCGGCAGTCCGAAGAACGTTTGGCGGCCATGGTCAATCAGACGATGGCCGCGATGGCCGAAACAGATCTGACCGGACGCTACACCTTCGTCAATGACCGTTATTGCGAGTTAACCGGTTATACGCGGGAAGAGTTGATCGGTCAGACGCAGATACAGCAACTGGCACATCCCGAAGATACGCTCAGTTCCGCTACGAACTTTCGGCGGCTGATTGAAGAAGGCATTCCGTTTTCTCTCGAAAAGCGCTACCTCCGCAAAGACGGTTCGATTGTCTGGGGACGTAACAGTGTGGCGCTAGTGCGAGATGCACGCGGCCAGGGGCAAGCGGTTATCGCCGTAATTGTAGACATCACCGAGCGCAAGCAGGCGGAAGAAAAATTGCGCGAATCGGAAGAAGATCTACGTCTGGCGACCGAAGCCGCTGAAATGTATTCGTGGGAGATTGATTTACACGACGGGAATATCAAATTTGCGGACAATCAAGCGCAGGTTCTCGGCTTCGCGTTGCCCGAAAATCATAGTGCAGCGATGGCGTTCGTGCATCCCCTCGACCGCGCCGACGCAGAGCGTGCTTTTGACGCGGAGATTAAAAATACCGAAAACTTTGAAACCGAATATCGGCTCATCCACCCGCACACGGACGCAGCAATTTGGGTTTGCACGACGGGCTTAGTAATCACCGACGCGCACGGCACGCCCATCCGACTTGTCGGCGTAACCCAAAACATCACGTCGCGCAAAGAGGCGGAAGAAAAATTGCGTGAAAGCCAAGAACGCTACTCCGCCGCGACCGCAGCCGTGAGTGATGTGCTATGGACGAATAATGCCGACGGGTTAATGGAAGGCGAGCAGCGCGGATGGGAACAGTTCACTGGTCAATCCCGCGAAGAATATCAAGGCTACGGCTGGTCGAAGGCGGTTCACCCCGAAGACGCACAGCCGACGATTGACGCGTGGATTCAAGCGGTGGCCGAGAAACGCACTTTCGTATTCGAGCACCGTGTCCGTCGGCACGACGGCGAATGGCGGATGTGCTCGATCCGCGCGGTTCCCGTTTTAAATGCCAACGGGACGATCCGCGAATGGGTGGGAGTCCATGCGGACATCACCGAGCAGAAGCGGGCGGAAGGGGCGTTGCAGGCCAGCGAGGAACGTTTCCGACTGGCAGCAGATGCCACCCATGCCCTGGTTTATGACGCAGATTATCGGCATGGCAGAATCGCTGCTTATGGTTTCGCGTCGCTCTTCGGCACAGAACAGATAGAACAAATTACCCGTGAATGGTATCGGAATCAGGTGCATCCTGATGACCTGTCAAGGTTGCGAGCAACGCTGGAACACGCTGCCGACGGCAATGAATACAACGTGCAGTATCGCCTGCGTCATGCTGAAGGACATTACATCTATGTCGAAGATAACGGACGACTGATCCTGAACGATAAAAAAGAAATTGTGCGCGGGATTGGCACACTGATGGACATTACAGAACGTAAGCGCGCCGAAACCGAACGCGAAGGGCTGCTGGAGCAGGAACAGCGAGCGCGGGAAACGGCGGAAGCGGCAACCCGGGCAAAAGACGAATTCCTTGCCCTCATCTCGCACGAACTGCGGAATCCCCTCAATGCAATACTCGGTTATACGCAACTGACGCGCACGAATCCGCACGATGTGGAGCAAGTCGTGCGCCACTGCGAAATTATTCATCGCAATGCAAAAATGCAGCACCAATTGATCGAAGACCTGCTCGACACTGCACGGATTATCAGCGGCAAGCTGAAGATTGAAGCCGCACCAACTGATTTGCACTTTGTCCTGCAAGAGGCAATGACAGTCGTGTTGCCTGCCGCCGCCGCCAAAAAAATTGACCTGGTCAGCCAACTTGGCGACGAACCGCAAACGATTATTGGTGACGCCGCACGCCTGCAACAGGTTGCCTGGAACCTCTTACAGAACGCCATCAAATTCACGCCTGATGGTGGACAAGTCGAATTGCGGTTAGAACGCAGTGAACAGCAGGTGTGCATCATCGTCGGGGACAATGGCAAAGGTATTGAGCCGGAGTTTTTGCCCGCCGTCTTTGATCGCTTCAGCCAGAACGATATGTCGCGCACGCGGCGCTATGGCGGTTTGGGATTGGGACTGGCCCTGACCAAACAACTGGTTGAATTACACGGCGGCACGATTGAAGTGCTGAGCGCGGGTCTGGGATTAGGCGCGACATTTACCGTTACGCTCCCGCTGCTCGCACTAAAAAGCACCCATTATCAGCCACCAATGCGTGCCATTGCAGAAGTCCGCACCGACCCGGAGGCAATTCCCTTAACAGATTTACCGCGTCTCGATAACGTGCGTGTGCTGGTGGTAGACGATCAGGAAGAAGCGCGGTTGATGGTGGCTGCCACATTAAAAGAATGGGGCGCGATAGTCACCACAGCAGCGTCCGGTAATGAAGCACGTGCCTCAATGAATGACGCAGAATTCGATGTGCTGGTCTGTGACATTGCCATGCCGGGCGAAGACGGTTACGAGCTTATCGGCAAAATTCGGGCGCTCGAAAATCAACGGGGCGTGCCGCACTTACAGCGGCTCCCGGCGGTGGCGGTGACGGCACGAGCACGCCCCGAAGACCGTTTGCAGGCGTTAGGCGCAGGCTTTCAAATGCATATTACCAAACCTGTAGAACTGGCCGAACTGGTGGTCGTAATTCACTCACTTTGCAATTACTAAATCAGGCCGTAGAGGATCGTACACTTTTCATAAAAGCATCCTGCAAAGTCTGCCCGGCTTCATCAACCGCCAGTTTTGCTTTACTTACCATTCCAGCCAGGCCAAAGAACTCGTGTACCATGTCGTCATAACGCGAGATGGTTGTCATCACTCCTGCCTGTCGCAGTTGTTCGCCATACGCTTCCCCTTCATCACGTAACGGATCATACTGGGCAGTGATAATCAACGCGGGTGGCAGACCGCTCAGATTCGCAAAGCGCAGGGGAGACACATAAGGATTTTCCCCATCACTGGCATCGGACAAATAATGTTTCCAAAACCACGGCATCATACCCGACGAGAGTGGCTTCGCATTAGCGTTTTCATTATACGAAGGAAAGTTGTAACCGTAATTTGTCACCGGATAAATCAACAATTGAAAAATTGGCATTATCCCCTGCCGATCACGCGCCATTAGACAGGCAACAGTGGCCAGATTACCGCCGGCACTCTCACCACCCACAGCTACTCGTGTTGCATCACAATTTAGTTGCGCAGCATTATTCATAACCCATTGCACAGCAGCATTTGCATCTTCAACCGCCGCCGGAAACTTATGTTCAGGCGCCTGTCGGTAAGCAACTGAAACAACTACGCATTGCGCAGCATTACAGAGAGCGCGGCAACTTGCATCATAAACATCCAGATTCGCAATGACCCAGCCACCGCCATGAAAATAAACCAAAGCTGGAAACGGCCCCGCAGCCTCCGGCGTATAGACACGGGCCAGAATTTCTGTCTCATTACCTGGCATCAGAATATGTCGGATGCTGCCGACGGGTTCTGGTGCAGGACTGGCCACGCTCATCAGTCGTTTGGT
Organism: Blastocatellia bacterium; assembly: GCA_031371805.1. Taxonomy (GTDB): domain Bacteria; phylum Acidobacteriota; class Blastocatellia; order RBC074; family RBC074; genus JAFDVL01. Next base: position 5,991 of record JANMKB010000114.1, on the reverse strand, counting down.
GGTATGGGTTGCCACTAATTCAGCAACTGCATTATTTAGCGTTGGCAGATTACGCGCATTTTCGGGCGATAAGGTTGGCAGCGGCGGCACCTCAAATTTGGCATACTGATCAAGAATTTCCTGTACTTGTGTATCAACTGGCATAAATTACTCCCTAGGCAGCGGGTCTTGCCCACCACAATACTGATTTATTATTTAGTACGATTATTATCGTCCAGGCTTTTTAAAGCATCTGCTATGCCATAGAACAATCAACCCAAAATTCTCAACTTGAACTCAGTACTTTGCATATTCAGTACAGGCGCGTTCTGAAAACAGACGTATTATGGCTGCTCATAACCCAAAGCGCGTAGCTGTAGTGTAAGAGTACGTGGATCGTCAGTAAAAAAAAGTCCGCCCATCCGTTCTGATTTTGCCGGGACATAAGCAAAAGTGATATTGCTGGTTTCAATCACAGAGCCTTTATTCTTAAGTGTACCTTCGATCTGTAATTCTTTTACAGTTTCACCCCCCTGATTGATAGCTTTAACCTGTACCAGATAATTTGTTCCGGTGATCGTAATCGAATTAACCTTAAGCAAAATTTGTGGAGGAGTTTTTTTTTCGGTAAGCCCCTGATAAACCAGATAGCTGATAGCTCCGGTAACAATCATTAATCCAATAATCGCCACTACCCATTCCAAAAATGGAATATTGGTAGTGGTTGTTTTATTGACGGTAATATCTGTCGCAGGATCATTTTGTTGTACTGTCGGCTCAGTCGTTTGATTAATCATAGATTAGGGTACTTATAAAATCAGGCGTGTCACTGCCGCACCAATGGTGGCAGGAAAAGCAAGGATAATAACGTTTACCAGATTTCGCTCAACAGATAATCCATCAGTACGTCCAAAAGTCCAGAGGATGTAAAAACTCATCAGTAATGCGATGGCATATCCCACCACAGTAAAGCGGAAAAATGTTTGTCCGAAGGGTGTGTCCTGCGCACTGCTTTCCTGCTCTCTGAACTGTAAGAAATAGACAAAAGCATGCATCAATACCAGGGAAAGAATTGCTATTATTGTAATGTTCCAGGCAGTCATTTTATACCCAATTATCACAACCTCATCACCCGGCGCCAGGTTGAAGGCAAAAAATACTGCTCCGGCAATCATCAGGAAAATTTCTCCCCAGTAACCTGCCTCTGCCTGCTTTTTTTTCTCCTGCTTTGCGTAATTTCCAAACTGACTTTGTGCCAGCAGGGCGCCAATACTGGCAGGCACTGCCTGTAAGGAAACCATTGCGACAATTCCGGCAGCAGAGGTTTTTTTTCCAACAATTGTCAGCAGGGCAAGCGCAAGAGCCGAAGTGCAGAAACCCACGGCATAAGCCACAAAAGCATCAACCATATCTTCCTTTAAACCGTTAGTAGGCTTAAAGCCGGAATACCAGGAAAATCCTGTCAGCAATGGGAGTGCCATAAAAAGAAAAAGAGCCAGGCGTAGTGGATAAATATATAACCCCAGTTCCCAAATCTCTACCGTCATTAACATCGGTAAAGCAAACAGCAAGGCCCCGCCAAAGGCCCGCGCCAGACTAAAAAGAAATTTCTGCTGACTGGTTTTATTATTGTTCCTATCTGAAGATTCTGGCTCATCACTAATATCAGATTCCAGTGTTACATTATTCACATTAATTCAAGAGGGCAACTATTATGCCATTGCCATCCGATACAGATCGGTGCCAGCTTAAAAATAAGAAGACTGTTGTTTTTCAATCAACCTGGCTATCAGATTACTAAACAATATTTAAATTAGTTACCGTTTCTCAATGGCATGATATTTGCAACATATTATTTCATACGGAACGTAAATTCAGAGAAGCCGTATGAGCGTACTCTAATAGTGCACGGTGTACTATTTGTAGTGAGAAGTAATGCACTTCTCCAAACCAATTAACTTCACGAAGGAGAAATTATGTCAATTCTAGCTTGGATCGTATTAGGATTAATCGCTGGTTTTATCGGCAGCAAACTTGTTAATAAAACTGGTGAAGGCGCCCTGCTTGATATCGTCTTGGGAATAGTTGGGGCAGTGGTTGGCGGCTTTTTGTTCAATACCTTTGGAATGCCTGGTGTAACAGGGCTGAATATCTGGAGTTTGGTTGTGGCGGTAGTAGGGGCAGTGATTTTTCTGGTTATTTATCACAGCCTGATGGGCGCACGCGCAAATCGAGGTATTTAATTATTAATGTTATTAAAGTCACCTCAGGTGGATAATATTATTTGCTCTTAAAATAATAGAAGACATATCAGGTGACTTTTAATATCAATAATTATCTTTCATGGAGAAACAAATGGACGCACTGGAATTACTAAAACAGGATCATCAGAAGGTAGCAGAACTTTTCGGTCAAGTTGAAGCAACTAAAAGCGAAAAAAAGCATAAACAGCTTTTCCAGCAAATTAAGGTCGCGCTTGAAGCGCATACTCATATTGAAGAGACAATTCTTTATCCTTCTTTTGTACAGCATGAAGAGTTAAAAGATATGACGCTTGAGGCCTATGAAGAGCATAAGCAGGTTAAAACCTTATTACGCGAGATTGACCAGCTTGCAGAAGGAAGCGAACGTTTTGATGCAAAACTGACAGTAATGGCTGAAAACGTCGAGCATCATGTTAAGGAAGAAGAAACAGAGATGTTTCCCAAAGTAAGAAACCATTATGACAAGAGACAGCTTGCTCAACTTGGGCAGGAAATGGAAGCTGCAAAGCAGGCATTTCTGAAAACCACCCAGAAAAGTTCCGGTGCTGGTTAAGCTCAAAAAGTAACTAACTTACTAACCCGCTGCGCCAGACTACTGACCGTCTGGCGCAGCGTTTTTACAGATGTCTATAATTCTATGAGTTTCTTAACTTACTTACCTGCAACTTATCGGCTAACCAATATTCCATTTATTCTGTTGTAAATTAAATAAAGGTTCATTGAAAATTGATTTATCAGTAACAGAAATAATCATTCAGTTCGTAATAAACCAAATTTTAATGAACCTTTAACTCGTAGGGATTACAGTTCTTAAAACTTTTCCTTAAGCAGCAGTAGTACTGGTTTTGTCACGCAGGCTACGAATGCGGTCATGCGCTTCCCTGACAGCTTCATATTGATGACTGATCGAAGTTGCAACATCTCCCGGCAGATTTTCTTTGAGCGCATCTTCATAATTTTTCTTCGCAGAATCCTCACCACGCTCACATTCTTCAAGAATATTGTGCTCATCTTTTCCAGTAACGACGGCTTTGATATTGATTCCAGCCGCGATGCAGTGCGGCAGCAATACTACCCGTCTTTTCTGGATCACCACCGAGATTACGCACCATTCCCTGTAACTCTCCGACAAACTGTGCGCGCTGCTGAGCATATTGTGCAAAAAGTTTTTTCACTTCAGTTTGGGTTATTCCTTCAGCGGCAGCCTGAAAACCATTTTGACCATCCCGACAAGTTTCAATCAGATTATTCAGAATTGAAATCACATCATCATTACTTGTTACTGACATAATATTTTCTCCTTTAACGAAATTCGAATTTATCTTGAGATATTCATTACAACTAAAGCTAACTACTACAAACATTGCAAACATCGCGCCATACTTGACCTGATTAATACTAATCGAAGCCGTAAGGTTGTCAGACATAAGGTTACAGGAGCAAAAAAATAGTTTCAGGGGGAGATCGTTATAATTTCAGCCTTAACTCTGAACGAGTTAAGAACAGTGGTGTATCCTGAGAGTACGCTATCTGATATATTTTTAACGGGCAAATTCCGTCTTTAACACGGCACACCCTTTACATCTTTTAGCCTGCAATTTGTAAATAATGAAGACAGCCAACTGAGATAATAAATGAAGAATTTAAATAAACATTTATTCAGGCAACCAGACAGAATGAAAGCGAAACCAGCCTCAATACAAAGCTGGGAAAATGAAGGCGGCGCAGTAATTCCCACGGGGAAATTACCAGCCCTTCTATTTGACAACACTGAGTCAAATGTTGTTGCAGATAAGCAACCAGAGCAGTTATTACATAACGGTAAAAAAGATGATGAGGGAGAAGAAGGAGGGAATTCTTACTTAATACTTTATTAGTGCGGCTGGCAGTGAGTATGAATACTTGCCGCCAAAAAAAGAAAGAGGGAAGAAGTGAAAGAAGAGATAAAGACATAACATCTTTCCATCATTCTTTCGCCTTTTCCCTCTGCTCATTTCCGATGGTTTATTTGGGTTGTTCGTAAAAACAAACAAGCGAAAAACAATGCTTTGTCGCCCCGTTGACTCGACATTGTTTTTCGCTTGACCAATAACTACTACCGAAAAAGCTTGCGCAGTATAATCAGGATGACCGATTAAAGCAAGTTAAATTATTCAAAATGATTTAAGTCCCACTCTTATTGTTTAACTATCAATAAATAGAAACACTTACATCATAGCCTTGCCATCCGACCTGACCGATTGGTTGCATTTTTTGTCACTTTGCACGGTTTTTCTTTGACCGACTTCCATAATTTCTTTATTTGTGGAATAAAGTACCAACCCAAAATTACTGGACATGCGTATGAATCTTCAAACGAAAAAAATCTATGATGTCTGTGTCATTGGTTCCGGCGCGGCGGGCGGATTTATGGCGAAAGAATTGACCGCCGCCGGAGCTGAAGTCATCCTGCTCGAAGCTGGCGGACGCGGCAAAATCGCAGACCTGATGATCCACGACTGGCCTTACGATTTGCCCAAACGCGGCTTCGGCTTGAACAAACAGGCTTCACTTTATCCCGATGGAATTAGTAGTGAACTCGAACATATCGGCGAGCGCGTGGGCATTGATCGCATCCGAACGCTGGGCGGCAGGACTTTTCACTGGAACGCCGCAACGTTCAGGTTTTCGGCGGATGATTTTCGTGAAAATTCTCTACACGGAATTGAAGAAGACTGGCCGCTTTCGTATGAAGAGCTTGCACCATTTTACAATTACGTCGAACAGGAAATGCATGTGTTCGGCACGAAAGAAGGCTTGCCGCAGTTGCCCGACGGAAATTTTGTTGCTGAGCCTCCCCACTTTCGCTGCTCTGAAATTTATGCGAAACAAAAGCTCGCGCCGCTTGGCATCAAAGTCATCCCGGTGCGCAAAGCTGTGTTACGAAAACCGAAAGGCTCACGCGGAGCCTGTCATTATTGCGGACACTGCATGGATGTTTGCGACGTGCGCGCCGTGTGGTCGAGTGATGTGACGGTCATTCCTGAAGCATTAGCTACGGGCAAATTAACGCTGCGGATGAATGCCTTAGCCAAATCAATTTTAATCAATCAGGACGGGCTGGCGAGCGGTGTTTCCTTCATTGATCGCACGAGTGGAAAAGAAGAAGAAATCAGGGCGCGAATTGTCGTTCTCGGATGCGCAACGATAGAATCGGCGCGGTTGTTACTGAATTCTAAAAGTCAAAAATTCCCGAATGGACTGGCCAATAATAATGACAACGTTGGTCGTTACCTCAGCGGTCACATTGCCGCCGGGGCAAATGGCTACGTGACGGAATTAGTTGGCAAAGATACGTGGACAGGCGATGGGATGACCGATCACGCTTACATCCCCCGCTACAACCATCTGCGCGGCAAAAAAGATTACGTGGGCGGATTTGGAATACAGCTTAATTATGCGAGCTATCGCAGCCCGCTGCACGCAAGAGATGTCGCGGGATTTGGCGCGAATTACAAGCAACGTGTCCGCAAAATTGCAACCTGCGTTATTTCAGGTCGGAGCCTTTGGCAAGGCTGAACACAGCCCCAATAATCGAGTCACAATTCATCCAACAAAAACTGATCAATGGGGCATTCCGACTCCGTTGATAAATTTTCACTGGGGCGAAAATGACCGCAAGCTATTCGCCGATATGCGCAATGGAGTGCTGGAGATTTTTGACGCAATTGGCATGGATTTGGCAATGACAAATGGCTTGAATATTGGC
>JANMKB010000113.1:0-18143 GCA_031371805.1 Blastocatellia bacterium | reverse complement strand
GAATCCAGCGATGCCCTGAATATGCAACGGCTGACTTTTATCCCGGCAATTATCTGGGCGATTTTGTGGTTAGGGCTTTCAGTTATCGTGCTGGGATTGACCTTAAAGCGATATTTTAAAAAATCTGACAAAATAGATTTTGAAAATTTGAAGAATTCACGGGATTACAACTATAGTTAAATTGGAACAAGCCCCAGAGTCGAACGTTCATTCTCCAGAACGCCATTATTAATTTTGTTTTACCCCTCCCGTTGCAACGGGCGCGGATCGAAACGATAGACACTTTAAATTTTTCGCTCGCAAGAGCAGGGAGACTGTAACCATGAGATCAAATAAGCTCGCACATCGTTCGTCAGGTTTTTCGTTAATTGAATTATTGATCGTTATTTCGATCATCGGGATTATGGCGGCTGTCGCCATTCCAAAGCTTCAGACGTTTTTGAAACAGGGTCGTGAAACTGCGGCCATGTCATCTTTGCAGGAAATTCACCGCGCCGAGGCGTCCTATTATTCAAGGAAAAGCAAATTTACCAGTTTGAATGATCTGGTAACGGAAGAATTGCTGAACAAAAATTACGGTGAAGGCAAAGTTATCAGCGGCTATACCTATACCAGCGCGGATGTGACAACCAACACGTTCACCATTCACGCTGACCGCGATTCTGACGGATCGGGCAATCGTGATTTCAATGTGACTGAAAAGGGCGATGTTTATTACATCGAAAACAAGAGCGCCAAAGGCACTGTCCCGCGTGGACAAGGTCAGTTGTTAACGGAATCAACGGATGCGGCTCCCGCTGCTTCGACTGCTCCCGCCGACAAAAAATAAGAATTCTTGATTTACTACCGCCGCTGAACAATCCCGCAATAAAGAGCGACGTCCGAAGCACAGGCTTTTGACGCCGCTCTTTTGCGTTCCAGGCAGGAACAGTTTAGAGTTGCGTTTGCCAGAAAATCTCGCAATCAATTTCTAAACGAATGACGCAATCTTTTCATCACTCCCGCAAACAGGCGTTTACCTGGCTGATCATTTTCGCCCTTATTGGCATTGCGCTAACGTTTCTATATCCCGACGGATTTCAACAGGACAGCGGCTATCATTTCCTGTTTGCACGCTGGGGCTGGAAGCATCCTGAAATGTTTGTGGGCGTCTGGGCGCGACCGCTTTTCACGTTTCTTTACAGTTTCCCGGCCCTGCTTGGATTTGAGGTGGCGCGATTATTTACATTAGCGATTGGTTTGGCGACTGCGTGGCAAACGTGGAAGCTGGCGCGTGATTTGAAGCTGGAGCGGTCGTGGCTGGCGGTAGTTTTGATTTTCCTTCAACCTTCATTTTTTATTCTTTTCCCTGATTTGCTGACGGAACCGCTTTACGCCCTGGTTTTTGTGGTGGCGTTGCGGCTGCATCTGAAAGGACGAGTAAAATCAGGCATGCTGGTGGCGTCATTGCTGGTGCTGGCGCGACCCGAAGGATTTTTTCATGGAATTCTATGGGGCAGCTGGATTCTTTTTGATAAGCGGATCTCACCAACTTTCTGGCGCAGATTTCCGCCTGCGTTATGGCTGGCAACCGGCGGCATTCTCTGGTGGCTGGCGGCTTATATCATCACGAAAGACCCGTTATACATTAAAAATAACTGGCCCAGTCAATGGCACGAAGGAGCTTACGGCAATGGTCATTTTTGGAGTTATTTCCTGCGCTTGCCGGAAGTGGTCGGACCGCTTCTGCTGATTCCGTTTATTTCCGGCCTGGTTACTTTGCTTAAACGACGTGAAATGGGGACGCTCACTTCGTCATTTCTATGTTTGTTTTTTCTGCACGTGATATTTCGGGCGTTGGGAATTTTCGGCGATGTCGGTTATCCACGTTATATGGTTTGTGTCGCGCCAGCGATTGCGATTATTACGTTGGTCGGGTGGAATGCCCTGGCGGAAAAATTATCGCACTACTCAAATCAATTTCGCGTGGCAACCGCAACGGCTGTCCTTGTCATCTCAGCTACCGTTTGTATTCTTTACATAGATGGATTGAGTTGGATCCGCGATGCCTGGGCGGTCAAAGACACCTATCATTGGTTTCAGCAAAACGAACAGCGTCCGGTGAAAAAATTAGTCTGGAGTCAGGCCTTGATGTGCGTGATGTTTGGTACCGATCCGATGGAGCGGCCTAATCTCACCGCCGACCGCGAAGAAAATTTGCAAATGCTGCGGGCAATGCCAGGCGGAACTTTGATCTTTTGGGATTCGCTCACTGGCCCGGCGTGGCATAACCTCAAAGACCAGGATTTTGAAAATATTGGTTATCAGCGGCTGTATTCCAAACCGTACAGATTGCGCGGCTGGATTTGGAATGATGTCAAATTATCCTATCCTGGTGTTCGTCAACAGGAGATGCACTTGTTCTATCGGGAGTGAGTTGCTTTACGTGAGGCATCCCGACGAAATATAATCGGAGCTTAACTTGCAAGCCGCATTTTTTCTTTCCAGGAGAAGTTATCCAGCATGAAAATATATTGCCTTATTTTGTCCTTATTAATTGTTGCTGTCTGCGCGAATGCGCAACCGACCAAACCCGCGCAACCAGCAAAATCTGAGAACAAGCAAAAGCCCGGTCAGGACAAAGATAAAACAGCCGGGGATTCTCAGGACCCGCAAACCCCAGTGTCTATCCCAACCTTTAATGTTCGAATACCTGTCGCTGTCGTGGATAAAGGTGGGCGTTTTATTACCAGTCTTGCAAAGGCGGACTTTGAGATTTATGAAGATAAAGCGAAGCAGGAAGATATTGTATACTTTAAGTCAGAGTCTGATCTGCCTCTGGACATCGGTCTTTTGATGGATACATCAAATAGCGTTAAGCCTAAGTTGAAATTCCAGCGCGATGCGGCAGTTTCTTTTTTGCAAACCGTTTTGCGGGTAGGCAAAGACAGAGCGTTATTTTTATCTTTTAATTCTGACATCGAATTACAACAGGATTTTACCAATCGCATTGATTTGCTTGGGCAGGCGATTGACAAAGTAAAAGCGTATGGCGAAACGAAACTTTACGATGCCGTTTATCGAGTGTGTGAAGAGAAAATGTTCACTGAAGCCGGGCGTCGCCGGGCCATTGTTTTGATTACCGACGGTGAAGATACTGCCAGCGAGCATTCGCTTGAAGACGCTATTAATATTGCCTTGCGCACGGAGACAGTTGTGTTTGTGATTAGTAACAAGGCGGCTGGATATTTCGGCGTCCAGGGGGGACAAGTAGACAGTTCCGAAGATAAAAACCTGAAAAAACTGGCGGAAGAAACAGGCGGTCGTACATTCTTTACCGCTACAACGCTTGAGCTTGAAAAAGGGTTCGCTTCGGTCACCAAAGAATTGCGTAGCCAGTACATCATTGCTTACCAGCCAAACACCGTAAACTTCGATGGGAAATTCCGCCATATTGAAGTGAAATTGACGAACCGGAAAGATTTAAAAGTCAGAGCCAGAAAAGGCTACCCGGCAGTGCGACCTGGGACGCTTGCTTCTGACGTAAAGACAAATTAGGTGGCAGCTATTTCTGGCAGAAGACGTCAGTGCAGAAAAAAGAAAAATTATGAAAACAGGATCAAGATTAACTATTCTCCTGGTTGTTTTGCTTACGGGCATAGGGTCATTTGTGACTGTTTCATGGCGCGATGGTGTTTATGCGCAACAGCCGACACAGCCCCAGCAAAAACAGTCGCCACAAAAAACTAAACCAAAAGAAGAAGAAGGGGAGCAAGTCCTGAAACTTGGGACAAAGCTTGTCAACGTTTTGTTCAGCGTAACTGATAAACAGAATCGTTATATCAACGACCTGAAAAAAGAAGAAGTGCAGATTTTGGAAAACGGCCAGCCCCAGGAAATTTTCTCGTTCAAGCGTGAACTGGATTTGCCGTTGACGATGGCGATTATGGTGGATGTTAGCGGGAGCGAACAATATGTCCTGCCGCAACTCAAAGATGCCGGAGCGCATTTCGTTGATGCCGTAATGAAAACGGGTAAAGATACCGGAGCAATTATCAAATTTGAAGGCGAGGCGACCCTGATGCAGGGACTAACCTCAAGCAAGGATCGGATGCGCCGGGGGCTGGAAGAAATTTCTTACATTGCACCACCCCAGGCGATTGGTGGGATCAGGTCTACGCCTGGTATTAATGGAAATTCCCGCCAGGGCGGCACTTCGATTTATGATTCGATTGTAGCGGCGTGTGGTGATTTGCTGGCGAAGGAGGCCGGACGTAAAACGATTGTGTTGCTGACCGATGGCGTTGATACGACCAGCCGGATGAAATTAAATGATGCAATTGATGAAGCCCTGCGCGCGGAAGTCGTGATTTACGCGGTTGGCATTGGCGATCCGGCCAGTATGGGTAGTTTTGGCGGCAGCGGAGTTGACGAGGGAATGCTCAGAAAATTGACGGAAGCCACGGGCGGACGAGTTTTTATTCCTGATAGTCGGCGCAACCTCGACAGTGCTTTTGTCCAACTTGAACAGGATATGCGACAGCAGTATTTGTTGGCGTATGAACCGACCAATGAAACGCCAGATGGTGGTTTCCGCAAAATTGAATTGAAGGTGCCAAAGTTCAAAGAAAAAGACATCAAGGTTCGCCACCGTCGTGGCTATTACGCGCAAAAAGGCTGATTTGAAATGGAAAAGGAGGGCAACCATCAGCCCTGGTTGCCCTCCCTTGTAAACCCACAAACGCGAACGCAACCAAAAAAAATAATCACCCGAAAACCTTCCGCTGGTCTTTTCTCCAGGATTAGTTTATCTCCAATGCGACACAGTTTTTTATGAACTTACATCATTGGAAAAAAGATTACTGGCTTTGGCTGCCTCTGCTGCTCGTCACGTGGCGCCTGGCTTGGCGGTATCAGGACACGTTTATTTCTGACTGGGATACTTTTGATTACACCGCGCAGGTTGTGCAGGGAGTTCCAACTGCGCTGGGACTGGGCAGAGCTTTATTTTTAGGCTACAACCGGGGGCTGTGGCTGCTGGCGCATCACTGGTTTTCTTTACCACCTGAAAAAGCCTGGTTAATTTTACGTTATAGCGTGATTGCGCTGAGCGCCCCGGCCATCGTTGGAATTTATGCGTTGTACAAAGAACTCACGAAAAGCCGGATAGCAGCCTGTGCAGGCGCTTTATTATTCGTGAATTCGCCGTATTTTATTATTTACAGCGGACGCGGGATGAGCGAAATTCCTGGCCTGCTGACGTTTGCGTGGGGCGCGTGGTGGATGTTCAGAAATTTGCGCCTCGGCAAAATGTGGCAATCCATCATTGGTGCGGGATTGTTTGGGCTAAGCGCAAATATGCGGGAATTTTCAGTATTTTATTTTCCAGTCATAGCCTTAGCCGGACTGGTCAAATGGTCAGCTACAGACTCCCCTGATGCTTCTACATTCTCTGTAATTGAATCATGGCTGGTGAGGTTTGGACTGACGCTGAAAAATTTTCGCCGGGTGGTGGGCGCTTCAATTGTTGGATTGATTGCCACCTTTGCCGGCCCGATTTTCTGGGCTTTGTACTGGCCTGAATATTACCTGCCAGCGTTGCGTGGCTGGTACAGCCTGAGCGCCCAGGAACGCCAGCTTCATCCCGTAGATTTTTCGCGCAATTGGGAACATCTGATTTCATTCGGCTATGAATGCTCGTGTATTGCAATTAGTTTAGCGCCTTTAGCGCTGGCCTGGATTGGTGTGCGCTTGTGGCGCGACAAAGAAAATCGGGCGTCGCTGTGGCCTTTATTGTGGCTGGGAGTTTTTGGCTGGCTCAGCGTTTTAGCAATGCTCGAAAATCATGATTTGCCCGTCAATCCCCGGTATTTATTGCTCGCGCTGCCTGGCGTAGCTTTGACTTGCGGCTGGTTTTTAGCTGATTTGATTAAGCGCCATTATTTTCTCACGGCGGCGGGTTTGATCTATCTGAGCTATTTTGCGATGGGCGAGCAATGGCCAAAAATCGAAGAGAAAATGCGGTGGCAGCGTGAAGCAAACGAAGCTGCCAGTCAATACCTGGGCAGCATTGATAATCTTAACCGCGACGCTGTTTTTGTAGTTGGTTCGCGCACGCCGCTCGTGAATTTTTATCGCAGCATTGGCGCACGTCCCGATTGGAAAACGATTGCGGCTGGCTCCGGCTGGCCGGACGAGCAACTTGACGATTTGATAGATCAGCATTTGGCCGAAGGTCGCGCTGTATATGTAGACTTCGACGAAAATCTTTGGAAAAACGGCGAACGTGGAGAAAACCGCGAAGCTCCCGGCCTGGCATTGATTCAGCGCACTTATCAATTAGAAACTTTGCACGGAAAGCTTTGTCGCGTAATTAAGAAAATTTCTTAGGACAATGTCAGCCCTGGGTTACTTATTCTTCTCTACTTCGATTTCGTGTTTCATTGCCAGGCTTCGTAACTTTTCGTCAAGCAGGCGCTGGATATTATTTCGTTTCTCCGTCAATTGAGTTTCTTCCAGTTTGAGTTTTTCCAACTGATCTTCGTCCTGTCCGATTTTGTTCACGTAACGCGCGACTAATTTTTTCTCCTCATCACTTTTGCCCAATGATTTCAAGTTCTCGCGCATTCTCGCCTGATCCTGATTCAGACCGTTGAGCGCCTGATGTTTTTCCTGTATCTGGTTGTTGAGTTCGGCAATCTGTCCCTTAATTTCGATGATGCTTTCTAACGCCTGTTTCATTTCCTGGCTTAAATATTTATCGTGTATCCAAATCGAAATATAATCCGGTGTAACATTTGTGAGCTGATAAATATTTTCATCCGGTAACTCTTCGCTAACCTTAAAATCCGTTGTCGAATTCGCTGCTACAATTGCTTTGAAGCGACGATAATTCTCGGTTGTTTCCACCGGCTCAGGAGTATTCACCAGTTGCCATTTTTTCTCCTCATCCTTTTCCAGCGGATGTTCGAGGTAAATTGTCCTCGCACGAGGCGAGATATTTGTCAGCGTATACGTTGTGCTTTTCCGTTGTTTGTAATGAACTCGCAGCGCACCATTAACGATCTCAGCAAGAAACGCGTTCTGATCCTCTTTCTCTTCTTTTGTGCTGATACGGCAGCCTAAATCAACCGCGTAAGTGATGAAGCGCTTTTCTCCCGGCTTGATGCGGGCAATCAACGCTTCACCAGCGTAAGTGTTGCTCTCGATAATTGTGAGCGGGCCACCTTCAAGCGTGAGTCCGGTAGAGTTGGTCAGATACAACGCGCTCATCGGATTTGATTTGAGCGTGGTGGCGTTATAGAGCGAAGCCGTTTCGCCTTCGACATTGCCCTGCACAATTGGGATCAACGCCGAACTATTACGTTTGATGGTAATCGGCTGGTCAATTTTATATTCGAATAATTCGCCGATATTTTGTGTGTTGACGTTAACCTCGACGCTTGTTTCGGCAGCTTCGCCAAGTTTCATCAACATTGCGCTGGATTCAGTGCTTAGAATTCCACCTGAAACAGTTACCGCCTCTGTAACACTTCCAACGCGAAGTGAGATGTCCTGTTGACGTTTTTGATTGCCGGAAACTTGCACGCCATTTACGGTGGTTGAGCTAAAACCTCTCATTTCTGCACTGACCTGATAAACTCCTCGGGGTAAGCTGGCGATATATTGCCCGTTACTATTGGTTGTTGCGGTGTAAACCTGCTTTGCGCCAAGCGCCTTAAACGTAACAATCGCACCTGAAATTACTGCTCCTGCCGGATCAGTAATGATGCCCATAATGCCGCCTGGCAAACTTGCGTCCGCACTCATTGATCTAAGCGGAGTTGTCCCTTTTGTGGCTTCGGCAAGTTGCGGTGTCACGACCAGTTCATCCGGTGGCGCAATCACAGGACGACGTTTATAACGTGGTTGTTGTAAATCCTGAATGAATGACACAGGCATTCCCGCCACGAGTGAAAGTGAGACGTTGTTCCAGTCCTCGTCCTGCACGTTATCCACTACCGCCCAGCCCTGCAAAAATGGCTTAGCCTTGTCGTCAATTATCAACCGATACGTAGTCTTCCAAACGGGCGCTTCGACCACATAACTGACAAACAAATCGCGCGCCCCCTGGCCCAGCGCCGTGACCGTCAGCTTCCTGGCATTTTTGTTGACTCCGGCTTGCAAGGCCGATAAATAATGTTCCATATCGTCGCGGAGTTTGGCATCCAGCAATTTGATGCCGCGAATTTGTTCTAATGGAAAGCTGCGTAATTCGCCTTCGACCATCAGCACTAATTCCTGCGTTTCGATTTTTTCCTGACCCTGAGATTTGAAGCGTTTTTCAAGGCCGACAATGGCGCCAATGCTTGAGGCCGTCCCTGCTTTGACCTCAACGCGTGAGCCTTTGAGTTGACCGAGCAACATCGTCAAACCCGCCATATTCGTGTCATCCAGGACGACGCCGAATTCTTCGATTTTTTTGTCGAGCGGCTTACTCGTATCAAAAGTTACTGCGCCAATTTTGCCTTTGCTCAGATCAAGCACAACCAACGATTTCAGCACGTCATTCAGTTGCACGGCGTCAAAGGAAAAGCTCACCTGCTGATTGTCGTTGACCTTTCCCTGTCGCTCAAAATAGCCCACGCCGTGCTTGTACAAAGTCACGCGCCGCAGCGGCAAAGGATTTTCGGGAGTTTGGGCAACAGCGATTGTGGCAAGCAATAAAATAGTGGCGAGGCAAAGGCAAAGTGTAATTTTCATGAATGGCTCCTAACGGTTGATGAGAAGATGATCGTGGATTAGGCACAACGCATAAACGTTTGCGGCAGAGAAAATGTGACAGGTAAGCCAAAAAATTAATTCGGCGTTCTGAAATTTTCATGTCAGAATAAAATTATGGTCATTTATCCGACAGACAGAGAAGCGCTCGAACGCGATTGCGACATGGAGTTTTTTGTGGCGGGTGGCCCCGGCGGACAGCATCGTAACAAAGTCGAAACCGCAGTCCGTCTGACGCATCGCTTCAGCCAGGTGGTAGTCACGGCGACTGAGCGCCGCTCCCAATCAGCCAATCGTGAAGCGGCTTATGAACGGATGGCTGAGCGCCTGACAGAAATGCAAAAAGTACAGAAGCCGCGCCGTCCCACCAAACCATCACTCGGCGCAAAAATCGCCCGCATCGAAGGCAAAAAGAAAAAGGGCGAAATCAAACAATCCCGTTCGCGTAAATTTGATGATGATTGAAATGTAAGGAACCCGGCTCGCTACGGCTCAGGGCACTGTATCCTTGAGAACCCAGCTCGCTACGGCTCGCGGTACTGTACCCGGAGCCGTAGCGACAGGTACCGTTTTACTGCGAACCGCGAACTCACACCTGCGAACTATTTTGCCGCTGAGCCGCTCTTATTTCTCTTCGCAATTAAATCGTCAATATATTTTTTGTTGCGGACAAAATCGCCTGCGATATTTTTGCTGGGGCACGACGTTTCAAGCTGTGCCCATTTGTCGAAGCCGATGTCTGCCAGTGCGTCAATCACGCCGGGGAAGTTAATGATTTTGCCTTCACCAAGATATTTTTCCCACGGCGTTTCTTTCAAGTGCATTTCGCAAATACGGCTCTTGCCCAGCCAGCGAATTTCTTCGATTACGTCGTAACCTTCCTTCGACGAATTGCCAACATCGTAATACGTCATTACCGCAGAGGATTTGCTGCGCTCCATAATCGCTACATTTTCACGGGCAGAAATCGTGTTTTCGAGGCCGAGAATAACGCCCAGTTTTTCAGCGGCGGGAGCCACATTCCGCATAATATCGGCGACGCGCTCCTGTTCGGCTTTTTCTTTGATCGCCCATTTTCCAAAGAACGGAACGAGGATTACCTGCACGCTCAGCGCTTTGGCAACAGGGATGGATTCGGCCAGCCACTTTTCGCCGAGCGGATCAGATTTGAGGCCGTTGGTGTGCATAATTTCCAGGCACAAAGAGGTGATGGAGATGCCTTGTTTTTTTGCTTCTGCCAGAAATTGTTTTTGCAGTAAGGTATCGCTGAGCGGCAATTTGCTAATGGTTTCGCCCCTGGCGGCGTGTCCGATGCTGATTTGGACGCCGGGGAATCCGATTTGTTTGGAGAGCGCCACGGCGTCAAGTTTGCCTTCCTGGCTCAGGCTCCAGTCAGGCGCAGAGAGTTTGAATTTTACGCCTTTGGCTTTGGCATACGCAGTTAAATATTCGGTGCGGGTCAGCGCGATTGAGGCTAACCCGGCGGCAGTAGTGTTAAGAAAATCGCGGCGCGAGAATTTCATGGGGACTCCTCTTTGGATTCAGATTTTTTATCGAATGTTGACGCGCACAGTGTTAGCCACCTGACCATCAACAGTCAAGTTAACCTGAACTTCTCCGCGTCCGGCGAGGCTGCGAGGAAGCAGCAGATTGACCTGATCTACTCCAACGAAACTGTTTTGTGATCCGGCGTAAACGACCTGCGCGTCAACGCCGCCAATTTTAGCGGTCACAGCGCTCAGCGCACTACGATTGCGAACACCGGTTCCGTACAGCGCCAAATAAACCTGATCCGTAACTGGCCCTAAATCACAGGGAATGGCCACGATGCGATTTTGCGCCGGATCAAAGCGGGCGATTGCTTCAAACGTGGAAACACCGGAACGCACGCGTTGCACTTGTGCGGCTGCCAAGCCTTGTCCGGTGGATTCAGCCGAAAATAAACCCGGCGAAGTTTTGGTGATTTGCATCGTTCCGCTCACCACCGCATTATTGCTGGCGGTAATCGTTACGGTTGCGAGGCCCGACGCAGTGCCAGGCGGAATTTGATAATTTATCTGAGTCGGCGAAACGTAAAAGAGCGTTGCTGATCTTTCGGTTCCGACGCTATCACGAATTTTTACCGTTGTTCCCGCCAGCGTTGTCGGCAGCGGCAAACTCGTAGCGACTTGCGTGCCGGATGCCAGATTCGTTCCAAACGCCGAGACAATAGATTCACTGGCTAGATTTGGCCCCAGATAACTGGCGGCGGAAACATTGGCGACAGGCTTATTAAGTGAATTCAATAAAATCGCGGCGGTGGCTGGTGCGAGGGTGACGGCGGTTGTGGCCTGATAATTTAATGTCCCATCCGGCACACCTGAAGCCGGCAAATACCCGCCTCCGCTGGCTTGCGCCAGATAATAACTCTTGCCCAGATTATAAGTTTGAGTAGTGCTGGTCGGGTTTACAATCACGAGGCCATTGGAATAGACACGACGATATAATCCCGTCACCGCATCACGCCATCCGTCAACGCTGGCAGGTAAGGCATCAACCGGCGCTCCCAGCGGAATGTCATATTCAGGGAACCACTCCGGGTCTAACCCAAGTTCCAGATTCAGGAAACTATGTGTGCCTTTAATCAGCAGGTAATTGGCGACAAAAAAGTTTCGTGCAGTCAGATCACCCGGGCCGTCGAGGTAACTTTGCAGAATGACAATTTTATCCTGGCGCTCAAGATTCAACAGGCGATTCATTTGCAATTGCCAGTCCACCAGCTCCAGCGCCGAGTATTGATCCCATTTGCCAAAGCCTTCGATAAATACGCCATCCGCCGGGCTAAAATCGGTGACATCGCGGGTGGTTACCCAATGACCAATATTAGGAATCAGCAAATAACGGCTGCCAACCTGTTGTTTTGCTGTGATCAGCCAGCGCCGCATTTTGTCTGACCACTGTTTTTCAAACGTCAGATCAACTGCCGGAAAGGTGATATTGAATCCGCCCAGATAACTCGGCATTATGGTTGAATCCATAAATACGCCGTCATCATCATTGGCGACGAGTTGACGCGCGACTTCGCCGAGCCAGTAACTACGCCACGCGGCATCATCCGTGTCCATCAAATATGAACCGAAGCCACATAAAAAAATCCGACTGACACGGCCATAATGATAAAACCAGTTTTCCTGCATGACCTGATCGCTGGGATATTCAGGCACCCATTGATTGCCTTCAATGACTCTGATTACGTCCCCGGTCAACTGACAATTGCCTGCGGCCAAACGATAGCCCAGCATTTGTCCCAAACGATAATGAAGGACCAGAAAATTCGGATTGTAGGAGCGAAATTTATCGGCGTCAGAGCGCAGAATTTTTTGCGTTCCATCGTAATGCGTAGCGGCAAATTTTATCTGCTCTTCGCTCATTGCTCGCGGCAACATCTGGTCATTCCAGATGTGAATGCCAGTTGCCGTGTTTGGCACAGTTCGCGGTGTGGCAGGTTGCGCCAGGGCTGAAAACCTGTTCAGCGTCAGGAACGTACAGGAGAAAAATAACGCCAGAATTAGTAAGCAGCGGAAAGAAGGTCGCGGGGGAAGGGAAAGCCAAGTCATGTGATCAAACTCCTGGTAGTTAGAGGAAGTGAATATTGCTCATTAGCTGCTATGAGTCCTGAAATAAGCCGCGCCAGCAAAGCTGTGATGAATAATGAAAATACAGGGCGAAGCGCACACACTATTCGCCCTGTATTTATTGCTGAAAACACCGGGAAAGTTAAACGCTGGGATGAGGCATTATCGGCTCATGCGCCACTATTCTTTCCGGGGGAATGATGTTTTCAGTGGGGGAGAAAAATCACAATTCATCATTCAGGCATCAGTAGCAGGCCTTAGTGGGAGACAGTAAAAAAATAACTTTGTGAATCGCCACCCGCTTTGCTCAGCAACGGTTGATAAATTTGGTTGTAAAATAAACGAGAAATAAAAAAACAGACTGTGAGTACAGACAAAATGATAATCAACAATTTTTTCATTTAAACTCTTTTCCTTTGAAACCGGGGCTTGGACGGAGCTTAAAGAGAGCAAACCAAAATCAAATTCAGCCGCTGTCGGGGAACGCTCAGTTTTTCAGTTTCTTTTTCGGTGCAGTGGAAACACACGCGCCATACTCACTGTGAGAAACAAGGCAATAAATATTTCCACTTTATGATCGGGTGTGAGAGGCAGGAAGTAAGCTCACTGAAAACATCATTCTTGAGGAATTTGTAAACACATAGCCCGATTTCATCAGGGGATGACACGAATACTAAGAGCAATTCTGATGCCGTAATCTGCCGTGTTGAAAATTCACCTACTTAGCGGCAGAAAGTTGCTTTAAGGATGAAAAAATTACCAGATTTAGTAATTTCTGCCAGGGAAAAAATACCTTGTAAGAAATCAGTCATCTATTGAGTTATGATGAAAGACAATTCGTCCGGCAACAATGGCTGCTGTCGGCGCACCTTTCAATTTCCATCCCGCAAAAGGCGTATTTTTACTTTTGGATTTAAACTGTGTAGTGACAACAGTGACTTCAAAATTTGGATCAAAAATCGTGACATCCGCAATCGCTCCGACCTGTAAAGAGCCGCGCTCTAATTTAAAAATGCGCGACGGATTGCAGGACAATAATTCCACCATGCGCGTCATCGAAATAATTTCACGATGAACTAAACGATCCAGCGTTAAGCTGACGGCGGTTTCCAATCCAATAATTCCATTCGGAGCCTTATCAAACTCATACGCTTTTTCATTCGCGTGATGCGGCGCGTGATCGGTTGCGATTGCATCAATCGTGCCGTCACGCAAGCCTTCAAGACACGCATCGAGGTCAGCCTGCGAACGTAGCGGCGGAGCCATTTTGGTATTCGTATCGTACTGTGATTCGTACACCGCCGCATCCGTCAACACAAAATGATGCGGCGTAATTTCGCACGTCACGCGCAAGCCTTGCGCCTTTGCCTGTCGCACAAATGCGACCGATTTTGCAGTGGAGATATGCGCGATGTGAACGTGCGCTCCGGTAATTTCGGCAAGCTGAATGTCGCGGGAAACCTGTAAATCTTCTGCGGCTCCGCTCAAGCCTTTTAATCCCAGTCGCGCCGAATATTCGCCTTCGTGCATTGACCAGCCCGGCGACACGCAACAATCTTCGCAATGATCAATCACAGGCAAGTCGAAATCTACGGAATACTCCATCGCGCGGCGCATCATTTCGGCGGAGCAAATCGCTTTGCCGTCATCGCTGATACCGACAATGCCAGCGCGTTTCATTTCGCCAATTTCGGCCAGTTGTTCGCCTTTTGATCCGTGCGTAATCGCGCCAATCGGAAAGACGTTGGCAAGTCCTGCTGCCTTCGCTTTTTCAATAATAAAATTTGTGACAGAAGAATTATCATTGATCGGCTTCGTGTTTGGCATCGCGCACACCGAAGTGAATCCGCCCGCCACCGCAGCGCGCGCGCCGGATTCAATCGTTTCTTTGTACTCAAATCCCGGTTCGCGGAAATGGACATGAAGATCAATAAATCCGGGTGCAACGATGAGGTTGGTAGCATCGAAGATTTCCGCGTCATTGGCGGTCAGCCCTTCGCCGATAGCTTCAATTTTGCCATCACGAATGAGCAGGTCGAAGATGGATTCGAGCGATTGCGAAGGGTCGAGGATTGTTCCGTTTTGAATGAGTAATGAAGTCATAAAGCCTAGCTGGAAAAAATTGCATACGTCTGCACTGCAATTTTGCCATCACGAATTACAAACGTATCCGTCGCCATTTTGATAAACGGCGTGGCTTCCCAAATAATGTAGCCAATATTTTCATTAATATCCTGCCGCACAATTTTGAATGCCTGGAGCAATTCGGGTGGTGAGTTTTTGACGAAGCCTTCAAACGCGGCTCTGATGGCGTCGCGTCCGCAAATCAATCCGTTGGGTGAAAAGACGATTGCGTCTTCGGCGTAATCGGAAAGGATTCCGTCAATGTCGCCATGTCCAAGGGCTTGCAGGTGATGGAGTAAAATTTCTTCGGTTGTCATAAAAAAATCCTGAAATTGAGGTTGATGTATTTCGTCGCCAACTGCGACCAACATTATAGCCCAGCGAGAATCGCTGGGTGCGTTGTCATAAATCTGCCGTCGCCTTCAGCGATGGAATACCTTCATCTTGTCAATGACCTATGGTTTTGGCGAAGCGCCTGCACCATAGGCCATATTGTTGGTCGTAGTTGGCGACGAAGACACTTTGGATTACTCACCGCCAGCCAATAAATACAGCACTGCCATTCGCACGGCGACGCCGTTGGCGACTTGATCAAGGATTAATGAAGTTGAGCCATCGGCGACATCAGATTCAATTTCTACGCCACGATTGACGGGGCCGGGATGCAGGACGATGGCGTCAGCTTTTGCGAGCGCGAGGCGTTTCATATTCAAACCGTAGTGAATGGAATATTCCTTCAAGCTTGGAAAATATCCTCCCGACTGTCGCTCCATCTGAATGCGCAACATCATCACTGCGTCAGCGTCGGCGATAGCTTCATTAACGTTCGGGGCGAATTTTACGTTGCCGCCAAATTGTTTTTCAAAGCCGTGCGGCAGCAGGGTATTTGGTCCCGCGAAAATTACTTCGGCGCCGAGTTTGCTGAGTAAATACGCGTTGGAACGCGCGACGCGGCTATGCAATACATCGCCGATAATCGCGATTTTCAAGCCGGCAATTTTTCCTTTGCTCCGTCGAATCGTGAACGCGTCGAGCAGCGCTTGCGTAGGGTGTTCGTGCGCTCCATCACCGGCATTGATAACAGCGGATTTGACGTACTTCGCAATTTGATGCGGAGCGCCGGAAGACGGATGACGAATGACAATCGCATCAGGAGCCATCGCTTCCAGGTTTTGTGCAGTGTCAATCAACGTCTCGCCTTTGACTACGCTGGAGGTCGAAGCTGAAATGTTGATCGTATCGGCAGAGAGGCGTTTACCTGCGATTTCAAAACTGGTGCGCGTTCGTGTCGAGGCTTCAAAAAATAAATTGATAATGGTTTTGCCGCGCAGGGTAGGGACTTTTTTAATGCGGCGATTATTGATGTCGCGGAATGTTGCTGCCGTGTCGAGAATCAAATTTATCTCTTCAGCGGAAAGCTCCTCAGTTCCAAGTAAATCTTTTCGTTGTAATGGCATTTCGTACTAAGGATGTTCGACGACAATTACCTTTTCGGCTTCGTCAAATTCAGGCAGCATAACTTTGATGATTTCATTTTCTGTCGTGTTCACAAATTTGCCGATGTAATCCGCCTGA
Organism: Blastocatellia bacterium; assembly: GCA_031371805.1. GTDB lineage: Bacteria > Acidobacteriota > Blastocatellia > RBC074 > RBC074 > JAFDVL01. Next base: position 2,091 of record JANMKB010000113.1, on the reverse strand, counting down.
ATTGGTAATTCGCGCCAGCCGCGATCTATCAGGACTGCGAGTTGCACACGATGCGGGCGCCCGAAATCTATCAGCTCATCCAAAGCGGCACGGACAGTTCTCCCGGTGTATAAAACATCGTCTACGAGGATGATGGTTTTGCCGGTAATGTTGGCGGGAAGCTGGGTGCTGTTGACGATGGGTTGTTCAGCGACGGTGCTGAGATCATCGCGGTAAAGCGTAATATCCAGCGTTCCGGTAGCGACATCGAAGTTGTCCATGTCTTTGATTTTAGCTGCCAGTTTTTCCGCCAAAGGCACGCCGCGACGGTGAATGCCGACGAGTAAAATATTCGATAAATCAGGGTTATTCTCGACAATCTGTGAAGCCATGCGCGCCATGACGCGATTCATATCTGCCGCCGTCATCACCGTAGATTTTTCTTTAAAGTCCATGTTTACCTCAGGATAATGTTTATCTTAAAGTCGTTTTGCCAGCTCGGCTTGAAATCTGAGAATACGTCGTGCATTAGCACCTAAATCACCTTTGCCGACGCGGGAATGTGAGCGGACATAAACCACACAATTTTCACCGTTGCCGGGTTTGATGGTAATCGTGACATCGTCCTTAAAACGCAGGATTCGCGTTGTCTCTACCGCCGCAATTTCTCCGGCCTGCCGATCTTCGTGGATAATTTCCCAGCCCAGTTCCTGCGCCGTCGCCAGTGCCGCATCAAAGGCACGATACGCATGCACGTTGAAATGTTGCGGTTGAATATCGGGATACTCCGCCGTCTCGCCGGTTTTGACATCATTGATGCGCGGCCAGATAAAGCTTGCAATCAAACCAGCGCCCAACAACACCGCGAACAGTAATCCACCAATGAGCAAAATTTTTTTAACGATTCGCATGGTTACTTTCTTACTCAGATATTTAGATAAAGCCAGAGAAGACTCAAGATACACAATCTTTTTCCAGAACGCGAGGGATACGGGAAGGATGAAGGCGGAGGGATGAAGGATAAGACAGGAACTGTCAGGATTGAATATTCATCCCTCATCGTTCATCATTCATCCCTTCCTGTCCGTCTTGTCTGAAATTCCAGCGTTCTGTTACACTGAATCTTGTCGCCACAGTTCATGAAAGTCAGAGTCCACACAATTGATAGATGCTTTAGCCATAGTTGAGCGCAATAAAATTGTCATCTCAACACCAAACGAATTCGGGCATAGCCGCAGTTACGGCTATTTGCGCCTGCGCTTACCGCACCTGCAAACGATTGAGCCAGGACAATTTGCGATGCTGAAAAAGCACGGGATATATGAACCCTTACTCCGTCGTGCAATGGCTTATTACCGGGTTGAAAATCATCACGATGCCACGAGCATTGAATTCATCTACCAAATTTTAGGACGCGGCACACAATCCATGTCAACTTTACAGGTTGGTGACAAAGTTGATTGCCTGGGTGCGCTTGGCAATACCTACGATATTGCAGCAGCCCAGGGCAGGGAAGCCTTATTAGTTGTTGGCGGAGTTGGTTCAGCGGCAGTGTTTATGCTGGCGGAAGAATTGGTCAACGCGAAAATTCCGACGCGCTTATTTATTGGTGGAGCCAGTCGCGGCGACCTGCTCGGTTACGATGATTTTGTTGCATTGCTTGGCAGCGAAAATATTGTCAGTGCGACCGCTGATGGCAGTGAAGGCGAAAAAGGCTTTGTGACTGCGCCGTTGGAAAAATATCTGAAGACGAATGACTCAAGTGTGATTTATTCGTGCGGGCCGGACGCGATGTTACAAGCCGTGGCGAAAGTGGCGGAAAAATATAACGTCCCCACGCAGGTTTCGCTCGAAGCTCCGATGGCTTGCGGGTTTGGGATTTGTGTCGGTTGCGCGGTCGCCGTGAAACACGATTGTGCTGAAGGATTTGTGTACAAAAAAGTTTGTACGGATGGGCCGATTTTTTGGGCGGAAGAAATAAAATGGTGAAGGTTCGAGATAACAAAGTCCGACATTGCTGCCTGCTTGTCTAATTCGTGGTGTAAGGATAGGATTAGATGCAAATTTGTCGGACTGTATTTTTTGATATATCTATTCGTTGTCGAAAATACA
>JANMKB010000109.1:0-3016 GCA_031371805.1 Blastocatellia bacterium | reverse complement strand
AGAAACTAAGCCTGGATTTAAGTTCCGCGATGTTGACGTTTTGGATCATTGAGAGAGATTAGGGTACCTGACTATTATAGTCAAGTAGAAGAAAGTGTCAGATCAGGGAAGAAATTGTGTGCTAATTTTTATTGTCTTTAGTCTTCATTGTGCCTTCGTTGCCTGGATTTAACGGTCAGGCCGGAGCGTGCGGCTAAAACCTGAATGGAGCGAAAAGTTGTGTCTACAAATTCGCGTTCTGTCAGATATGTCAGGGTGTATTGCGCACCGATGTCTTTGAGAATTTCCTCGGGCTGGCGCAGGAAAAATTTGAAACGCGTCGGCAGATAAAACTCGCCGCCCGTGATGTCCGCTAAATTTTTCAACTCAATTTCTTTGCCCTCCAGCTTATGCAAAAATGTACGCAATTCATCCTGGCGTTTGTACAGCCGTGATCCGGCCTGTTCGTTCGTGTTATTCCATTGCATTGCCTTGATAATTTCGGAACGGAGCAGTTCCGTCCAACTGACAACAAAAATCGAAGCCTCAGTTTTTAGTAACGCATCCATTGCTTTGTTTTGTCTGGTCTTACTCGCCGAATCAAAGCCGTCGCTCAATAAAATCAGGACGCGCCGCCCGGTTTGGCATTCCGTTAATTTTTTTGTGGCTAAGGCCAGCGCGTCATAATAAGTGGACTGAATCCCGGTGCGGAATTTTGACGACAAGGCCTCGTGCGCCTGCTTGTGATTGTCCGTCCAATCCTGGATCAATTGCACTTTGTCAGAATATTGGATGATAGCGATGCGGTCGGTTGTGGCGAGGTTATCAACCAGATTATAGGCAAATTCGCGCGGCGCAGGTTGCGCAAACAGCGGCGTAGATTTGCGCACAACCATATCCGTCGGTTCAGTTTTTTTGTAATCTTTATCGTCTGAAAAAATATCATCGCGAATACTTTCACCGTTTTTGAAAGTGCCGATTTCATTGCTCAAATCCAGCACCAGCAAAATATTTGCCGGCTCAAGTTTGAGACTGGTGGTGGGGCGTGACTCGCCGCTTTCAATGATGACTATATCTTTGGGCGTGAGATTGGTAACGGGTCTGCCGATGGAATCGTAAGCTCTGAGCGGCAACCGAACTTCGCGCGTCTCAATTCTGAGGTCGGCTTTTTCTTTAGGAATATTTGGATTGTTTGGATCGGGGACAGGTTTGCGACCAGATTGTGCGCAAAGGGAAGCAGGCAGGAGGCAAAATAAGATCGTGGCAAAGATTTTTATGCCGCATTCTTTTTTCATAATTACATCTCAATCCACGCGCTTGGTTTTGCGTAGTTCGCAATCTTTACGCGTCGCTCAGCATCAGCCGAAAATAACGGCGAGCGTTCCTGCAAGGCCTGAATCGCAGCCAGACGTGCGACTTCCGGGTGATTGGAATTTTGCGACAGATGGGCCAGGACAATATGTTGCGCCTTGCCATCAAAATCATCGCGCAAAAAGCGGGCTAATTCATCATTTGAAACGTGCCCATGCCGTCCCAGGATGCGCTGCTTGAGCGACCACGGATAATAAGTACAGGCACGCAGCATGTCAGTTTCGTAATTTGATTCCAATACCAAAGCATCACAATCCCGAAAGCGTTCAGCGGCCAGGCCATGATAATAACCAAGATCAACCGCCATTCCGATTTTAATGCCCTTATGTTCAAGCGTAAACGCGAAAGGATCGGCGGCATCGTGGGGAATTGAGAAAGGATGAAACTTGATTTCCCCGACCGCAAAATCCTGCGCTGAAGAAATCTCCTCACCACGCTTGACGTTTTTTTGTTTCTCACCAAGCTTGCAGGCGTTCAGGGTCGCAGAAGAAATAAACACCGGAGCGCCAGTTGTTTTGGAAACTACGTGTAAGCCGCTGGCATGATCTCCGTGTTCGTGCGTGATGACGATAGCATTGATTTTAAGCGGGTCTTCGCCAACTTCCTGAATGCGCCGCATGGTTTCTCTGCCGCTCAAACCACAATCCACTAAAACTCGTGTTTCCCCCGCGACAATCAACGTCGCGTTGCCAGAACTACCGCTGCCGAGAATGCAAATGCGCATGAAAATTATGATCCGATGATTTGAAGAATAATTGCGTTCCAAAAAGGATGACGAATCGTAACACGGTGGGAATGGGCTTTCAATTCGCTCACCTGATCTGTTGCTGCGCTTCATTCGTTCAGGTTACTTGCAGTATAATCCTGAGCAGAGGATCGTTTATGCAAAACGCACAAGAAATTTATCTCGACACTATCGCCAAATTGCCGCGTGATGAGCAGTGGCAACTTGCCAATCTCATTTTTGAGCAGTTAAGACGGACAGAGAGCCAGGCTGAGCGCCCGTCTGTATATGATCTGCTAAAGTCATTACCAAAAAACCGCCATTATAGAAGTGCAGAAGAAATTGATGCCAGTTTACGAGAGGAACGAGATTCATGGGATCGCTAAATTTACCCGCCTCCGGCATCATTTATGTAGATACCTCGCCTGTCATTTACAGCATTGAAGAAAACTCTATTTATCGCCAGCTACTTGAGCCTTTGTAAGGAATGCGGCTCAATTACGCGCTGATACTAACCTAAAAACTCCTGATGCCATTCACGCTGCCACAGCCTTGTTTGTAAAGTGTGCGCAATTTATCACTAACGATAGTGCCTTTCGGCGCGTACCAAATCTTCCTGTTATTGTTCTCCGCGAAATTAAATAAACCTCGTCGAGGCTGCCGAAGGCGAGTCCCGGAGATAATGAGAGATTAGCTGGCGAGTTCAAGCAGGGCGGCTTCGGTGGCGACCTGGCGATTGATGTTGATGCGGAGGCTGGCTTGCAGTTCGTTAATTCTTTTGATCCATCCCAGTAAGCGGGTGAGGCCGATTTTTTCAGCGAGCGAGGCGAGGCGTTCGGCTTCGTCTATGTTAACGATTCCAGTGGTTGCATTGCTCGCGGCCAGCAAAAAAATATCGCGCAACAGGCTCAGCATTAATTGCAGCATTCGCTCAAACGCATC
>JANMKB010000105.1:0-8776 GCA_031371805.1 Blastocatellia bacterium | reverse complement strand
CCCGTCCGGTTGATATGGTTTGACGGACGGCCCACCGAGTTTTTCAACTAATAATCCCGCAGCGAACAACGCCTGATCGCGGATCATTTCTGCCGAAAGCCGGAAACGTGCGCCACGCGCCAGCCAGCGATTGTCAGGATCCTTGGAGTGCGGATTTTGGAGTGCGGAGTGCGGAACAAAATTTGATGATTGCCGATATGTCGCACTCATCACCATTAGTTTGAGTAAAGCCTTCACATCCCAGTTCGCAGTTGGCAGTTCGCGGTTCGCAGTATTTCCTTGCGCGAGATATGGACTGTGATCAGCGAACTGCGAACTGCTTTTCTGCGAACTGCGAACTGCCAACTGCGAACTAAATTCCGTTGCGAGCCAATCCAGCAATTCAGGATGCGAAGGCAATTCTCCCTGCGAACCAAAATCCTCAACCGTTTTGACCAGACCGATGCCAAACAATGATTGCCAGAACCGATTCACCTGCACACGGGCTGTTAATGGATGTTCAGGGCTGACCAGCCATTTGGCAAAATCAAGCCGATTGGAACCTGGCGCGAGATGTTTGTCGGGATACTGTAACGGCGGCAGAGTGGCAGGAACGCCTCGCTCAACTTTTTCTCCAGGTATGTCATAGGCTCCGCGCTTGAGCAAAAATGTTGGGCGTGGTTCAGGCATCTCTTCCATCACCATTAACGTTGGGAGGTCATCGGTAAATTTTTGCTTTTGTTGTTTCAGCTCGACGAGATGGTTGTACGCCTGCTTCAATTCATCCGGCGCAGCCTCGGCGACAAAAGCGAGTTGTAATTTTTGCACTTGCGCAGGTGTGCGATTTGCTCCCGCAATAGCTAAGATTTTTTCGAGCGAGTCAGCGCAGGCCAGCATACCGATTTCATCTGTTTCGAGTGCGTGGCTATAAATTCTGACTTCATCGAGAGCGCCTTTAAAGCGAAATTGCGGGCCACCACCAGCGCCAATTTTGAGCGTATTTTTGGTGCCGCCCATCAATAAGTAAAAACTGCGCTGATTGAATTTTAGCTTTTGTTCATGCCCATCAACATAAATATGAAGACGCTCATCACGCTGTTTCAAGCCATCAAAAACAACCGTCACGTGCTGCCATTGTTTGAGTGGCAAAGCGTTTTCGGTTTCGACGCGCAAGGTATCTTCGCCCCAGCGAAAAACCATATTGAAATGAATTTTACCGTTCAGAAAATAAAGTCCGTAACCTTCGGCGCGGGGAATCCCGTTTTCAATTTCTGCCGGACTATCACTGACTTTGGTGACGATGGAACCGCTCTGTTCATTTTCAGGATACACCCAGGCCGCAATGGTGAAGCGTTCTTTGTAATCTTTGGAGGTTGATTTGTAACGGAAATCGGCATGCATCCCTGCATCAAAAAACAGCTTGCCATCGAACGCTACGCCCCGCCCGGTTGGAGCCGCCACAAAACGAGGGTTACCATTTTTGAAGCCGATCTCAAATTTCGTTTCGGGGTCTTCTTTTTTCTTGCCGTACTCTTCGTAATAAGCGCGGTCAGGTTGATTAAAAACAGGGGCGCTGTTTTCGTCCAATGAAAATTGCGCTAACAATTTTTCTGTCGGAAACCAATGCCGATTGGCAGGTTGATTCAGTTGCAATTTTTCCCAGTCGCTTTGCTGGTTCAATGATTTTTCCGCCCAGGATTTGTACTGCTTTTCGGCTTGCGCAATTTGCTGATTGAGCAGTTGTAGCTGTTGTTGTTGTGCACGTGTCGGCGCGACGATCCAGGGAGGGGAATTGCCATAATCGAAGGCGTGACCGTCTTCAGGAATATTATTGAAGTAAGCATTAAGCTGGTAGTATTCTTTTTGTGTGAACGGATCAAATTTGTGATTGTGGCATCGCGCACAGCCCAGCGTTAAGCCCATAAACACAGTTGAGGTTGTGTCTACACGATCAACGACGTACTCAACGCGATATTCTTCCGGCACGACGCCGCCCTCGGCATTGATGCGGTGATTGCGATTAAAGGCTGTCGCGATTTTTTGTTCGAGAGTCGGATTCGGTAACAAATCTCCGGCCAATTGTTCAATCGTAAATTGATCGAAAGGCTTATTGGCATTGAACGCCTCAATCACCCAGTCGCGCCAGCGCCACGCGTTGCGGTCGCCGTCAATTTGATAGCCGTTCGTATCGGCATAACGCGCCGCATCCAGCCATTTGAAAGCCATCCGCTCGCCATAACGTGGTGAGGCCAATAACCGATCCACGACCTTCTCATAAGCCTGCGGAGACTTGTCATTGATAAAATCATCAAGCTCTGTCAGCGTTGGCGGCAGGCCTGTCAAATCAAATGAGACACGCCGTAATAACGTAGCGCGATCCGCTTCCGACGCAGGTTCCAGGCCTTCGCGTTCCAGTTTCACCAGAATAAAATTATCAATCGGATTTTTGATCCAGCCCTGATTTTTGACCTTTGGAATTTCAGGTCTGACAGGTTTATTGAATGACCAGTGCAACTGCCAGACTGCGCCCTGTTTGATCCACTCGGTCAGCAATTCGATTTCTCGCGGCGTCAAGGATTTGCCGGAATAGGTGGGTGGCATCCGCTCATCTTTATCTTGTGCGGTAATGCGAGCAATCATCTCGCTCTGTTCCGGGTGATTGGCAACTACGGCGTGTTTTCCACCGCTCAGTGCGGACTTCATGCCAGCTTCCGAATCCAGTCGCAATGTAATTTTCTTGTTTGGGGCATCCGGCCCGTGACACGCCCAGCATTTGTCCGAAAGAATCGGGCGAATCTCACGGTTGAAATCCACGTACGCAGGGCTGACATTTTGCTGACCATGCGTTACGGATTCAAATAACCAGCCTGACCCTGAAGCCAGGATCACCAGCAATAAAAATTTAAGCAATGATTTCGTCTTCATGTTGATGGACATTTTCTTTAGTTTTGCTTTTAGCGCACAGTGACAGAAGCGCGAAAACAATTTAGCTCTTTCTTTGAACTTGTTGCAAGGCGACGAAAAATTTCTTCTGCGTTACATAAAATTAAGAATTGACACCGCGTGGAAAACTACGAAATGATTACGCGGATGAATCGCCTAATTCTTTTCAATAAACCGTTTCAGGTAATGTGCCAGTTTACCGATGACACCGGACGGGCCACGCTCGCAGATTTTGTAAAAATTCCTGCCGTCTATGCTGCCGGTCGGCTTGATTTTGACAGCGAAGGTTTAGTTATTCTGACCAATGCCGGTTGGTTGCAGCACGTTATTTCTGATCCTCGCCATAAGCTCCCGAAAACTTATCTTGTGCAGGTTGAGCGAGTGCCGGACGAAAACGCGCTCAGACAGTTGGCAAAAGGTGTACTGCTCAACGATGGAATGACGCGTCCGGCAAAAGTCGAATTGATTGCTGCGCCGAATGTGTGGGAGCGCATGCCACCAATTCGCGTGCGTAAAAGTGTACCGGATGCGTGGTTAAGAATGACGATTACGGAAGGGCGTAATCGTCAGGTGCGAAGGATGACGGCGGCGGTTGGGCATCCGACGCTGCGCCTGATTCGGGAAAAAATTGGCGACTGGGAATTAGGTGAATTGCCGGCAGGTGAGTGGCGAGAAATTCCGTGTCCTGTGCGATGAAAGGGTTATCGCCAGATAAAAAAAGCCCTCGGAATATTTCAACTCCGAAGGCTTTGGTTACAACCTCACATTGCAACTCAACTCGTTAAAAATCTGCGTCAAAAGCGACTTCGCCCTGGACTCCGACCTGATAAGCCGAAACGCGACGCTCAAAGAAATTAGCAAGTTCCTGGACATCTTGCAAATCCATAAATGAAAATGGATTTTTTGCGCCGTAACGTGGCGTAATGCCCAGCATCATCAAACGCTGGTCAGCAACGAATTCTAAATATTGCCGCATATCGGAAACGGATAAACCCGCGACGCCACCGCTCAACAGGTCTTCGGCAAATTGCATCTCGCAATCAACGGCTTCTTCCAGCATTTCAATGATTTGCAACGTCATCTGCCCATCGAATAATTCCGGCTCTTCGCGGCGCACTGTATTCACAACTTCAAAGGCAAAAGTCATGTGCGCACTTTCGTCGCGGAAGACCCAGTTCGTTCCGCCTGCCAGTCCGTGCAACAGGCCACGCGAGCGCAGGAAATACACATACGCAAAAGCGGCGAAGAAAAATAGCCCTTCGATGCAGGCCGCAAAGCAAATCAGATTCAGCAGAAAACGACGGCGATCATCTTTGGTTTGCAGGCTGTCAAGTCCGTTAATTGAATCAATCCACCGCAAACAGAATTCCGCCTTTTTGCTAATCGAAGGAATGTTATGAATGGCGGCGAAAGCCTGCTCGCGCTCTTTGATGTCTGGGATGTAAGTATCCAGTAACGTTAAATAAAACTGGACGTGCAACGCTTCTTCGTAAAGCTGACGCGACAGGTACATCCGCGCTTCCGGTGCGTTGATGTGCTTGTACAAATTCAGCACCAGATTGTTTGAGACAATCGAATCACCAGTAGCGAAAAAGGCGACAAGGCGACTGATCAGGTGACACTCGGCAGTATTCATCTGCGAGCGCAAATCTGTCACGTCGGTTGAAAAATCAACTTCCTCAACGGTCCAGGTATTTTTGATGGCGTTGCGATACATCTCATAAAAAGACGGATATTTCATCGGGCGCAACGTTAAATTAAAGCCAGGGTCCAACAACATAAATTCTTTCTCTATCTCAATATTAAGTACAAGCTTCGCAGGCTTCAGGATTTTCAAGCGAGCAAACCAGCGCCTCTTCATCAGTATACATTTTCTTTGGCGCTTCGATAACAGCGGCGGTGGGCGCAGCCGAAAAGCTGGTTTGGGCGATTCGCGTAGCCGGACGCGAACGCAAATAATACGTCGTCTTCAGCCCTTTTTGCCAGGCATACATATACATCGAAGACAATTTTCCGATATTCGGACTCTCGACGAACAGGTTAAGCGACTGGCTCTGGTCAATAAATGCACCACGATCCGCTGCCATATCAATCAATGACCGCATCGGGACTTCCCATGCTGTGCGGTAAATTTCTTTCAGGTCAACAGGCAATTCGGCGATGTCCTGAATTGAACCTTCCGCCAGTTTGATTTTGGCGCGAATATTTTCGTTCCACAGGCCAAGTTTTTTCAGTTCCAGCACGAGGTAACGATTCACTTGCAGGAAATCGCCTGACAGTGTTTCGCGCTTGAAAAGATTGGAAATCTGCGGCTCAATACATTCGTAACAACCAGAAATTGAAGCAATCGTCGCCGTCGGCGCAATCGCAATCATCAGGCTGTTACGCAAGCCGTGTTTTTTGATTTTGGTGCGCAAAAGATTCCAGCGATCCTGGTCTTCGGGTTCGACGCCCCAGAGGTCAAATTGTAAATCGCCCTGAGCGGCACGGGTTTCGGCAAAAGCCGGATGCTGACCGCGTTCCTGCGCCAGTTCGCACGAAGCCTGGAGCGAGGCGTAATAAATTTCTTCCTGAATTTTAGCGGAAACCTGACGCGCTTCGGGGGCATCGAAGGGCAGACGCATTTGGAAAAATACATCCTGCAATCCCATCAATCCAAGTCCGACGTTACGCCAGCGATGATTGGATGCTTTTGTGCTGGCAATTGGATAAAAATTCAAATCAATCACGCGATCCAGTTGCCGAATTGCCCAGCGCACGTTGTGGGATAATTTCTCAAAATCGAACTGACCATTAACCACATAACGCGACAGGTTAATTGATCCCAGATTGCACACAGCAGTCTCCTCTTCGTTCGTGACTTCGATAATTTCGGTGCAAAGATTGGACAGATGGACGGTCATGCCGCTCGCACCGGTTTGATTACATTTTTTGTTGCTGGCATCTTTAAAGGTCATCCAGCCATTGCCGGTTTGTGCCAGTGTCCGCATCATCCGCGCATACAAATCACGCGCTTTGACTTGCTTGGTGAAAAGCTTTTCTTCCTCGGCTTTGACATAAGCCTGCTCAAATTCTGTGCCGAAAAGGTCAGTCAGTTGCGGAGTATTTTTCGGATCAAACAACGACCAGGTTCCGTCTTCAGAAACACGTCGCATAAATAAGTCTGAAACCCAGTTGGCGAGGTTCAGGTTATGTGTCCGGCGTGCTTCATCGCCGGTATTTTCGCGAAGTTCAAGGAAGTCTTCAATGTCTGCGTGCCATGTTTCCAAATAGACGCAACAAGCGCCCTTGCGCCGCCCGCCCTGATTCACTGCGGCGACAGAAGCATCAAGCGTTTTAAGCCAGGGCACAATGCCATTTGACTTGCCGTTTGTGCCCATAATTAATGAGCCTTGCGAACGAACGCGATGATAGGCAATGCCAATTCCGCCAGAGTATTTTGAAAGCATCGCCACATCAGTGTAGCGGCGATAAATTCCTTCCAGACTGTCCGGTGGTGAATCCAGCAGGAAACAGGACGAAAGTTGTTCGTGCTGCGTGCCGGAATTGAACAGCGTGGGCGTGCTGGGAACGTATTCGAGCGAAGAGAAAAGGGTGTAAAGCTTAATTGCTTCGGTCACGCTTTCGGACAAACCGCAAGCCACGCGCAGCCAGAAATATTGCGGCGTCTCAACAACATCACGCGTCGTCCGGTTTTTCAGCAGGTAACGATCATACACTGTGCGCAGGCCAAAAAACTCAAACAATTCATTCCGCGAAGTTTCAATTGCACTGTTCAGCTTACGGCTATTTGCCGCAACGAAACTGGCTACGCGGTCATTGATTAATCCTTGTTTGAAGCCGATGGCAATTGATTGCGAGAACGAGTGAATCTCCTGATTGGCGACTTCTTTTTCAATGTAAGTCGAAAGCAGGCGGGCGGCGAGCTTGGAATATTCTGGCTCTTCAACAATTAAAGCGGCGGCGGTTTGGATGGAAAGCTTATCCAGTTCCTGGGTAGTTGCGCCGTCATAGAGTCCGCTGATGGTTTTGGTTGCGACGCGCAGCGAATCAACCTGCGTCAATCCCACACAGCACCGTCCCACCGCACGCACAATTTTATTAAGGTCAACTGGCTCAAAAGAGCCATTCCGTTTTCTGACTCGCATCATTGTGGGTGGGGTTTGTGCGTCATCCTCAATCGGAGGCACAACGGGTTTTGCATAGGTTGCTACAGTTCTTTGGGTTGCCATACTTACACCTGAGCTTACACTTGTATATGTCGTCGGGCTATTTTCAGGGGTGAATGCGTTCGTGTCAAAGGGTTCCAAGGGTTGCTCCTCTCAATCGTCTAAATTCTCACCAGCTTACTCGCCAAAGAGTCGGGTGTCTGAACGGGTTCTTGTTTAACTTTCCGGGCTTGAGTCAAAAAGCGCTACAGACAAAATAGTCTTACCCCGAAGCTGTAAGGCAGTCTTCCGAAAATAGAGAAAAGTAAAAATGAACGCCAATTGCTTCAAAGTTTCGGCCTCAACATTGAAGCAACAGAGAAACGTGAGAAATTCTCTTTTTCTGTCGGGGTTAGCAGGTTTAAAACCAAGCTGAAGCCGACAATAATTGTCTTTGAATGACTGTCTGTTGCGTGACTTCCATCTGCACTAGAGGCGCAGTCTATAGTAGGGGGTAGGGATTGTCAACACAGTATCTTGTGGCTATCGCTTAAGAAATTGCGTAAACTAAATCACGCAAAAGAGTTAAGCGCACAAAAAAAATAGAGAAAATTTCTGTCCGCAAAATGAATCAGGCATACTTCGAGTAAAAAACTAAGTTACGGCTTGTAAGTTGCTGATTAGTAAGAGGTTATGGCGGCGGAGCATTGGGCGAGGCAGTAAGGCTTTTATTTTTAATGAGTTACAGTTTTTTTAACAACGAAAGTGCTTTCTGATCAGGCGCTGATTTTAATTGCTGCCTGATTAGCAGGTTTTCAATTGGTCGGCTTTAAATGACAAGTTAGCAAGCAGTGTGCTGTAATGCGACACACGCTTGAAAGCTAGGGTGTTCCCGAAATATTAATGGAGATAAAACCATGATTATCGAAAGTTTTCCGGTCGGATTCTTACAATGTAACTGTACAATTTTAGGTTCTGAACAAACCCGCGAGGCGATTGTTATTGACCCGGGCGATGAGATTGACGTGGTGCTTGCACGCCTGAAGAAAAATAATCTCACGGCAAAATATATTATTGCAACCCACGCGCATATTGATCATGTGGGTGGATTTAAGGCCTTGAAAGATGCAACCGGCGCACCAGTTTATCTCCATCGTGGTGACGTATTTTTGTATGAAGCCCTGCCTATGCAGGCGAAATTGCTGGGAATTATTGAACCCCCAGCCACGGAAATAGATGCTTATCTGGAGCAGGGAGATGAACTGGGCACAGGCGAGCTTAAACTCGAAGTCCTGCACACGCCAGGTCACACGCCCGGCAGCATTTGTTTTCATACGCCTGATAACTCGCGGCTGTATGCCGGAGATACATTATTTTTGGGCAGCATTGGACGCACCGATTTGTGGGGCGGCAATTATGAGCAAATTATTCATTCATTGAAAACAAGGATTGTTACCTTACCAGACGAAACCATTGTGGTTCCCGGTCACGGGCCAAATACGACGATTGGAAGAGAGCGCAGGCTCAATCCATTTTTGCAAAATTAAGCTTGAAAGTAATCTCGCTGCTTCAGCGGCCATAAATTGACAGTGCCGAACGTCGTTTGTTATCTTTAAGTTTGATTCGATCAGGATCAGTTTTTCCCGCACCCGTAATTGTATCAGGAAGTCAGAATAATCGCTGCTGAGCGAACACTTATTTTTACC
>JANMKB010000071.1:0-2158 GCA_031371805.1 Blastocatellia bacterium | reverse complement strand
CTCGCCTGTCATCGCCAGTTCTTTAGCGCGGCTCAACCCAATTGTTTTGTAAAGTGGATACATCATTTGCGTTAGGCCAAGATTGATTTCTGCCTGCCCAAACACTGCCGAGGGGACGCATAAACGGAGATCGCAAAATTGTGCGAGATCAAATCCTCCGGCAATGGCAGGGCCGTTAATCGCGGCGATGACAGGTTGTGGCAAAGTATAAATTTGCTGAAAAACGTCAAAGACCTGACCGAGATTTTCCTGCTTATCTTCGACGGGAACGCTGAGAATTTGTTCCAAATCCAGTCCGGCACAAAAGCTGTTTCCAGCCCCGGTTAACACGACAGCGATCAGAGTTTCATCGCTGGCAATTGTTTCTAAAACCGTCAATAACCCTCGCATCATTTCAGGATGCAGCGCATTTCGTTTTTCCGGGCGATTGAGTATTAATAACATCACTGCATCGCATCGCTCTATTTTCAGCATTAATCCCTCCGGCATTGAATTACCCCGTCGCTACCGCTCAGGGTACAGTACCGCGCAGCAGCGCCTGGGATACAGTACTGCAAGCCGTAGCAAGCCGGGTTCTTAAGCACTCACGCCTGGTCGTTTATCTGCCCAGGGTCGTGCCATTTCAAGTTGTGCTGCCAGCCTGAATAACGTTGCTTCATCACCAAACTTGGCTGTCCAGTGTGTACCGATTGGCAAGCCCGCTTCATTCCAATGTAACGGCAAAGAAATTGATGGTTGTCCGGTCACATTCGTCAATGGAGTAAACGGTACGAATTCTGCCGCGACGCGCATTCCGTTCAGGGGATTTTCAGGCGTGCTGTCCATCGCCCCAATCAACAACGGCGGCGCTCCCAGCGTCGGCGTCAACCAGACATCGTAATTAAGCATAAAGCGTCCGATTTCACGCGCCATGCCCTGCAACCATTGGACGGCTGTTAAATATTCTGCGGCGCTCCGCTGTTTGCCCATTTGATACAATGCCCACGTTCCCGGCTCAAATTGTTCTGGCGTAGGAGTCTTGCCCAAAATGTGTGCATAGCCATTAATCGTCCACGCCATCCCCGACGCCCATAACACCATAAACATCGGCACAAGTTTTTCAGGATCAATCAAGGGCGTCGCTTCTACGACTTCGTGACCTAATGATTCACAGAGCTTTGCCGCGTCCAGCGTCGCTGCGATCACGTCAGGATGCAAAGCTGCGCCATTCGGCGCTGCGGTCGTAAACGCAATGCGCAGCTTGCCGGGAGTGGCTCCAACTTCTTGCAGGAATAGGCGCGCCGGAGCCGGAGCACAGTAAGGGTCGCCAACTTCAGCGCCAGCCGTGGCATCCAGCAAAGCCGCACAATCACGCACCGAACGCGTCACCGCATGTTCGGCAATTAATCCACTGTAGACATCGCCGAAATCCGGCCCCAGGGGATTTCTGGCGCGAGTCGGTTTCAATCCCACCAGCCCACAACACGAAGCGGGAATGCGGATCGAACCACCGCCATCATTGGCGTGCGCGAACGGAACCAGGCCGGCGGCAACAGCAGCGGCGGAACCACCGCTGGAACCGCCGGTGATGTGATTGAGGTTCCAGGGATTACGTGAGGCTCCGTATAATTGCGGTTCTGTCGTCGGCAAAATTCCAAACTCAGGCGCGTTAGTAATTCCACAAATAACCAGCCCGGCTTGTTTGTACCGCTGCACCAGAGTCGAATCGTGCGGCGCAATAAAATCTTTTACAAATGCTGAACCCTGATCGTTGGGCGCACCGGCATACCAGCCGAAAATATTCTTGAGCAAAAACGGAACGCCCTTAAAAACACCATCGGGCAAATCATTATTTGCGATTGCCCTGGCTTCATCGTAGAGCGTATGAATCACCGCGTTGATTTGTGGATTGACGCGTTCGATGCGCTCAATCGCGGCTTCAACCAGTTCAATGGGTTTGAGTTCTTTTGTTCTGACAAGTTCAGCCTGCGCCGTCGCGTCAAGCCAGGTGAGTTCATTATTTGATGACATTGTTGATGCTCCAGTATTTTAGAAATTTCCCGGGATTTCACGCAACTCAAGAGATGCTTACTGACGACTGGTCACTGGTCACAGACAAAACCTTCCTGCAGGGAGTGATGATTTTGGGTCAGCGGTCAGTATGCAGTGATCAGTCGTC
>JANMKB010000011.1:0-9918 GCA_031371805.1 Blastocatellia bacterium | reverse complement strand
GAAACCGCACGAGCAACTCTTAAATCAAGGGCTGACGATAATCAACCTCTCCCGGCAAAGCTAGTATGAACAACCTCTCTGCAACTGACGCAACACTGGCGCAAATCATTTCAGCGCAGCCGATTTCGAGCATTGCTGATGTTATCAACGTGATGCGGCAATTGGATCAGGCGCTCGGCCATCACGATGGCTTGAAGTGGTTCAATCTGCTCTACCTGAAAGTCACGGAAAGCATGCAGAACGTGCCGCCAAACTGGGAAGACGCGGCGTGGTTGGCGCAGCTGGATGTCGTCTTTGCGCAGCTTTATTTCGACGCGATTGTCGCGTGGCAGCGTAATCCTGATGCCACATCGCGCGCGTGGCGTCCGCTGCTGCAAGCACGGCAACGCCCACACATTGCACCAATTCAATTTGCGCTGGCTGGAATGAACGCGCATATCAATCACGATCTGCCGTTGGCGGTCGTAAAAACCTGTGCCGAGTTTTCGCTTGAACCAGCCAAGGATACGCCGCAACATCGTGATTTCGAGCGCGTGAACCCACTGCTTGCAACAGTGCAAGACGAAGTTAAATCGTTTTTGGCCACTGGCCTTATCGGCGAGCTTGATCAAAGCCTGGGTCGTGTGGACGATGTCATCGCCATCTGGAATGTGATCAAAGCCAGAGACACCGGTTGGAACAATGCGGAAGTGCTGTGGCATCTGCGCAAGATCGAATTGCCGCGCCAACTGTTTGTGCGCAATCTGGCGAATTTGGTTGAGCTGTCCAGTCGTGGATTATTGCTGCCTGTTTTGTGAGAAAATCAGGAGATTAAAGAACGCTCTGCATAATGTGTCCTACAAAATCTGCTGGCTTCAGTTTCAATTCGACATCCATCTCAGCCATCAACTCAGCAAAATGAGGCGTTGGGCGGTCGGGTTGGATATACATCACGCACAATTCGTCGTTGAACTCTGGAACTGGGATCGAGGGAAGTGCAGGCACCCGGCGCAGGCCCAGGCGCGAAAGAATGCGATCCTGCCTATCGCGCGTGCCTACTGAGCAGAATAACAACTCGAAACCGAAGGCGTGCGCGGTGGCCACTGCGCCCCCAGCCAACAATACACCGATGCGCAACGCTCGGAAATCAAGCTCCACTATCCATCTGCCACATTCCACCGCGCCTTTCCTTTCGACGCCGAAAGTAGCGAGCATTTCAGTAAATTTCGTTTGCCCCAACAAACGCTCAGTGACGCATGTGACGCCCTCAGTAATAGGGACATTTCGAATGCAGCCAATAGCCTTGCCGCAGTTTCGCGCAATAATGTGATAAGCATGCTGGTCGAGCGGGTCTGGATCGGCAAAACGGCCTGTCGGCAGTCGAAAGGCGGGCCGCCGCCCATTTTCATACAGGACTCGTCCGCGAAGTTCTGAGATTTCGTCCAACCGGAGCAGCGAGGCGGTGGATGGTTTGTGCAATTCCCAGTTGATCATAGCCGCCTCCCGAATTGCAGGGCCAGTTCCAGACATTCCGTTAGATGGTCCGAGAATGCATCCAGCGCGCTTGCGCCAGCCGCCGCCAAGGGAGCAAGGCGGGATGGATCTTCGAGAATCAAGTTACCCAAAAAATGAGAATTGAACTTTGTGTGTCCGACATCGAACTCCACGTGTGAGGTGACGAAACTCATACAAGTCATGATTTCCTGGCCTAATAACCGAACACAGTTCGCAACGAATTTTGCTCCGTATTGCACGGGAAGTAACTCGATTTCATACTCAATTGCGAACTGGCAATACGGACTAGAACCTGCGATGTTGTCCTCGTGAACGCGGCAGTAGCGCTCGCCACCTGGGGTTAATCCATGTGCGAGGATGACGGTTGGATTTGCGGGCGGAGACCAGCGAGCATTCCAGAAAGCAATGAGCGCTGTGAAATCGTTGATATGGTACTGGTGGTGTCCGGCTTCTGCTTTGGAATGGTTGTACAACGAGCGGGCGATTTCGCTGAGTCCCAATGCCGCACAGCGGTCGCCAGCACGACGGATCCATCCCTCGACAGGCTCAGTGATAGGGATACTCAGGGCACTGAAATGAAGTAGAAAGGCTGCCATAGTTTGCGCTTCGGTGTCGGGGTTGAGCATCCCCCGAATACCCGCACTTGAAGCGAAACGCTCCCGCGCCGCGCCCATCAGCTTCTCGTACTCACAAAGCGCGGATTGCGGCGACGAAATGTTTGGCAATGTAGTCATAGTAGCCTGTTATCTTCTAAAGGTTTGTGGCGATGAGCGTGCGCCAGGCTGGCGCACGCTACATCCTAACGAACATCGCGCAGATCAGAGCCGAACGATTGAATTGACGCGGGCGAAACTGCCAACATAACAACACCGAGATGAACGGACGATGTGTTTATGAAGCCACCTGTTTCGCCTCGCTTCCAACGATGTTTATTAGTTCAAGAAGAGTCTGTTTTATAGCAACCTGCTTCTTTCCTAATTATTGAAATTTCAGTGGCGCGGTCGCATAAAATTCAAAAACACATAGTTGGCGACATTGCGTCCGGCGGATTGTCCGGCAACATTGTCGAAGCGGAAATGAATTCCGCCATAGATGCGGCTATTGGCGGCTTCATCCGCCATTGCCGTAAAACCCGGATACGAGCGCGTCGCGCCGCCCGCGCCTTCCCACGTGTGCTGAAACGGAATATCGTCGCGCCCGAAAAATAAAGCTAATATCGTCGAATGCGCGGTACCGGCTCCTGACATATTGCCTGCGTAAGACGGATACGGCGGAGTGCCGATAAGCGTTGACCAATTCGCGTCCGGCGTAGTGTTCGGATTACCGTCGTCGTCAGCGCGGCGAATCGCCGTCACAGGACGCCATAAGCCGTATTGAAATTTGCTCGTAAAAGTCGTTAACAGTGAGTCATGAAACGCAATATTGAATAACGCAAAAAGACGCGCAGTTTGTGCGGTGTTGAGGTTGCGCGCAATGGCGACGGTGCGGGCGACATTATTCCAGACGAAAAAAACACTCGTCGGAGTATTGACGCCTGCCCACAACTGCGCCACCTTGGTTTGGTCGGCAGTACGCGTCGTGCTGGTTGCCGAGCCGATTTCCTTGACTTCGTTAAAATCGCGCGTGTATTCCTCGCTCGTCATCGTGGGCGGCGGATTTACCATAAATCGAGTGCCTGACCCAATCGCAAACGGCAAGACCGCCGGATAATGCGTAAAACCAGCGGGCGCGTTGGCGAGCGGAGTCGGTTGCCAATTGCCGGGCGTCAGCGGCAAAACGTAAGGCGGCGGCGCGACGTTCCAGCCGTCATTCGCGCGCGCTGCCAGGATTGCTTCCGCGACAATTTGACCGATCCTGATGCCTTGCGCGGCCCGATGCCACGGGATTCTGCTGAGCGAGCTGGTTAATTCATCGGCGAAAACGCTTTGCCGCGTTGGATACAACGCGACTAAAACAGCGTACGCGGCTTGCGCGGCGGCAGCTTCCGACGAAGTTTGTCGGTTGCCGTGAACCTGGATTAAATAAGGCGTGTAAGACCCGTCAATCGAATTAACGGCATCGAACATCGCCGCGTGCATCATTGCAAAACTTCGCACGGGAAAAATCGTCGCGGGCTGCTGGCCGGGTGTGCGAATGGTTTCCTGCAACACTCGATTCCACTGCAATACAACATTTTCGCCGGGCAGAATCGCTTCCCCTACGGCCTGATCCTGCGCTCGAACATTCGTCAGCGCGCAAAGTAAAATGGTAATTGTCAAAAGACAATTTAGAAGTTGTTTGTAGTTCATTTTTTCTTCTCCTTAACATTTGAAAATTTTGTTCCTCTAAATTACTAGCGCGACAGTTTTTGCAAACAGAGGTCAAAAAAATTTCCTAAAATTGACTTTTCAATGCAGAGGGCATAATTTCCTGAAGATCAATCAGTTACTCCCAATATCAGTGAGGGTTCAGCAATGACGAACGAGGCACCTCAGCCCAGTAAGATCACGGAAAAGTTACGTGCCTGGAACGACAATCGGCACGACGATGCGGCGGACGCTTTGCTCAAACTCGTGTATGACGAACTCCACAAGCAGGCGCATCGCTATTTGCAAAAAGAGCGCGGCGGACACACGCTTCAGACGACCGCTTTGGTGCATGAAGCGTATCTCAAATTAGCCGGACAAAAAGCGGTCGCGTGGGAAAGCCGCTCGCACTTTTTCGCCATTGCCGCCACGATGATGCGGCGGGTTTTAATTGATTATGCGAAAACCAAACATCGCGTCCGGCGCGGCGGCGTGCAGAGCGATTTGCCGCTGGAAAATGCTTTGACGATCAGCGTCAGCACAACCGATTTCGATTTGCTCGCGCTCGACGAAGCGTTAGACTGGCTCGCCGATAAGGACGCGCAGTTGGCAAAGGTTGTCGAACTTAGATTTTTTAGCGGCTTGGATGTGGTCGAAACGGCGGCAGTCTTGGACGTTTCCGAATCAACCGTCAAACGCGATTGGGCGATGGCAAAGGCTTGGCTGCATCGTGAATTGACGAGATAATCGCCAAAAACAAACCAACTTGGACAGGATTGACAGAATGCACAAGGTGAATATAAAAAGCCGATCAACATTGTTGCTTCGCTAATCCTGTCCAGTCCTGCTTTATTTTGCTTAAAAAATGGCGAATGAAAAATGGCAAAAAGTGAGAGCGATTTTTGACGATGCGTTGCGTCGCCCGCTCGAAGAACGCCACAAGTTTATTCACGATTCCTGCGACGGCGATCAAACGCTGATCGCCGAAGTTGAATCGCTGTTGTCATCGCTCGCCAGTGCCGACAGTTTTATGGAAACGCCCGCCATTGCCCAAGTTGCAGGCGTCATGGAAGCCGCCACCAACCAACTCCAACCAGGCAAAAGTTTTGGGCATTACGAAATCATCCGGCCCATCGGCAAAGGCGGCATGGGCGAAGTGTATCTGGCCACAGATAAAAAACTCGACCGCCAAGTCGCTGTCAAAATCCTCAATGAAAAACTCAGCCAGCACGAAGCAAATCTTCATCGCTTTACTCGTGAAGCCAAAGCTGCGTCGTCGTTAAATCATCTGAACATTTTGGTGATTTACGAAATCGGTGAAGCGGACGAAACGCACTACATCGTCAGCGAGTTTATCAACGGCAAAACCTTACGTGAGATTGGCCAAGAAAAATCTTTGCCTTTGTCGGAAGTTTTGGACATCTCGATGCAAATTGCCAACGCGCTCTGTACGGCACACGAAGCGCATCTGGTTCACCGTGACATCAAACCGGAAAACATTATGATCCGCCCTGACGGTCTGGTGAAAGTTTTGGATTTCGGTCTGGCAAAATTCGTCGAGCAGAAAAACAAATCCGTACTCGGTGGGGAAGAAGCAACGCTCAAACAAAACGAAAGGGGGAAAGGCGTGATTTTTGGAACAGTCAACTATATGTCGCCCGAACAGGCGAAAGGCGAACGGGTTGATGAGCGAACGGATATTTTCAGTTTTGGCACGCTTGTTTATGAAATGATTGCCGGACGAACGCCCTTTGCCGGAAGCTCAATACCGGAAACTCTCTCCAACTTGATAACCGCCGAACCGCAGCCGTTTGCACGCTTAGCTGAAGGCGTGCCGGACGAACTCCAACGAATCGTTGCCACGATGCTCCGTAAAAACAAGGACGAGCGGTATCAAACGATGAAGGATGTGCTGACGGATTTACGAGGTTTGCGGGAACATCGGGTTGGCCGCAGTAAACGCGCTAAGACAGGCTTGAGCGTTCTTGCCCTCCTGGTAACTATTTTCGTCGGTGTTGGACGCTGGCAGTACCTGGGGCAGGAGAAAGCAGCCGCAGTTGAACAGCTACATTTCAAGGCCGATTTTTACCTGAACAGGTTGACTGATGATGAGGCCAAAAAGGGCATTCAATACTTCAATCAAGCCATTGCTCTAGACCCGAACTCTGCCCCCGCTTACGCCGGACTGTCCGGTGCCTGGATATTCCTTTCCGATTTATATATTCCTCCTCGGGAAACGATGCCCAAAGCAAAGACGGCAGCCTTGAATGCTTTGCAGCGAGACGAGATATTCGCTTCAGCACACATTTCTTTGGGCATTATTAAAATGCGGTATGAATGGGATTGGATCGGCGCTGAGCACGAATTTAAGCAAGCCATCGCGCTCGACCCAAAAGATGATGTAGCGCATCTAATCTATGGCTGGTACTTGATCGCGGTGGGGCGGTTTGACGAAGCCCAGGCAGAAATGAAGCAGGCGGTGGAACTCAACCCGCTTGAGGCCATTAACCTTTTAGGGTTAGGGCATTCTTTTTACTTCGCGCATCAATCTGAGCAGTCCATCGAACAGTATCGGCGGGCGATTGGAGTGGAACCCAAGTCACGCTGGTCGCACCTGTCCCTTGGCCAGGCATATGCGCAACAGAGCAAGTTTAGTGAAGCCATTGCCGAATTGAACCAGGCTCGCCTGTTAAATGACAACCCATTGATTCTGGCTTCGCTCGGACATACTTACGCTGTGTCGGGCCAGGTCACCGAGGCACAAAAAATAATCGCAGAGTTACAGGAGATCGCTGGGCAAAGATATGTCTCGCCTTATGATGTCGCTACGATCTATGCCGGACTTGGTGAAAAAGAACAGGCACTGATGTCGCTTGAAAAAGCCTATGAAGATCGCAGCGGCAATCTGGCGTTGTATCTGAAAGTTGATCCGAAATTCGACAGCCTGCGTGATGATCCGCGCTTCCGCACCCTGCTGCGGCGCGTCGGATTGCCGGAGTAAGGGTGCGTGTGCCTGTTAAGCAGGTAAGCAAAATAAAACAAGTAGTGACAGGGTTGCAGCAACCCCCATCTTCATCGGCCTGTTTATCTTGTCCAGCTTGTTAATCCCGCCCAGGTGCTTAATTCAACTACGAGGAACGTTACTATCGCTTTTCGCTGCCAATGCTGACGGGCGGAACATTTAGCCAGCAGGCGGGAATCAATAACTCAGGCCTGCTGGCTGATTTTGTTCGATAACTGCAGTGATCCATTTGGCGATCATGTCTTCATCAGTTTTTTGCGTCAGACTTTTTCTGGCTGTCGCAACCCGCTTAGCACCAATTCTTTCGACTCGATCCAACAATAAAGCTTCGCTGTAAGCATTCGTAAATTCAGGATGCGCCTGAATGCCCAGCATGAATTTATCAACGCGCAACATCGCTATGGGGCAATGCTCACTTTGCCCAATGATGACAGCATTGTCCGGCAACTGTTGCACCTGATCCTGGTGCATGTAATGTAAATGACAAGCTGGTTGTGACGGTTGCAGCCACAATTCAGGTTGCATAATTTCAGTTCTGTGCACACCAATGCCCCAGCCCTGTGCTGATTTGGTGACTTTGCCACCCAATGCTTCAGCCAGTATCTGATGTCCGAAACAGATTCCAATAAAAGGTTTTTTCGCTTTGTGAAGTTGCCGTACAAAATTTTTGAGCGCCTGAATCCACGCCACATCTTCATCAACTGAATGCTTTGATCCTGTCGTCATATACGCATCGCAATCATCAAGCGAAGCTGGAAACTCCCCATTACAAACATCAAAAAATTTCAGGTGAAGGTGAGGAGCGCACCGCCCAAGCCAGGCTGAAAACATTTCGGGATAATCACCAGCAATAGGCTGGAAGCGTGCGGCGACGTGATCGCAAAGCAGAAGGCCAATTTTCATAATGAAAGCCGTAAATGAAATGACTTCGGTCGCGTGAATGCCTCAAAACCCAATTGTGACAGCGTACATCCGCGCCCTGAATCTTTCACTCCGACCCACGCGAGCGCCGGATCAAGATAATCACAGCGGTTCAGATAAAAAGTCCCACACTCAATTTGTTCACCGATCCGCAACGCCGCAGCAACATCGCTCGTCCAAATCGAAGCCGTCAATCCATACCTGCTGTCGTTCATTAATTTTATCGCTTCGTCGTCATTTCGCACCGACATAATGCCCACGACCGGGCCAAAAGATTCTTCGGACATCACGAGCATGTTGTGATCTACATTGATCAAAACCTGGGGCGCAAGATACGGCGTACCTTTTTGATTTTCGGGAAACAGTGTCGGGGCGATCAAGGCCTTCGCGCCACGATGCAGCGCGTCCTGAATGTGTTCGCGCACTTTGTCCGCCGCTTCTGTGCGCACCATCGGCCCCAGGGTGATATTCGGATCAAGCGGATTGCCGAGCCGATACAATTTCGTCAATTCGACAAAGCCTTCGACAAATTTTTCGTAGACATTCTGATGCACATAAATCCGCTCAATCGCGCAACACGATTGACCTGAATTGAACATCGCGCCGTCTACTAAATTTTCAATCGTTGCTTCAATATGTGCGTCTGGTCGCACATACGCCGGGTCTTTTCCGCCCAATTCAAGCCCCGTAGCGATGAAGCGCTCGCTCGCCGCACGTTGTACCGCGTGACCTCCGGCGACGGAGCCGGTGAACGCAACAAAATTGATGCGCGTATCTTTGATAACTACAGCAACCTGCTCATGGTCAATGTGCAGAAATTGAAACACGCCATCCGGCAAACCCGCTGCGGCAAAGGCTTCGGCGTAATGTTCGGCGACGAGGGGAGTTTGCGGCGCGATTTTCAGAATGATGGAATTGCCCGCCAAAATCGCCGGCACAATCGCATTCACCGAAGCAAGCCACGGATAATTCCAGGGTGCAAGCACCAGCACTGTGCCAAGCGGTTCACGACGAATGAAGCGTTGAAAATTTTCTTTCGGCTCGATGGTAATATTGCTCAACGCCTGCTCAGCAATGTCGCACAAATAATTCACACGCTCGGCAAAGCCCCGGCGAATTTCAAACGGGCTGTAGGCAATTGGCCTGCCGATTTGCCACGTCAATTCTTCGCCAAGCTGGTCTGCGCGTTCGACCAGCCAGACCAGCATTTGGCGGCAAATATTCACGCGCTCAGCAATCGGCACACGCTTCCATTCGCGTTGTGCAGCAACGGATTTGGCAAGCGCGGCTGCAATTTGTTTGTTGGTGGCAAGTTCACGCTCGGCGTAAATCAGGCCGTCAATGGGGCTAATGGTTGATTGTATTTTGGCAGTCATATTTTTTTCTGTGACGCCTGATAATACTCAGTTATGACAAACGAAACAATCTTGCATTCATTGCCATGACCAGTCAGGACAGGATAGATTGATAAAGTTAGTACCACCTGCGGTAGTGGGTGGGGCAATCGCAATTTTTATGGAATTCATTCTCCAATTCGAGGCGGGAACATTAGTGCTGGAAGGCGCAGCGCAGGGCGATCCAGTGCCATCAGCATTTCAATGGGATGAACGCGTGCGGCGCTGGCGTGCTCCGGCCATTGAGTATCGCCAAATTCTGACGGAGCTTGTCCGCCAAAAAATCCCGCATCAGGATCAAGCCCGAAAATATCTGGAGTTTCAATTCCGCACTGACCTCAAAGTCGAGCCGCGCCCTTATCAAACGGAATCAATTGAGGCCTGGCAACAGAGCGGTAAACGCGGTGTAGTCATTTTGCCGACAGGCGCAGGCAAGAGTTTTGTCGCGCAAATGGCGATTGAATTGACCGGACGGACGACCCTGGTGATTGTGCCGACACTGGATTTGATGAATCAGTGGTATGACATTTTTTTAGCCAGTTTTCTGGCAGAAATTGGTTTGATTGGAGGCGGTTATTTTGAAATCGGCGCGATCACGATCACGACATATGCCTCGGCCTTTCGCTTTATGGAACGGCTCGGCAATCAATTCGGTCTGATCGTTTTTGACGAATGCCATCACCTGCCAGGCAGCGTCTATCGCTACGCCGCAGAATTGGCGATTGCGCCGTTTCGACTTGGCCTGACCGCTACGCCGGAGCGTTCGGACGGCGGCGAAGATTTGTTGACGCCGTTGATCGGG
>JANMKB010000720.1:0-2551 GCA_031371805.1 Blastocatellia bacterium | reverse complement strand
GCGTCAGTTTCTTTGTCGAGACATTCAAACAATCCGCCATTCAAAAACGGAATCGGAGCGAACAATTCGCTGATGGTCGCTTCGGGTGTTTTGAAGGCTTGTTGATAGCGAAAAACGTTGTGAACAAAATGCTGATTGTTTCTGCCGCCGGAGCTTTCCGCAATAAATTTGCGCTCGCCCATATTGGAATTGAGCGTCGCAAAAAACAGATTCTGCAAAATAGCTTTGTAATAGGTGCTGTCGTTCAGAGTCCCGGCTTCAGCCTGGTTCTGCGCCGTGTTATTTAGAATTGTCCGCAGATATTTTTCATCAAACAGCTTCTCTGAGACCAGGCCTTTTTCCTTCAAAAACCAAACAAACATCAACCGCGTAATCAACCGAATCACACTGGTAGCGTTGCGCACCGCTTCGTCTTTTTCTTCATCGGCGGGAAACGTAACGTTGTCCACCGCCCGGAAATACCAGTTTGCCAATTCCTTGAAAAAGCGTTTGTTGAGTTCTTTGGTGTCGAGAACTTTTTGCCAAGCTTGATGCAAATCCAGAAAGCTGCTGAGATTAAATTTAGTGCTGAGTTTCGGAAGCGATAAATCTTCAAGAATTTCCAGATGAGCGCGGTGCGGGTTGGCAACGCGAATATCTTTGATAAGCGTGACTTTGCGCAAAACATCTTTGGCTTCATCGCGTAGATGTGGTTGGCGGTCAATGATGGCAAGCGTCAGCAATTCGCCGTATTTGAATAATACCATCACCGGAATTGGAAACACCTTGTTGACTTCGCGGGTGATTTGGCTGAGCGCAGTGCGACTATAATTATCGTTGGTCAGTTCGATGGCAAAAAATAAATACGAAGTGATGCGATCATCAATGCCCGTGCCTTGGAACATTACCTGTTGTTCGTTAAGCTCTGATTCCGTGAGCTGAAACAGCAAATCTACATAACGCCAATCCTGCACCAGCGCATTCTTTTCGCTGAAGTTAATTTCATCGTTCAGATAAGCAGCAAAGCCCGCAAACGTTTTTTCGTCGAGTGGTTGCTGGCGTTCGCTGGCATAGCCAAGAGCCTTAAAAAATGAAAGTGCCTTCGCAGAAAGGTCACCGGCAGAAAATGTTTTGAGAATTGTCTGGATTGTTTCAAGCATAATTTTAAGGACTGGAGCGCAAGCGTCCCCGCTTGCCGTTTGCCAGCGCAGCGTCGCAAACGAACCTCACACCGAAAATTCCCTGACGATCACACGCCCTCATC
The DNA here is from genome assembly GCA_031371805.1 of Blastocatellia bacterium. Classification (GTDB taxonomy): domain Bacteria; phylum Acidobacteriota; class Blastocatellia; order RBC074; family RBC074; genus JAFDVL01. Next base: position 1,308 of record JANMKB010000720.1, on the reverse strand, counting down.
GCCACGTCACACGAGCGGCGTTGCACGCGCTCGCGGCAAGCGAGACGCGTGCGCTCCAGTCGGCTTCCAGTCATTGAATCACTAGCCAGGTGATTAATTCAAAATCTGCGCTGCTGCTGATCTGCTGACTGCGCGGGGCGATCACGGCATTACGATCTAATGTCAATTTTGCAGCGGCTCGTTTTTTGTACACGCTGGTGACTTCAGCGACGGCTTTTTTCATTAACTCAGAATAAGTCGTCATCTCACTGCCGTTGTCGGTCGCTTGATTGAAAATTTTGCAGAGGTCTGCAAACGGTTCGGTGTGACCTTCACATAATAAACGAAAGATTTCGAGAATCTGTTTGGAATTGGTGTAATTGAATCGCACCGTGCCATCAGCGCGGATGTACACCAGAAAAAAGGGCTGCAACGGATTCACAGTTTCGCTGGCTTCAATATCGCTCTTGTGTCGTAAAAAAAAGACTACGCCGGGCTGAATCGTACTTTTTTCCAGTGCGGAAAAAGTCTTGTTTTGATAGGCCGGATGATTCGCGGCAGGCGCGGGAACTACGGCGTAAAGCCCCATCGGAGCGGCGGCCAGTTCTTCTTTGTGGGTATTGAGAAAGTTGACTAAGTCCTGCCGGAAATCATCCAGCGTAAAATCTGTCAGCGAAACGGATTCGCTCATTTCTTCAAGGTCAAGCACTTCTTCCTTGAGGCGTTTGAGTTGTTGATTGCGGTATTTCAAATCCTCTTCGATCAGGTCTTCGAGCTGTTCGGTGTTGAGAATGTTTTCTTCTCCGGTCGCGGTCACGTCTACTAACGCCATGCGAGCTTCGACGCGATTTTTCAGGTTGATGTAATTATCCAAATCTTTTGTCGCCCAAAAATTCACTAATTGAATTTGTTTATTTTGGCTGCCTAGCCGGTCAATACGCCCGAAGCGTTGAATGATGCGGACGGGATTCCAATGAATGTCGTAATTAACGAGAAAATCGCAATCCTGCAAGTTCTGTCCTTCAGAAATACTGTCGGTTGCAATCAGCAGGTCAATTTCGCCTTCCTGCGGCATTGGGGCTTTGCGAGCGCGATGTTTAGAGAGCGGCGAGAAGTTCGTCAGGATGTTACCGAATTCGTTTTTCCCGAAGGTGGTTTTTGTATACGAGCCTGTGATGAGCGCGAGATTTAAGCCAAATTCATTTTTGGCCCAGGCTTGCAAATTGTCGTATAGATACGATGCCGTATCAGAAAACGCTGTGAAGACAATCACTTTTTTATTGCCTTCATTAATGGGATGTTGATTTTTTCAGTGATGATTTCTTTGAG
>JANMKB010000709.1:0-20166 GCA_031371805.1 Blastocatellia bacterium | reverse complement strand
CGTTCAAGTGTAGCTTTGTTTTAGAACAAGGCTTACACTCTTGCCACCGATGAATGTCAAAGGTAAACGATTCTGGCTGGTTACTCTACTCCGCTTGCCCAACGCAGCGGAACAGGCAGTTTCTAACTTCATCCACCATATCCCGGAAAGAGTTCGCTTCTGGATTAATTTCGCACTTTTAGTCATTGCGACGGCCTTCCTTGTTTCCAACAATTCAATTTCTGCCTGGCTTGATCTGCGCCGTTTTCCCGGCATGATTGTCACCGTTGCCGCGATGTTCTTTGCGTTGTACAAGGCATCTGAACGGAGCCGTTCATTACGCCTGCCGCTGGAAACTACCTTCTGGGTAACAGGGACAGCAATTTTATTTCAATTAGTTTTAGTGCGAGCCGGAAGCTTTATGGCAACGATGTTGAGCCATAGCTCAGAGATGGACAAGTACGACGGCATTTTCGGTTTTCAATTAGCGATCCCGTTTGCGACCGCAACATTGATTTTGTCTTTGCTGGTTGGCTCGCAACTGGCGCTGCTCTCCGCCTTCATCGTTTCATTATTTGTGGCGATGGTGACAGATGGTGGAATTGCGACCGCGTGGTATTCGTTAATCAGCTCCGTCGCCGCAATTTCAGGCATTGAACGTTATCGCACCCGCAATGCTATTTCCCTGGCAATCCCGATTATTGGCGGTGCAAATATCGTCATGAGTTTACTGGTTCCGTTAATTGCGAATCAGCCGTTGACCGGGCGCATTGCGCTCAACAGCGCGGTGCTGGGTTTATTAAGCGCCTTGCAAGCGACCGCCATCGCCAGTCTGGTGACACCGCTGTATGAATCTGCGTTCGGAGTCATGACGGATATGAAGCTGATGGAATTATCGAATGCGGATAACCCTTTGCTGCGCGAATTAGCGATCAGGACGCCGGGGACAAATCATCACTCCTTTATTGTTGCGACGCTGGCTGAATCCGCCGCCAAAGCAATTGGCGCGAATGCGTTGCTGGCGCGGACAGCGTGCCTGTATCACGACATCGGCAAAATGGCCGCGCCGAAAATGTATATTGAAAATCAAAATGGGATGGAAAACCCGCACAATAATGTTGCTGCCTGTGACAGCGTGCGCATCATCACGGGGCATGTGCGGCGCGGCATCAAGCTGGGGCAGGACGCGGGTTTGCCACAACAAATTATTGATTTTATTCCGCAACATCACGGCACGCGCATTCTGGCTTATTTCTATCACAAGGCGAAATCACAGGCGGAAGCGCGCGGTGAAACTGTCAACCCGGATGATTTTCGTTATCCCGGCCCTAAACCGCAGACGAAAGAAGCTGTGATTGTGATGTTATCGGATGGTGCTGAGGCTGCGGTTCGTTCCTTGCAGGATCATTCCGAAGAATATATCCGCGCAATCATCAAAAAGATTATTGATCATATTGTCGCGGACGGACAATTTGACGAAAGTGATGTGACGCTACAGGAATTGAACACGATCCGCGAAAGCCTGATTGCGACCCTGACAAGTATTCACCATCAACGTGTCAGCTATCCAGGCTTTAATCCCCCCTCGCAGGAAGAGCAAATTAACGCGCTAAATAATTCTTTCAAAAATGGCGATAAAAGCCTTGAACCACCACTTCCACCTGCCTTAACTCCAGACCCGAAAATAACGATTGAAACTGAATAGACTGGGCCGAGCCGAGCCTGGGTACGCAGGTATCCTGCCTGCGAGCAGCCAGCGCGAGCGAGGCTGCTGACCGCTTGACGAAGGGAAAAGTTGGCAAAGTTGGTAAGGTAAGTGTTGCCCTACAGAGGAAGCAAAGCAACGTTGCACGCCCTTTTGGCCGCTGTTTCTGTCGCGCTTGGTGCAGGTTCGAGTGCCGCCAGCCCAGCCGTGCTGTGCCTGCTCAAAAATAGAAGCGAAGATTTAATCTTTAATCTGCACACACACTGACTGCGAGCACCAAAGAAGTTTGACTGGACAGCCGTGCAGGGAAACCATTTTTTACTAAGTTTTTGTTTCCTTGTCGCAGCAATATGGTGTTCCTTCCCTAATGTAACGGTGTTCGAAGAAATGAAATCTCCACCGATTTCTCCTTCCCAGCCATCACAGAGTCAAAGCCATCCGTATTGCAGGTTGATTGTCCTGGCGTTGCTAGGCCGATAATCTTTTTGCGCCGACGTGCCTGCCATGGCACACGGTGTTCCCTGCAATGTAATCAAGTCCTGGAGCTTCGCTACGTTTTTCCCTCTTTTCCTGTCGTCGTGCATTTTCTCTGTTCATTTCCGGTTGGTTAAAGTATTGGCGCAATGGTCTGCTGCATTTGCTGAGTCTGTCGGCAGACAACTCAGGAACTGGAATGTAGTGAGCGGGAACTGGACGCAGGCTACTGCTGGCACCAATAATTTCCCTGCTGCCTTTACGGGTAATACATATTTTGCGCCGGGTGATAATGCCAGCGCCGAACTGCGTCAGGATATAAATGTTGCCGCCTTCGCCGCGACGATTGCCTCCGGCACACAGCTTTTTGCCTTCAACGGCTGGGCGCTGTCCAGGCAGAAAACGCCTGTCGATAATCCACAGATCATTGTTGAGTACCGCTCACTGCCAACTGGCAACTGGCATACGCACTCCACACGGTGACGGGTGCGCCGAGTGCGAACTGGACACAGTTTGGTTCTGGCGGGATCATTCCGACGTATCGGTTGCAGGCGCTGAAAAACCGCAAAGTCAGCCTCACGTTCCCCGATGGCCGGATTTACAAATTCACGGTCAAACTAAATCCGGCGCAGCAGCAGGCCGTGCCGATTGCGGGCGGAACCATTGGCTTCACGCAGATCACAGGGACGGCAGGGACGAACGGGGGGACGCTGAAACCGCGCAATCATACGGATTTCTTTGTCGCAGGCGGCAATGGCGTACTGGGCAACGTAGACCTGTACGACGTAGCGACCAGCACACTCATCAATCCAACGAAATTTAAACTCACTATCGCTGAAAAATTTGTGTATGTGATAGACCAGACAGGCGGCGTACAAACAATTACCGATCCGAACGGGAATGTGCTGACAAACGGCTATGATGCGAGCGGGAGGCTGGCCTCGTTCAGCAGACTAACATTAAACACCCGGTGAAAGCTGCGCCGATACGTCTTTTCGTTTAAGGCGGAATGTCTGGCCAGGGAAGAAAAGTTAAGCCGCGCTCCGCAGACGAAAATGGTCGTAAAAAGAACAGTTAAGAATTTCAATTGCGGCTTGTGCATGCCTTTCAAGCCATCTAAAATTTGTTTGATAAACAAGGCAACCTCTGAGTCAAAAGATTTTATTCACCTTTAACTCAAGTAGAGTTTGCCTTGTTTATCGAATTTCTGTCCGACGTATTGTTGTAAAAGTGTCACACTATACCTTGTCGCAATTTTCAGGCAATGATAATTTACGCAGCGTTACAAGGATGTGGATGAAACCCAGCTCGCTACGGCTCGTGGTACTGTACCGTGGAGAACCCAGCTCGCTACGGCTCGCGGTACTGTACCCGGAGTGGTAGCGACGGGGTTATTTTCTCTATAGATACAACGAATAACCAGGCAGGCCAGCCGCTTGCACCAAACAGGAGAAGCCACCAATGACCATGATGCAGACTCAGTTAACAATGAGAGTTCTGATGGAACGCGGAGATCTGTTTGCTCCCGAAACTGAAATCGTCTCAAAAATGCGCGATGGCGTGCATCGTCACAATTACGCGCAAATTGGCGCCCGCGCCCGACAACTTGCCAATGTCCTGACTACCCTGGGCGTCAAACAGGGTGATCGCATCGGCACACTTGCCTGGAACAGCTTTCGTCATCTGGAGCTTTATTACGCCGTGCCGTGTATGGGTGCGGTGTTGCACACTTTGAATTTGCGCCTCGCCGCTGATCAGCTTGCATACGTGATCAATCACGCTGAAGATTCAGTGATTTTTGTGGATGAAGATTTGGTTCCGATGCTGGAAAAAATCGCGTCTGAATTAACGACGGTGAAGCATTTCGTAGTGCTGAGTAACAGCGGAGAATTTCAGACGATGCTTGCGCCAGCCCATAATTACGAAACCCTGCTCGCGGCAGAAAAGCCGGAATTTGCCTGGCCTGAGCTGGATGAAAATACGCCGATGGGTTTGTGTTATACGAGCGGGACGACAGGCAATCCCAAAGGCGCGCTGTATACGCACCGCTCGAATTATTTGCACACCATTGCCAGCTCGCTGCCGGACAATCTGGGTATTCGTCGTTCAGACACAATGATGGCAGTGGTTCCGATGTTTCATGCGAATGCCTGGGGTTTGCCGTACATCGGTTGCATGCTGGGAGTGAAGCAGGTTTTTCCCGGCTCCACGATGGATGGCGCGACAATTTGTCAGTTGATTCAGGACGAAAAAATTACGTTCACCGCTGGTGTGCCGACGATCTGGCTGGGCGTGAAAAATGAAATTGTTGCTAATCCCGGCAAATATGATTTGTCCAGTTTGCAGACGATGGTGTGTGGTGGCTCCGCGCCGCCGCGTGCATTGATTGACTGGCTGGAAACAAATCTCGGCATTGAATTTGTGCAGGCGTGGGGCATGACTGAAACTTCGCCGCTTGGCACGACAACCAGAATCAAACCTAAAATGGCGAACTGGGAGCGGGACAAGATTTTGGATGTGAAGCAACGCTGTGGCATCGTGTCGCCGGGGCTTGAACTTCGCATCGAAGATGAAAACGGCAACGAAGTTGCGCACGATGGAATAGCAATGGGCAAATTATTGGTGCGCGGCCCCTGGATCGTCAGTGAGTATTACAAGGTCGAAGCACCGGATCGTTTCCCAAACGGATGGTTTGACACAGGTGACATCGCGACAATTGATGCGGAAGGCTATGCGGCAATTGCTGATCGGGCGAAAGATGTCATCAAGAGCGGCGGTGAGTGGATTTCATCATTAGACATGGAAAATTTCATTATGGCGATGCCCAATGTCGCCGAAGCCGCAGTCATCGGCATCAATCATCCGCGCTGGCAGGAACGCCCGCTGGCCTGTGTCGTCAAAAAGCCGGGAACAGAAGTTACCAAAGCTGAGGTACTGGAATTTCTGACCGACAAAGTAGCGAAATGGTGGTTGCCGGATGATGTAGTTTTCCTGGCGGCAATTCCGAAAACCAGTGTCGGAAAATTCGATAAAAAAGTTTTGCGGGTGCAGTTTGAAAATCACGAGTTAGCAGCTTAAGCAGTCAGGCAAAATTCATCGGGTATGAGGCAGAAGCCCGCACACAGTAAGGATACTTTTACATCCTTACTGTGTGCGGGCTTCTGCCTGAGGAAGCCTCAAACTGCATGTTCGCCATGTTCGCCTGTACGAATACGGATGGCTTCCTCGACATTGAAAACGAAGATTTTGCCGTCGCCGAATTTTCCAGTCCGTGCCGATTTACAAATCGCATCAATCACATTATCGAGTACATCATCATCAATGATGACTTCCAGTTTTAGTTTGGGGACGAACTCGACCGTGTATTCGCTGCCGCGATAAACTTCGGTGTGTCCCTTCTGGCGACCAAAACCTTTGACCTCGCTGAGGGTCATTCCCTGAATGCCCTGCGCCTGCAACGCTTCCTTAACGGCTTCGAGTAAATGCGGGCGAATAATAGCTTCAACTTTTTTCATGTTTTTCTTTCTGAAATGTAGTGCAAACTGGAAAGTTTGCGCTACATAAAAATTACGATTCAATACCCTGTTCAGCGTGATAAAGCGCATCCGCCGCCGCACCATACCCCAAACCGCTCATGCTGCTGGTAGTTACATCATAGTCGAAGTTGTAGCCCTCTTCGCCGTGTTGCGTCAGGTCGAGTCCCTGAATTTCTTCTTCACTGGAGACACGCAATCCAACTACTTTATCAACCAGTACAAGCAGGATGTAAGTACCAATCATACTCAAGGCAACGGCAATCAAAGCTCCGATGATTTGATTACCTAATTGCGTTTTATTGCCTTCGAGCAATCCACTCGGCAGGAGGTTCCCCTTCGCATCTCTGAACATCGGGTTGACGAGGCTGTTGGCGAAAACACCAACGAGTATGGCTCCCGTAAATCCGCTGATGCCGTGGACGCCAAAAGCATCCAAAGAATCATCATACCCAAGTCGCTTCTTCATTTCAGTGACAGCAAAAAAGCATAGTGTTCCGGCAATCGCACCGATAATTAATGCCGCCATCGGCGTCACAAAACCTGCGGTTTGCGTCACACCTGCCAAGCCCGCGACCGCACCGGAAATACCTCCCAACACAGTAGGCTTGCCAAGCCGTGCCCATTCAATCACCAGCCACGCAATTGCCGCTGCCGCCGCTGCAAAATGTGTAGTCACAAACGCATTCGTTGCAATGGCGTTCGAGCCAAGCGCACTACCGGCATTAAATCCAAACCAGCCCACCCACAACATACAAGCGCCAATGACGCTTAACACCAGATTGTGCGGCATAAACGGCATCTTCGGATAGCCGGCGCGCTTGCCCAAATAAAGCGCACATACCAGCGCCGAACAGCCCGATGAAATATGGACGACCGTTCCTCCGGCAAAATCCAGCACCGGAAATTTGCCGCCCATGCCTGCTGTTGCATTCAGCAATCCTCCTTCTCCCCAAACCATGTGAGCGAGGGGAAAGTAAACAACGATGGCCCAGAGCGTACAAAAAACCAGCATGCCATTAAATTTCATGCGTTCCGCAAAAGCTCCGGTGATCAGCGCCGGCGTGATAATTGCAAACATCAATTGATAAATCATGAATGTTTGGTGCGGAATGGTTGCGGCGTAAACAGAAGGGTCGCCACCGACTCCGTGCATGAACAAATAATCAAACCCGCCAATGAATGCATTGCCTTTTGCAAAGGCCAGACTGTATCCAAACAAGGCCCAAATCACCGTGATGACAGCCATCATGACAAAGCTTTGCATCATTGTCGTCAGCACATTTTTGCGGCGCACCAAGCCACCATAAAACAAGGCCAGCCCCGGCCCCGTCATCATCAGCACCAAAGCGGACGACACCAGCATCCACGCATTGTCGCCCGCCATTTGGGCACTGGCGACGGCTTTTTTCATTTCAATAATTTGTTGTTGTAAGGAGGCGGTGGAAGCCTCCTGTGCCAGAGCGATGCCACTGAGAGCTACTTGTGAAATCATGAGCTTCAGCAACAAACTTCCGGTTGTGGGGAGTTTCATGTTAAAGATTTCCTTTGCTAATGCTTATTTATTTGTTTTGGACTTGTGCCTGTCTCCTGCCGAACTTATTTAAATCCTAACAGCTTTTGTTCGATGCAGGTAAAGCGTTAGATTTGTACTACGAATGAAACGATACCGCAAACCAGGAATCGCTTTTGCATTTCGCTCATCAGGCAACCAGCAATTCAGCCATAAGATTAGCGGTACACATCTGATCAGCGCCGTGATAGGATTTACCAGCATTAGTGGCAGCGAAAAGAATAACTAATCCATAATCTGCGCTGTTTTATTTATCCTGAGTTTATTTATAAATGGTTCGCCTATTTTGCCTGGTTAGTCAGACTCGTCAAATCCTTCGCTCCCTGTCCGCCGGGGCGTTACTGCTATTACTAATTGCCAGTTCTCTCTTTGCGCAGCAACCGGATCAAGTCGAAAGAAAAGTGCAAAACCCTATCGGCGATGCCGAAGAGGAGCGCCGCGCTTTACGCAGGACTGTGCCGGGTTCGCAGGTCAATGTTATCGCGCGTTTGCCCGTCAAGGCTGATGAAGAATTGACCGTCACCGCAGTTAGTGAAGAAGGCAAAGGTAACGTCGTCATTTATACGGGCAACGTTCACCTGACTTACTCCGATATAACCCTGATTGGTGATCGTGCGACGTTCAATAAAACGACTAATGATGTAACGGTCGAAGGCAATGTCTTTTTTGAGCAGCAGGGGCAATCGGTCACAGCGGAACGGATCGAATTTAACCTTGAAACCAAACGCGGCACGCTCTTTAAATCCACGGCCTTTACAGACCGCACACCTGATGGAACGACGATTATTACCGACGCTACACGCACTGACAAAACCGGGGAAGAAAGTTTTACTATGGAAAATGTCCGGCTGACGGCCTGTCAGGAGCCGGTTCCGAAATGGAGCTTTACGGCAAAGCGGGCGCGCATTCGCGTGGATGATCGCGCCACGATGACCAATGCGCTTTTCCGCATTAAAAATTTCCCCGTCTTTTATTTGCCATATCTGTCAGTTTCCATCAGTAAAAAAGATCGTTCTTCGGGATTTCTGCTGCCGACTTCCGGCTCATCAAATATCAAAGGTCGCACTTTCCATGCGGCTTATTATCAAACCCTGGGACAGAGCGCGGATTTATTAGTCAGAACTGATATTTTCTCGAAACGCGGCATCGGCTTCGGCTTCGATTTTCGCGCTCGCACGGACGAAAATTCGCGCATCGCCATTGGCTCATTTTTAGTCAAAGACCGCATCCTCGGCCCCAAAACCGATGCCTTTGGCAACAAATTACCGAATCAGGGTGGCAGCAGTTTTTATGCCGACGCCGTGCAATATTTCAAAAATGGTTTCGTCGCCGTGGCGGATGTCAACATCACTTCAAACTTAGCCTTTCGTCAGGTCTTCGCGGAAAATGCGCAACAGGCGATTTCACCGGAAGAACGTTCGCAGATTTATGTGAATAAAAATTGGGGAGCCTATAGCTTTAATGCCCTCGTCAATGAGCAAAGTATTTTTGCCGGCAATCAAATTATCAAAACCCGCCAATTGCCCAGCTTTGAACTGAATAAACGAAATGAGCGAATCTCTGAAGCAATTCCGATTTACTTTTCTTTTGAATCCGCATTGGAGGGAATGAAACGAACTATCTCGAGCGACACAACGACAAGTTTTCGCACGCCGAATATTTCGCAACGGATTGATTTCTTCCCTAACTTTACCTTTCCGCTCAAACCAGTCGCAGGTTTTACAATCACACCGAGCCTGGGCTTACGTTCGACTTTTTACAGCGACAGTCTGAATCCGGTCACGCAACAGGTAACAGGAGAAAATCTGTTGCGCAACTACGCGGATTTTAACCTTGATGTGCGCTTGCCATCGTTTGCGCGGGTGTATCGTAAAAGTGATGGAACGCCAACATTCAAACACCTGATTGAGCCGTTTATTGCGTACCACCGGATTGTGGGCATTGACGATTTTGATCACACCATTCGCTTTGATGATCGTGACGCAATTGTCGAAACCAATGAAATTGAATACGGCATCACCAATCGCTTTTTTGTCAAACGACCAGGCCCTGACGGTAAGCCGACGCAAACGCACGAATGGCTGGAACTAACCGTTGCGCAAAAACATTTTTTTGACCCAGGCTTTGGCGGAGCCTTGAAAGAGGGGCAGCGTAATCAGTTTTCACCCGCCAATTCTATATCAGGATTTGCCTATCTGGGGTATCGCAAAGATTTTTCGCCGCTCAATGTCAAAGCCAGATTTCGCCCCAGTAATTTAACGTTTGCGGATTTCAAAATGGATGTGGACTCTGAAAAAGCTGAATTGCGCGATTTATCAGTGACAGGCGGCGTCATCCGCCGATTTTATCAGGTTAGCCAGTCGTGGTATTTTACCCGCAAAGTTCCCGTCACAGGCACACGCTTTGATCCGACGACTCTTCCTGGCAATCAAATGGATACCTCGGTTTTTGCCGGAAATAATCAAAAGGGGCCGTATGGCGGACTGACAATTATCTATGATTTTCGCAATCAGTTTTTCGATGGCAGCCCGCGTGATCCGCGTTACATTAACCTGATCACGACCGGGGGTTATGCGTGGGATTGTTGCGGCTTTCAATTCCAAAATTATACCTTCAAGGCTGGCTTACGCAATGAGAACCGCTTCCTCTTTTCGTTCACCTTAAAAGGGATCGGAACATTCGGCACCGATAATATTGGGCATCCACGCAAACGAAGATAATGAGCACCGCCAGGTAATTCAAATCGCTCGTCGTTTGCACGCCGCCGTGGAAAAGATTTTTGGAATAACTATCCCTGTGCAAAGAAAGGCTATAGTGATGGAGATGGCAGGCTTGTGCAGGCGGACTGGTGACCGAAGTCTGTGACGAACGCAACAACCAGAAAGCCACCGAAGCGGATTTCCCGGACGGTTGAAATACATCCGCGAACTCAGCCTCATGATTTATCAGGATCAATTCGGGAAGGATTACATTGACCATTACGGCCGGCATAGATACCAGTTAGAAATAACCTTCATTCACTTCAGTCAGGTCGGGCTAGCCCGTTAACCGCATCTCTGCTAACATCCTGTTTATGCATGTCCTGTTTGCTTTGGCGAAGAGATTGGCGTTCGTGCTGCCGGTGGTTTGGGCGGTCGTCACCCTCGTCTTTTTACTCATTCACATTGTCCCCGGCGATCCGGTGCGCAACTCGCTCGGCGAAAACGCTACGGAACAACAGATGGAGGATTTGCGGCATAAGCTCGGCCTTGATTTGCCGCTGACGCAACAATATGTAAATTATTGGCGCGGCCTTGTGCGCGGCGATTTCGGGCAAAGTCTGGTTTCCAGCGAAGATGTGTTTGCGAAAATTATCAGCCGCTATCCCGCGACCATGGAACTGGCTTTTGCTGGCCTGATCGTCGCCATTTTGATTGCGATTCCATTGGGCGTGACCGCCGGAACGAATCAGGGAAAACTTATAGACAACGTCGCATCGGTAGTTTCTTTGCTCGGCATCAGTGCGCCTGGGTTTGTGATTGGCCCGCTGATGGTTTATGTGTTTGCCGTGAAATTAAACTGGTTGCCGGTCGGCGGACGGGATGGGTTTGAGACTTTGATTTTGCCTGCCTTAACTTTGGGTGCAGCCCTGGCCGCTATCCTGACGAGGATGGTGCGCTCCAGCGTGATCGAAGAGTTAGGTGAAGATTATGTGCGTACAGCACGTGCCAAAGGTTTGAGCGAGCGCCAGGTAATTTATAAGCATGTCCTGAAAAATGGTTTGATCCCGGTCGTCACCGTACTTGGTTTGCAGTTCGGAGTCTTATTAGCCGGGGCGATTATCACCGAAACAATTTTCAGTTGGCCCGGACTTGGCAGGATGACCGTAGATGCGATCAATGCGCGTGATTATCCCGTCGTCCAGGGCTGCATTTTGATGATTGCGCTGACTTATATCGTAGCGAATGTGCTGACGGATTTTACTTATCGTTTACTTGATCCGCGCATTAAGGTTGAGTAGGAATTTCGCGGTACAGTACCCGGAGCCGTAGCGACGGGGTCTGAATGCTCATACACAGATTTGAAATCATAAAATCCCCGCATGAATAGACTAGGAAAATTCGGACTCATCATCATCGGGATATTTTTCATCGTGGCGATTTTTGCCCCATTAATTTCGCCGTTTGATCCGCGTGTGCAAAATCCGGCCAAAGCCGGCCAGAGCCGCGAAGAGCGCTATCAACCTTCACGCGAACATTTTTTAGGTCAGGATGATCTAGGTCGTGATGTGCTTTCGCGGATTCTGTATGGCGCACGTGTTTCGATGCAGGTTGGCGTAATGGTGGTATTTATTTCAGCTTTGCTGGGCATGATGATTGGCGCGGTTTCCGGGTATTACGGCGGCTGGATAGATCGTTTTTTCTCCGGCTTTTTATTCAATGTGTTTCTTTCTTTTCCCAGCCTGTTATTGGCGATTGGGATGGTCGCCTTTCTAGGGCCAAGCCTGAGAAATTTAATTCTCGCGCTTTCGATTATTGGCTGGGTCGGGTATGCGCGGTTGATTCGCGGGCAGGTGCTGAAAGTGCGGGAGTATGATTATGTCACGGCGGCGCGGGCATTGGGGACGAGCGATTTTCGCATTATGGTTTTTCACCTGCTGCCGAATTCGATTCAACCGTTAATCGTGCAGGCAAGTTTAGGCATGGCGGGGGCTGTGCTTGCTGAAGCGAGCCTGAGTTTTTTAGGGTTGGGCGTTCCGCCACCGACGCCAAGCTGGGGATCAATGCTCAACGATGCGCGGCCTTTCCTGCGCGATGCGCCACATCTTTTGATCTTTCCTGGCATTGCCGTAATGCTGACAGTCCTGGCTTTTAATTTTGTCGGCGACGGCTTGCGCGAATGGCTTGATCCCAGGCAGCAGAGATAAGCAATAGCGACATTTCTCCTCCACGAAGCCACAAGAAGAGCGACGGGACGAAAGGGCGAAAAAGCGAAGCGGCACGAGCAAACCTGATCGCCCTGTCGCCTTCTCGCTCCTCTCCGTTTCCTCCTGGTTCAGTGTTTTATCTGAAGCGTTTTGTTCAGCCACGCAATCATTTTTACTTTCGTCTCAGGAAATTTTGTGATGACGCCCATGCCGTGGGGGCCGCCTTCGACTGTGATCAGATCACAAATATTTCCCTCAGCTTTCATCCGCTTTTGAAACTCGACGGATTGCTGATAATTCACCTGTTTATCGTCTGTGCCGTGAATCAGCAGAAAGGGTGGCAAACCTTTTTTGATGAAAGTCATCGCTGAGACCTCACGCAAAGTCTTTTTGAAATTCGGATCGTCGTCTTTTGGGATATTGAAGGCATCCCGCCAGATGCTGGGGCCGACCAGTCCGGCGCGTTCCTGTTCCAACCGTAACTCCCAATCGTGCACACCATAAAAATCAACGACGGCAGTGACGCGAGTGTCAGGTTTATGTCGGACTCCGGCATAAGACACCAAAGCTCCGCCGGCAGATTCGCCCATTAACACCAGGCGTTTTAAGTCAACTTTGTATTCTTTGGCATGCGCTTTGACCCAGCGAATTGCGGCTTCGACATCCTCAACATTTTTGGGAAACTGCACCTGTGGATAGAGGCGATAATTAATGGTGAACCATGCGAATCCGGCGGTTGTGAGCGGCTCAAATAAGGGTGGCACAAAAGTTTGTTTGTCACCGCGATTGAAGCCGCCGCCATGCACAATGATGACGGTCGGAAACGGGCCTTTACCATCCGGGACATAGGCATCAAGCGTCAGGCTGACACCATCTGGTTTGGCAAATTCAACGTCCCTGCGCATTTCAGCGCACACCGTAGTCGTTAACAATAAACAAAGGACCGAGCAGAGCAGCAAATATTTAAGCATCAATCCTCCAAAAATTTTTGTAATGATGTATGCCATGAGGATACAGAAAAATCAGCCGGAACGAAACAGGTTAAATCCTTTCTGATAATTATTAGACTTGTTGCGATGAGAAAGACTTTGTTTTTCCTGGACTTGCCTCTTTTGGCAGACATCGCTAAAAGAGCCTTATGAAACTACAAATCGCCGACCTCAGCACCGAACGAAAGGGGCGTGCGACCACAGGTACGACTCCCGCCAAGTTGGAGAAGTTACGCTGTTTGGTTACGACTAGCTCCGTGGAATTCTATGGTCAAACCGTAGCACAACGCCCGGCTGAGAGTTGCCAGACGCCGAGCTTACAGTCCGAGCAAGAGTTATGCTACTTTACGTTGTGGAGCCTGAAAGCCGGGTTGACTTGTGACCTCTTAGGTTTTGTCGGAATAGAGAAAGATTATAGTGGCAAAGAACTATTTAGCCCGCACAAGAAACCAAAGAAGAAAGAGTTAACACTGGAACAAAAAGTAGACAACAAAGTACTGGCTAGTAAGCGAATTGTAGTAGAACACGTGCGGGCCGGACTAAAACGGTACCACATCTTATCAGACCGATTACGAATGCATAACTTAACGACTTACAAGGTTACTTTGGGTGTTGGTGCTGGACGCTGGAATTGTTATCTAAGCCATTGATTCTAATACCATTTACCGATAAAAAGTGTGCAATAATAAGAGAATGAACAAAGCTGTACTAAAAATCAAAGAAACATATGAGAAAATAAGGTTCTGGACACAAGCTGAGACGCGCATTGGCCGGCTTCGGTGTGATCTCCTCCGTGGGTGCGTGTTCTGTGCTTTGCTTTCATCGTTTTCCCACGCTTCGACGCGACTGTTAACGCTTGGGCGTTCGACATGCCCATATTTCTCTTCGAAATGGCATTGAGCCTCTGGTTTTTGTTCAAAGGGTTGAGTCCAACTGAGCCGGCGGAGCCTGAACTATCCATCAACCAAGGGAAAACCGCCGCCTAACAATTACTTCCCGTACAACGCCTGATACACCCACAGATTATTCATCACCTTATACACATAATCTTTCGTTTCGCGTTTGCCGATTTCGATGACGTGGCGGTCTACATCGGTGGATTTGCTGCGGGCGACCCAGCGGCGGACGGATTGCTCGCTGCCATTGTAAGCGGCGGCGACATTGGCGGGATGTTTGAGTTCATCAAACAGATTTTTCATGTACTGCGAGCCGATCAAAATCGCCTGATTCGGATTGTATAAATCATCCTGCTCAAAATCGTTGAGGTTCAATTGCTTCGCAATCTCTGATGAAGTCGAAGTGATGAATTGCAATAAGCCACGGGCGGCGGCGAAGCTCTTCACCTTTGCATCAAAGCGGCTTTCCTGTCGCGCAATTGAAAGCACAAAAAATGGATTTACATTGCGCGATACGGCGTGTTTGTTTAGCGCGTCGTGGTACGGATTCGGGTACAACAATTCCGCCGTAGCGCGTGGCATCAACTCCGGTCGGTAATCATCAGGGACGCCGTTGAATTGCCCTTCGATGAAATTCAAAGCGCGTGAAGTGTTGTCACCGCGCTCGAAATAAGCGGCGAGCGAATACGTATCCGTGACCATTCCTGAAGCAGCTAACACGGGCGCACCTTCGTCGTACAAGCCTAAAAATAAAAATTCATTGGCGAGCGTTCGTGAATCGTTTCCAGTTGCCGCAGGCTCCTGATCGCTGAGCGGATTCTGGCGTCCCGCTGGCGTCAACGTGTACACTGGAACGCGTCCGTAGCCAGGTAATTTCGTGTAAGCCGTTCGCAAAATATTCAGCATTTCATTGCGCGTCGCGTCATCCGAAACTAAGCGCAACGCCTGATTTGCAGCAGCTTTGGCGGCGAGTGCGTTGCCCTGTGTATTGGCTTCGCGGGCGGCGGTGATGAAGCTGACGAGCTTCGTTGCGACGATTCGATTGGCGCGTTGATTGCCAGCCAGTTCATGCAATCGTGCTGTGGCTCGCTGTCCGTAATACCCTGTCGCGCCGTTGCGACCTTCAGTGAAAGTCAGATATTCGTTGATGGCTTCGTCAAAGCGTCCAAGTTGTTCGAGGCACAGCGCACGGAGGAAATTTACTTCGGTGATGTTGGTTCCGGCTACTAATCCACGCGCTCCAAGGTTGCGCATTCGCAGCGCAGTCAGATCAGCTAATGCCGAGCTAAAATCATTTTGCGAAAGATGAATGCGCGCCTGCTGAAATAATCCGGTGACCTGAATAAACGGGTCACGAGATTCGGCTTGCGCCCGTCGCGCCCAATCCAACGCTTCGCTTGTTTTGCCGACGGCGCGGAACGAATCAATCGCGTTCAGATAAGCGTAGCCGAAAAATTTGCTGCGCGGAAAAAGCTGAATGAATTCACTGTAACGCGCTACGGCTTTGTCGGCATCATTCAAGTATTGATAGCAATGCCCGACGTAATAAAATCCCTGCTCGCCTTCTTCGCTTTTGGGATTAATGTCATATGCCATCTGAAAATATTTTGCGGCGTCGCGGAATTTATCTTCCCACTGAAAGCCGCGTCCGGTTTCATACGCAGCTTCGGCGCGATTTGTGCTGGCGGGATTATTGTTGATAACTGCGAGCCAGTGGGGACGGGCTTCGGCAAAGGCGCGATTGAATTGGAGGACGCGAGCGCGGCGCAAATGCTCGAGTTCTGTGATTTGCGTTTTCGCTTCGGCATCAATTTTATCCAGGCCAATAATTGCGCGTAAGCTCGCGTCATCTTTGCCGCCATTCAGTAACGATTCAAACGTCGAACGTGCGACAGAATTCTGCTTCAGGCCTAACTGCGCTTCGCCGATCCGTGCCGTGCTTTCACGCGCTAACGAATTGGATAATCCGCTGATTGGTTGCAGCATAGAAATCGCGGCAGCGAAATTTCCATTTTGAAAATGACTGGTTCCTAAACGTTTTCGCGCGGCTTCAGCATTCATTTGCGAAGGGAATTTTCCCAGCAGTTGCGACAAATAATTTTGCTCACCTTTGAAATCTTTGGCGTCTCGCGCAAGTTCAGCTAAATGTCCGAGCGCATAGCCGGAAAAAATTGAATTGCGTAAAATTACTTTTTGATACACTTGAACAGCGTCTTTGGTATTGCCTCTGCGATCTAAAACTCGCGCTAACAAATAATCATAATTATTTTTCGTGAAGCTCTGTGAACTTTTGCTTTGGAATTCACGCAGGATTTTTTCAGCAGAGGTCAGGTTATTACGATCCAGCGCCGCACGCAATTCGTTATGACGCTGCGCCGTGATGGGAACTTGTGCCTGACACGCGGTGATACAGCTTAAGCTTAACAGTAAAATAAAAATACTAATCAGATTTTTCATGACGCAATTTAGATGTGAAATTTTATATGAGGGCTGCTTGATTAAAGCACAAGAACGCTTGGAGGGAAAATAAAAATAGACCACGGATAATACAGATGATGCGGTTTTTCACGGATCGAACACTTATTTCTTACTCCGCGTAAATCAGCCTCATCTTCGTCATCCGTGGTCTATTTTCCTAACTACATTAAGCCGCCTTAACCCCGATTTCTCTCGCTTGAATTAATAATCGCAACGCCTGACTGACAGAGGCGTCATCAGGAAAAATTTTGGCGACATCGAGTTCTAAAGTAACGCGGTGAATTTGGACAATTTTTGATTTTGCGTAATGTCCTGGCCCACGTTCAATAATCGGTAATTTATCCAAATCGTACTCAGGAAGTAAGTCATCTTCCATTTCGTTAACAATCTTAATAGGTTTCTTTTTCATACTTTCTTCTTTCACGCGGCGTCGCTTTTCTTGCACTGATGATTCTAATTTGATCATCTCTTCTGGCATAAGCGATCATCAATAATCGTCCCATCATTGACGACCCTATTAAAAGGAAACGGATTTCAATCTTCGAATGAAGCGGATCAGGAAAAGTCAGAAACAATGGATACTCAAAGGCTGACTTTGCCTCTTCAAATGATACGCCATGTTTGCTCCAATTCAGAGCAGCTTTTTCTTCATCCTATTCAAACACTATCGCACCCGCCGCGTCTTCCCATTCATAAAATCCATCATCACGTATTCGCCTAATTTATTGCACGTCGTGAAGTACGCTTTGCCCTGTCCGATCTCGGTCAATTTCTTCACGAACTCGACCAGATAATAATCATCTGTCAACATAAACGTATTGATCATGATGCCGGATTTACGGCATGCGGCGGCTTCTGCCAGCGTCGCATCAATGATGACCGGATCAAGTCCCATCGAATTTTTATAGAGTCTGCGTCCTTCGCTTTCGCCTTTTTTGCGGCTGAGGCTGAACGCATCGCCTTCGACAAATAACGCCGACGGTTTGCCGTCCGTAATCATAATAATTTGCCGCATGTCTTTGCGTTGCGCCATCAGCATGCGCCGCGCCAGCTTCAAGCCTTCGCAGGTATTCGTGTGATATGGGCCAACTTTCACGCTGCCTAATTTTGAGAGCGGGACTTCTTCGGCGGAGTCGTGAAACAGCATCAACTTCAAACTATCGCCGGGATATTGCGTACGGATCAGATGCGACAACGCTAAGGCGACGCGCTTGGCGGGCGTGAAACGATCTTCGCCGTAAAGAATCATCGAGTGTGAACAATCCAGCATGACGACGGTCGCGCACGAAGATTGATACTCGGATTGCTGCACCATCAAATCTTTATATTCAAGATTCAGCGGCAGCCCCAAACCTTCGCGCCCAATCGCATTCAGCAACGTAGCGGCTACATCAAGGTTGATCGTATCGCCAAATTCATAAGGCTTTGATGATTCGTGGGCTTCAATGCCAGTCGAGAGAAATTTTGTATCGTGACGACCAAACGAAGCTTTGCCCAAGCTTCCCATCAAATGCTTGAGCGTTTTGAAGCCCAGAAAATCCAGCCCTTTGTCGGTGACTTCAAATTTGATGCGGACGTTTTGGTAATCTTCGGTTTCGCCTTGTTCCTGCAAATTTCTAAAATTCGTGCGGTCAGTTTCGCCGTCGCCTTCGTCGCCCATTTCGATGCCGTCTTCAGCTTCGATTTTTAAATAGCCTTCATCAATCAGGCGTTGGATTAACTTATCAATTAATTTTTCTACGCTTTCGTTGAGCGGATTTCCTTCGTAATCGAAAAGCTGATTATATTGTTCCTGATTGAGCAAACCGGAATTTTTCAGCGCATCCCGAATCGCATCGCGTAACGCCTGCATCGGGTCTTTTGATTGATTGAATTCCTGATTATCAAAATCATCCCAACCGCGCTGCCAGCGGCGCATGTTGCGCTCCATCTGTTCATTGAATCCGCTTTCCAGCAAAAAGTCAGAAAGCGCATCCATCAAATCCTGTAAGCTCAGATCATCCCAATCCTCCGGCGACCATTTGGAATATTTTGTAAAACGCATAATGTTACTTCTCTAATGACCAGGTATAAAATACAAGACATACTCCTGCCTCTTCTGCTTCCAGAAAATATTCAGCCTGTTCTGGTGACTGATAATCTTCTTTCTCAATCCACCTCTCCGCTGTCTTGCGACAGCAAGCCAACCGCTTTTTTCTATGTAATGTTTTGCCAGTAATTTTGCGCCATCTACCAAATTAAAGTTTATCAAGCAATTGATATGCCCACCACCAAATGATTTGGCTTTACGGGTTCCAGGTTTTGGCTTGGCAGTAAAAGTAAAGAAGAACATTGTTCGCAGAAGTGAATTTATTTTTTCTTCGGAGCGCCGCCAATCAGCGCCCACAATCCACCGTCTACATTAACAGATTCGCCGTTGATAAACGAAGCCTGATCGCTGAGCAGGAAGGCGATGACTTCGGCGATTTCGCTGGGCTGAGCGATGCGTCCGATGGGGTGCATCGCTTCGCAGGCTTCAATCACGGAGTTTGGATTTGGATCAAGGGAAACTGACCAGCGCCACATCGGCGTGTCTACTGTGCCGGGGCAAACACAATTGGTGCGAATTCCCTCGGCGGCGTGGTCTACGGCTAAGGCACGGGAAAGCCCTAATAATGCATGTTTGCTGGTGACGTAGGCGGCTGCGCCCTGTTGTGCGCCGTGCGCTTGGACTGAACTGACATTGACGATTGCGCCTCCACCCGCTTGTCGAAAATGTGGGATGCAGGCTTTTGACATCGTGAACGCCGCCGTCAAATTAATCGCCAACACTTCGTTCCACAATTCAATCGAAGTCGCGTCCGCTTTGCCGTAGCGTTGGATTGCTGCGTTATTCACCAGCGCATTCACGCCCTGCATTTTTTGGGAAGCGGATTCCACAGCGGCGGCGGCTTCATCAGGATTTGCTAAATTTGCAGCGATGAAAAAGACGCTGTCATTGCTGAAAAATTCATCCTCCGCTTTGAGGTCTATAACGCAAATAGAGGCTCCGCGAGTGTGCAGTAATTTTGCTGTGGCGAGTCCGATGCCGCTCGCTCCACCTGTGATAATGGTTCTCATTGTTTTCTTTTTCATTGCAGAAAAATCTTACCACATCACTGCATCCGCAACCTCCTCCCTGGATTCGATAAAAATTTCAAGCGGAGATATTTGTATAAAAAGCCGGAAGTATTTCAGCAAGCATATCTGGAATATAAAGCAACAAAGAAGAGATGCTTTATATTTCAGATACCCGGCTCGCTACGGCTCGCAGTACTATACCGGGCGCGGTAATGTCTTTACTGCGAACTGTGAACTAACAATGGCGAACTCTTCATCTTATCTTCCACTACGCTGCCACCGCGCAATGAAATTTTACGATCTGCCATATCTGCCAAGCCCTGATCGTGTGTTACCAGCACCAGTGTAGTCTTTCGTTCCTGATTGAGCTTCAATAATAAATCAAAAATATGTGTGCCGTTATTGGTGTCGAGATTGCCGGTTGGTTCGTCGGCTAACAGAATCGGCGGTTCATTGGCAAAGGCGCGGGCAATGGCTACGCGTTGTTGTTCGCCGCCGGAAAGTTGTGAAGGGTAATGATGTCCGCGTTCGTGC
>JANMKB010000704.1:0-4516 GCA_031371805.1 Blastocatellia bacterium | reverse complement strand
TAGTCAGGCTCAAAGCCGCCGCGCTCAATCACCGCGATGTGTGGATTCGCAAGGGAATGTATGCCGGACTCAAATTTCCAATCATTCTCGGCTCTGACGGCGCGGGTGAAATCGTCACCCTCGGCGATGACGTTCCAAAAGAATTAATGGGGCAACAGGTCGTTATCAATCCCGGCATGGATTGGGGCAATGATCCGCGTGTGCAGCACAAATATTTTCATATTCTGGGCCTGCCCGAAGACGGAACCTACGCGCAATTCGTCAAAGTGCCGTTTGATTATTGCCATCCCAAACCCAAAGAATTGAGTTGGGAAGAAGCGGCGGCAATTCCCCTCGCCGGGCTGACAGCCTATCGTGCCGTCGTCACGCGCGCCCGCGTCAAAGCTGGCGACAAAGTTCTGATCACAGGCATTGGCGGCGGCGTTTCAGCTTTCGCTTTGCAGATCGCCCAAAAACTCGGTGCTCAGGTTTTCGTGACTTCCGGCAGCGATGAAAAAATCGAACGCGCCAAAGAATTAGGCGCAGATGGTGGTGCGAATTATAAAACCCAGGATTGGGCGCAGGCAGTCGTCGGCATGACTGGCGGCGAAGGGCCGGATGTAGTGATTGACAGCGTGGGCGGTGAAACGCTGGCCAAGTGCATCGAATTCATCAAACCCGGCGGACGCATCGCGTTGTATGGCGCGACGACAGGCCTGCCGAAGACAGTTGATTTGCGCCGCATCTTCTGGAAGCAGTTAGATATTTGCGGTTCAACGATGGGCACGCAGGAAGAATTCGCCGCGATGCTGAAGCTTTACGAAGACGGCAGCATCAAGCCAGTCGTGGATAAAATTTTCCCGCTTTGCGATGCCGCCGCTTCGCACGAACGAATGGAAGAGGCCGGGCAGTTCGGCAAAATTGTCCTGAATTGCGAATAGAGTTCCGGTGCGCCATCTTGTACAATTGCGGTGGAGGTAGTTTTTATGACTAAGCAAAATGGGACAACGAATGGCTCACACGATGAAAGCTGGAAAGACGTTGAGGAGTTGAAGAAACGACTGGATGCTCTTTCGGAAAAAGATCGTGAGCACGGGTTAGATAAACTGACACCTGTCGAACTGCACGATCTCTTCGCGCTTACGGCTTACATAAACTTGAGCAAGAAAAGGAGACGGCGTACTTGAAATTCGCAACAGTGTTGTTTGATACATCGGTGTATCCAGGCTACAAACATAAATTCAAGGGAAAGTTGCCAGGCTATCTCTCGGCAGTCGTGTTGCAAGAATTGACAGCGGTAGCAAATGGCAAAGCGGATTTGCAGTATCAACGCCGCACAATGGAATATTATCGAACTCAGGAACGCTTGCTGGTGCCTGATGAAACCGCCTGGTACACCGCCGGGCAAATTCTCAACCACATCCTGAGTGACCAGAGCCGCAACCGTCCCGACCGTCATCGGCCCAAATTCAGCAACGATAAGAAACAAAGCATCATCTGTGATGTGCTGATCGTCGTCAGCGCCAAACAACACAACGTTATCGTTATTTCCGACAACGAAGATTTTCCGTTGATCGCCGAATACTACAAATTTCGCTGGAAAGCAGGGCGTGAGTTTTTCGCGTAACCTGACCCAAATTACAGTTCATCAACTCAGGAGGTTGGCATGGCAAATAAAACTTCGCGCCGCAAATTCATCGCACAATCTACCCTCGGAGCCGCCGCCTTAACTACCGGCTCAACATTTATCAAAGCCGAATCCGAAATCATCACCGAAGCTCCGGCAATTGATACTTCGACACGTCGCGTGCTGGGCGCGAATGATCGCATCAATTTTGGCTTCATCGGCATGGGCGGACGGATGGGATCGCACACAAATTACGCCTTCAAGCGTCAGAAGGATCAGGGCGATGTGCAATGCGTAGCCATTTGCGACATTTATGACAGTCACAAAAAGCGTGGGCAAAAACAAACCGGCGTCGAAGACAAAAACATTCATCACGACTACCATGAACTTTGCGCACGCAAAGATATTGACGCGGTGTTTATTGCTTCGCCGGATCATTGGCATGCGCGGCAAGCCCTCGAAGCGCTGAACAACGGCAAGCACGTGTACCTCGAAAAACCAATGACGTACACGATTGACGAAGCGCGTGATCTGGCGCGTAAAGTTGCCGAGACAAAATTGCAGCTACAAGTCGGCAGCCAGCACGCGTCAGAGCTTCAGTATTGGAAAACCCGCGACCTGATTGCCGAAGGAGCCATCGGCAAAGTGTTGTGGGCTTCAACGAGTTACGCGCGGCAAACGCCGATTGGTGAATGGAATTACTACACGATTGACCCCGACACCGAAGCCAACGAAAAGACGATTGATTGGAAGGCGTTTCAGGGCTACGCGAAAAAACGTCCGTTCGACAAAGACCGATTTTTTCGCTGGCGCAAGTATTGGGATTATTCCGGCGGCATCGCCACGGATCTGTTCTATCACCGCTTGTCGCCAATTATGATTGCGATTGGCAACCCTGAATTTCCTTCCCGCGTGATGGCCGGCGGCGGCATTTATTCACCCGTAGACGGCGACATCCGCGACGTACCCGACACGTATTTCACCTCCGTAGAGTTTCCCGGCAAATATGCAATTTTGATTGGCTCTTCGATGCTGAACGCGACTGGCTTTGCGAACGGTCAGCCGCAATTAATTCGCGGGACAAAGGGCACGGTTTACCTCGAAGGCAAAGTGCGCGTCGTCCCCGAAAAACCTTACCGTGACGAGTTCAAGAAAAAATACAACACGGAAGAGTTGGTGCTGGACGCCGAGACAAACGTCGAATACAAAGGCAAGCCCTGGACTACGAGCCATCAGGGCAATTTCATCAATGCCGTGCGCGGTTTGGAAGCTGTGCATTTCGATGCAGATTTAGGCTACAAAGCCATGGTAGCGATTCGGCTCGGCGTTGATGCCTATCGCAGCGGACAAGTAATGTATTTTGATCGCACACGTGAAAAGGCGACCAATAAAGTGACGTTAGCGTAGGATATAATCAAATGCGTATCCAGCCTTCTCGTTCCAGTTCCTTCGTTTTTCTTTTTGCCTCGCTAATAGGGGCACAAAATATTTTTGCTCAAGGTGTCATCCACCCTTTTGGTTATTATCTTCCGAAACCTTCTGAGCCTAATTTCTCTCACGTCCGATGGATTGAATTCACGAACTATATTCCCTTTGGCAAAACCGTTCCTGCATATGTGACATTACGTGTTAGCAACAACTCTGCCTGGCAAAATTTCGCGCATCTTCGCTATCAACTTAAAGGGCGACACTTCCAGTTCAGAACGACTAACAGGAACGGGAGGAGCTACAAATTCAAAGGGGAATTCGTGCTGCGAAAAGAAAAAGCCCTCGCTGAAAATCTGGCGGCCAAATTAGATGGCAATAATTCAATCACGGTACTGGCAGGTATTTTTCAGACGATCCAAACCGGAAAGATATTAAGGGCAGAACGATTATTGTTTTATTTTGCGATTGGCGAGTAGGGCAGTTCGTAATCCCGCCTTCACAGCTTCACTTTCCTCTGCCCATTATTTGTATTATGATTTCCGTGTTCATCCCGAAAAAGCATTTTCCTTTTGAAAACAAAGGTACGATTCGATTCAAATTCACCATTGGAGCAACTACTTTTGATTGCTATGAAAACACCACTCGCGCTCCTTGAGCGCTCATTCACGACGGCAAGTTGACCGTCTCGCCTGTTCGGGTTGGGTCGCTTGCCATTGGAGGTAATTATGGCTAAGCAACTAACCAACCGGGAAAAACTTTCCTTTACATTAGATCATCTGACCGACAACGAAATCGAAGAAGTCATCGAATACGTTTCGATTATGGATACGATGCGCGGTGAGCGTAAAAAATCCGAATTGTTCGATGATGATTTAGGCGCGACGCTGAGTTCGGCCTATGAAAATCGCCGTGCCCGGCAAGTGCTGGAATGGGACGCCGTGCGGCAACATTCCAATGCCGGTCATCAGCGGGCAGCGCATCGTTGATGGGAGTTTCGGGTTTCGGGTTTCGAGGACACCAAATAATTCGTCAACTCGAAACCCGAAACTAACTCCTGGTGATAACTTTTTTTCTTTCCTGCCGTATCTTTTTTCCCGCTTTCGGTAATAAATAAACAGAGCTAAGCTAAGTGCCAGCTTGATCGCCTTGTGAGAACGCTTTACTTAACTTTCAGGACTTGAAAAATTTTGGACTTCGTTTTTGAACAAACTGAGTTGCTGGTTTTTGTGTCTGACTGCGCGCCTTCAATCATGACTGACGAAAGCCTATTGAACGCAGCGGCACACGGCGATGAACCATCGTTTCGTCTGCTATATGAGCGCCATCGTGACAGTGTTTTTCGCTTCGCTTACCGGATGTTGCAGTCAATCGAGTTAGCCGAAGAAATTACCCAGGATTGTTTTTTGGGACTGCTCAAAAAACCTGCGCGTTTTGATGCGACACGTGCCAGCTTGAAAACTTATCTTTGCGCGGCGGCTCGTA
>JANMKB010000692.1:0-2645 GCA_031371805.1 Blastocatellia bacterium | reverse complement strand
ATGAAGCGTGGAAAGAAAAACAGAGTCCGCAAATCTTCGTCTATTTCAATCAGAAACCCTACACGCCAAACTCAAAGGCTGAGGCGTATCAGTGGGGACAGGTGCTTGAATTCAGAGACAAGTTTCCCAAAGAAGGCTTGTGGTGGCCTTACGAAAGCGAAGCGCAGTTTGAAAAGCTGGTTCGTAATCACCTGATGAACCATATCCGTAATCTCACTTGAAAAACGACGAGCGGTTGTCAGATGAAAGCTACTTAAAGCTGATGATTGAATCGTACAAACGCTTGCCGCTGCTCAGGGGCAAAGATGATTCGAATAACCTGCTGAATGAAGAAATAGGTGAGTAGAAAAAACGAAGCCTCGCTGCTGTAGCGAAGTGGGTAGGCTGGATTGGCAAAACTAACTTTTTCTGTGACGACGCAGATTAAACGAATGGTGGAACCTACCGGTATTGCAATCGCTCGCCTACATCGCTTGTACGCGCTTAAGTTCTTTCCCCTTCAAGCCGAAAAATAGCGCCATCTGATACGCCTGATCTTTTCTTGGGTAATCTTCCGGCGTGGCACAAAAACGCTCAATCCCCGGCGTAAAATCCGGGCATCTCATCTTTTCCGGTATCTTAAGCGCTAAGGAACAACTTTTGTCAGTTGCCTGAAGCTTGCATAATTCACATAAAATCATGGTGCGATGAATCCGTAAAATATGGAGTGCTGCGGCTCGACACAACACTCCATAGCAACTAATAGCCTGCGCCGCTGGCAGATGGATCGTCTGCCGGGTAGTCCGCAATCATAACTTCTGTTGTCAGTAATAATCCGGCAATCGAAGCCGCATTCTGCAACGCTGTGCGCGTGACTTTGGCCGGGTCAATAACGCCTGCGGCTACGAGGTCTTCGATCTTTTCGTTGACGGCGTTGAAGCCTACTAATTCATTTTTTTCAGTGCGAAGTTTTGCCACAATGATGGCGCCTTCCGCTCCGGCATTCTGCGCGATTTGTCGCAGCGGTTCTTCCAATGCGCGCCTGACGATATTGACGCCGATTTGTTCGTCGGCATCACCTTCGCCATTGGGGAAAATCTTAAACTTATCCAGC
Source organism: Blastocatellia bacterium (assembly GCA_031371805.1). Classification (GTDB taxonomy): domain Bacteria; phylum Acidobacteriota; class Blastocatellia; order RBC074; family RBC074; genus JAFDVL01. The sequence goes on along the minus strand of JANMKB010000692.1, from coordinate 1,552 downwards.
GCTTTGGCGGCGCGTAAATAAGCCACTCCGCCACCTGGCACAATTCCCTCTTCAACAGCGGCGCGTGTCGCGTTCATTGCATCCTCAACACGGGCTTTCTTTTCCTTCATTTCCATTTCGGTTGCTGCGCCAACTTTGATGACGGCGACGCCGCCAATTAATTTGGCTAAGCGCTCCTGCAATTTATCGCGGTCATATTCACCCGTCGTGGTTTCCGCCTGCGTGCGTAAAGTTTTCACGCGACCGGCAATTTCGTCGGGCTTGCCTTTGCCTTCAATAATGACCGTTTTGTCTTTATCAATAATGATTTTTTTGGCGCGTCCCAAATGTTCCAGATCAACCTTCTGAAGTTTTATCCCAATGTCTTCGCTGATGACCTGACCGCCGGTCAAAATCGCAAGGTCTTCCAGCATATCTTTGCGACGATCACCAAAGCCAGGTGCTTTGACGGCGGCGATTTTGAGCGTGCCGCGCAATTTGTTGATGACCAGTGTCGAGAGGGCGTCGCCTTCCATATCCTCGGCGATAATCAGCAGTGACTTGTTTTTCTTCGCCACTATTTCGAGCAACGGCAACAGGTCATTCATGGAATTGATCTTTTTTTCGTGCAGGAGGATTAGCGGGTTTTCGAGCACGACTTCCATCTTCGCTGTATCCGTCACAAAATAGGCGCTGAGGAAGCCGCGGTCAAACTGCATCCCTTCGACAAATTCCAGCGTCGTCTCCATCGTTTGCGAGTCTTCGACAGTAATAACGCCGTCCTTGCCGACTTTATCCATTGCCTGGGCGATCATTGCGCCGATGGCTGCATCGCCATTGGCGGAAATTGTGCCGACATGAACAATTTCTTCGCCTGACACAGGTTTGGCAAGGCGCTTGATTGCCTGCAAGGCACGCACAACAGCTTTGTCAATGCCGCGCCGCAGGGCCATTGGATTCGCACCAGCAGCTACGGTCTTCACACCTTCGCGGAAAATTGCCTGCGCCAGCACAGTCGCGGTGGTCGTGCCATCGCCTGCGACATCAGAAGTTTTTGAGGCAACTTCGCGCACCATCTGCGCACCCATATTTTCCAGCGGGTCCTGCAACTGAATTTCCTGGGCGACGGTCACGCCGTCTTTGGTCATGGTGGGTGAGCCGTACTTTTTATCAATCGCTACATTGCGACCTTTGGGGCCAAGCGTAATTTTGACGGTGTCGGCAAGTTGATTGACGCCACGTAAAATTGCGACACGAGATTCTGAACCGTAAATTATTTGTTTTGCCATATATTTTTTCTTTTCAATTTTGCAATAATTCGGAAAATTTCAGGGTGTGTTTTTATGAATTGCCACGAGTTTCAACTCGTGGCAGGCTAAAGCGATTTGCCGCTGAGTTATTTCAAAGGGAAGCACTGCAAGGTTCTCACGCTCGAGATTACTCATAATTTTTTCCATAGATGATTGCGTCCTTGCGCAAACCGAGATTGAGTCTTAATGGAAACTCTCTAGCATTGCGCAGTCCAAAAAAAATTTCTGTTCAATATTAGACAATCAAGGATTAAATTATTGGA
>JANMKB010000671.1:0-2696 GCA_031371805.1 Blastocatellia bacterium | reverse complement strand
GTGGCGAGCAAATCAAATCCATTAGCTGCAAGCATAAAGATTCAGAAATGTGCAACACCGGGTCACGGGAAAACAGGCGATCTTCCAGCGGACAAAATGCAAATCAATCTAATCGTAAATAAGCGGGGCAGACAGGGAAGTAACTAATTTAACATTAAGCTACTTCTGGCGTTTTGAAAGATGGGGCAAACATTGAGATTGAGATGGTAAAAAACTAAGTAAAATTTAAAACCCTAACTAGCAGTACCACCGATTGATTCATCGCCCGCTTTAAGTGCAGATTCGATTTTCCTAAATATATTTCCGATACTTGTACCCATCCCGGTCAAAACAAGTACAGCAGCGGCGCCAATCAAAACCAGCAAAAGTGAATATTCAACGATGTCCTGTCCGCTTTCGTCTTTGAGGAATTGTCTAATCATAATTATCTCCGTCTCTTTCCAGGGACAGTTTCAGCAGAGAAACTGTTCGGTGATGTGAAACGAAATTGCTTTTTAAGGTGAAGATTCCGTTTCGTTATCGGTTGCTCTCTGGGAATTACCAGAGAAATAGAAAACAACATTTGACTGAAAGTCTAATCGTTTTGGCGAAATCAATCAAGTAGAATTATTTTACGGGGCAAATCCGGTCAAGTTGCCCTAAGGCCGATCCTTGAATTTTTCATAGAGCCGGGTGTGCTTATTTGCAAGGTCTACCTGCTTGCCGTTAATGAACATAAACTTAATTTTCGTGCGGAATTCCAGCGGATCGCCGTCAGTCACAATCAGGTTGGCAATTTTTCCGGTTTCAATGCTGCCGACCAATTTGTCTACACCAAAAATCTGCGCCGGATAAATGGTGATGGCTTTCAGCGCTTCTTCCTTTGGCAAACCAAACGCAGCGGCGGTTCCGGCGTGATACGGCAGCAAGCGAACGTTGGCGGAGGTGTCGCTGGTGGAAAAGGCGAATTTTATGCCCGCTTTGCTAAATTCTGCCGCCCGCGCATAAACTTCGTCGTAGGCGTCATCTTCGGCATTGGGCAATTCCAACACGCCACCTAAAATGATCGGAATATTTTTCTCCTTCAGTTGCGCCACCAGCTTTCCGGCTTCATCGCCGCCACTGATAATTAGTTTGAGCTTGAATTTATCCGCCAGTTCAAGTGCGCCCTTAATTTCTCTTTCTCCATTGGCGCTGACCAGCACAGGAACTTCACCTTTGAGCACGGGAATCAGCGCTTCAAAGCCAAGCTCAATTGCTCGTACTGGCAAAGTTTTATCATTGGCCGCCGCTTCTCTGGCTTTCAGGTAAGCCTGCGCGTCTTCCAGTTTTTTCTTCAGTTCTTCAATTTTTTTATCGCGTTGTTGCTTCAGCGCTTCGGGAACTACGGCAAATCCGCCGCCAAATCCGCCACCACCCCGCAAAGCCGCCACGGGATAGTTGAGCATCATCGCTGCCGGAGCTTTCAATTTCATCTCGTAATTTGTCCACCCGTCAATATTGATGAGAGCACATTGCCCTGAAATCACGCCGCCCTGGGGACAGGTCAAAACTGTCGTCACGCCATTTGAACGAGCCACAGCAATCATTTCGCTGTTCGGATTGACCGCCGTGAGCGCTTTCATATTCGCGTTGTAATCGCCAATTTCATTCGTGTCTACCGTGCCTGGCGCTCCCTGCCCAATTTCGCTCAGGCCAAGAATTGTGCCAGAATCAATCAGACCTGGATAAACAGACAAGCCCGTCGCGTCGACAATTTTGGCATTCGCGGGAACACTGATATTCGCGCCAACATCCGCGATTTTGCCGTCACGAATCAGCACTGTGCCTTTTTCAATTGTCGCGCCCGAAACCGTAACGATTTTAGCGTTGCGAATTGCGTACACTGAAGTCGTGTCTTTTGACTGAGCAATTGCAACGCCCAAGCCAACCACCAGCACCGTCAATAAAATCAGGGATTTTTTTAAGATAAGCATTTCTTTTTTTCGTTTATTCAAAATGCAGAAACACGCACGCAGTAAGTGTGTTTTTGCGCCCTTACTGCGTGCAGGCTACCGCATTTATCAACTTTATGGACGCTTGCCACTATGCAAATGTTCGTCCAGGTCTTCTTCCATAAGAGCCGGAGTTGGCGGCGCAGGTGCAACGGTTGGTTGTCTTTCGCCCGGCGTTTTCTTTTATTTTTCGATCAGCATCTTTTTCTCTTTCGCCAGTTTCTCGCGCATTTACAAATCCAGCTTGCGCTCAAAATAAATTTCACCCTCGATCATTGTCATTTCGGGACGCGAATAAACGCTGAACGGGTGACCATTGAAAAGCACCAGGTCGGCGTCTTTTCCCACATCAATACTGCCCACGCGTTTTTCGAGGCGAAGCTGAATCGCCGGATTTAGCGTCACGAGTCGTAGTGCTTCTTCTTCCGTCAGATCGCCGTATTTCATCATCTTTCCGGCTTCCTGATAAAAGCGGCGCGCATGTTCGTTGCTGTCGGAGTGAATCGAAACCACAATTCCATGGCGCGTCATAATCGCCGCATTGAACGGAATCGCGTCCAGAGCTTCCATTTTGTAGCCCCACCAATCCGGCAAAATCGAAGCGCTGGCTCCGTGTTTCGCAATCTCAGGAGCGTCTTTATAACCTTCCAAAGTGTGCTGGAAGGTGTGAACCTTGATGCCAAATTCTTCGCATAATTTCAGCAACATCATGATTTCATCGGC
>JANMKB010000581.1:0-4976 GCA_031371805.1 Blastocatellia bacterium | reverse complement strand
CGTAGTGATTAAAGCAGGATATGTAGGAACGCGCGGAACTTCGCTCTTCCAAACTCTTGATGGTAATCCACGTAAAATTGGCTGCGCACCAACGGCGACAGATAATTGCCGGGTTGATCCAAATCGCGGTGTGATTCGCCTGCGTGCCAATGCTTCGTCATCAACCTATCACTCGCTGCAAGTGAGTATGGACAAGCGATTGAGCAAGGGCTTCACCGCAGGCGTCCATTATACTTGGAGTTCTTTCATTGATACTTCTTCAGAAGTTTTCAACCCTTCCAGCGGTGAAGTTGCCGTCGCGCAGGATTCATTCAACCTTCGCAATGATCGTGGTCGTTCCGCGTATGACCGCCCGCATCGCTTCACGGGTAACGTAGTTTATGAACTGCCAATTATGCGTGAGCAAAAAGGCGTGCTTGGACACGTCGTCGGTGGCTGGCAAATCAATTCATTCTTTACCTTGCAAAGCGGCGCGCCGTTTACTCCGTTGAATGGCTCTGATCCGGCTGGCGCGTTGAGCGGCATTGATGGCTTAGTCGGCAACGCGATTCGCCCGAACCTGAATACGACAATTGATGTTTCATCAATGAACATTATTGATTTACTGGCCGCAGGTGGACGTTCGCTTTTTACGACTATTACCGCCGCGCAACGCGTTGGTAATGCAGGTCGAAATATTCTGCGTGCTGACGGTATTGGTGATGTGGGCTTTGGCTTATTGAAACATATTCGCGTCAGGGAAAGTAACCAGTTACAATTCCGCGCCGATCTGTTCAATGCGACGAATACGCGCAATTTCGGTATTCCCGAAGGACGCGTCAACTCCGCTAACTTCCTCAATCAATGGGGCACGGACGGAGGCAAACGCCGCATCATTCTGGGCTTGCGTTACACCTTCTAAATCAAATTGGTACAGTACGGGAGCGGTAGCGACCTGATACTGACGATACGCAAAACTAATTAAAGCGAGAGTGCTATTCACTCTCGCTTTTTTTTCTGTTACAAAGTGTTGCCATGGAAGCTGAGTCCAAACAGGTCGTGGCAAAACAGAGGTCATTCATTCACGCTGTCTACGATGAGTGTATGATGGATGATGTATTTGGATACGGTGCGCAACTCGCTTATTATTTTTTGTTTGCGCTTTTCCCGATGCTGATCTTCCTCACGGCGCTGGTCAGCTTTCTGCCTATTCCTCATTTGCTGGAAAGATTGCTTGATTATGTGGGACAGGTGTTGCCAGTTCCGGCCATGATTTTAGTGCAACAGACGCTGACCGAAATCACGCGTGAACAACGGGGCGGATTATTAAGCTTCGGTTTTCTGCTGACACTGTGGGCAGCCTCATCAGGATTTCACGCCCTGAACAGTGCGCTGACGATTGCCTTTGGGGTGAAGAAATTTCGTCCCTGGTGGAAAGAGAGATTAATTGCGCTGGGCCAGACTTTAGGGGTTTCTGTTTTTATCATTTTAGCCTTAGTGATTATTTTTTTTGGTGGAGCGATTGATACTCTACTGGGACAAAATTATGGTTTTGGCAGTGTTTCTCATACTATCTGGTTGATCCTGCAATGGCCACTTGTTGTTGTCTTCGTTTTTTTCGGGCTGGAAATGATTTATTACACTTCGCCCAATGTGAAACTACGGTGGAAATGGTTTACGCCGGGAGCCATCTTTGCGCTTATTTCGTGGCTGATAATTTCGTATAGCTTTAAATTTTACGTCGCCCGCGTTTCAAATTACACCTTAACTTACGGCTCACTTGGCAGCGTCATGGCATTGATGTTCTGGCTTTATTTAACCAGCATCGTGATTTTAGTTGGCGGAGAAATTAACGGTGTGATTGAGCAACGAAAGAAATGACCATTCAATCAATCCAGCTTTAACGCAAGCCCGCACAAATTCAAAACATCAATATCAAGAATCGTTTCATTGCGTTCCGGCCCGGTGGAAATAAAAGCGAAGGGCGCACCGCTTAATTCTGACAGGCGCGCTAAATAGGCTTTGGCTTTGTCCGGGAGGTCGGCGAAATTTGCGATGCCGACAGTTGGCGATTGCCAGCCTGACATCGTTTCATACACTGGCTCAGCGGCTTCCATCGCATTCGCGTCGTATGGAATTTGATCCGTTTCCTGTCCATTAATACGATAGCCGACACAAATTTTTATTTCGTCCAAATCATCCAGCACATCCAGTTTCGTCAATGCCAGCGCATTCAATCCATTGACCATCACGGCATAACGCGCAATCACGGCATCGAACCAGCCACAGCGGCGCGGCCTGCCTGTTGAAGCGCCATACTCTCCGCCTTTGGCTCTGATCGCTTCGCCTAATTTGTCCAGCAGTTCTGTCGGAAAAGGGCCGCCGCCCACCCGCGTCGTATAGGCCTTGATGACGCCAATCGTCGCGTCAATCATTGCGGGCGGCACTCCTGCTCCGGTGCAGGCTCCGCCAATGGTCGAATTCGAGGAGGTCACAAAAGGATAAGTTCCATGATCAATGTCGAGCATCGTCGCCTGGGCGCCTTCGAGCAACATTGATTTTCCCGCTTTGGCGGATTGGTTGAGTAAATAAGTTGTATCGGTGATGTGCGGAGCGATTAGCTGCGACCAGCGCTTGCCGTCAGCAATTAACTGGTCAACGTCAATCGGCTCGCCGCCCAGATGCGTCAATAAACTATTGGCTTTTTCGGCGTTGCGCGTGAGCTTTTCGACAAGAGAAGTTACCTCGGTCAAATCGCCTGCGCGTAAACCACGCCGCGCCATTTTGTCCTCATAAGCTGGCCCAATGCCGCGCATCGTCGTGCCGACCGCATTATTGCCGCGATGTCCTTCAACACAACGATCAAGCGCCACGTGATAAGGCAAAATTAAATGGGCGCGATTGCTGATTAGCAAATTTTCAGGCGTGACTTCAATTCCCTGTGTGCGCAAATCGGCGATTTCTTTAAGCAAAGCTTTGGGATCAATCACGACGCCATTGCCGATGACGCAGGTTTTGCCGGGATGCGTAATGCCGGAGGGAATCAGGTGCAGGACAAATTTGTGGTCGGTGCCGTTTTTACGAATGATGACGGTATGTCCGGCGTTATGTCCGCCCTGATAACGTGTCACGATGTCGAAGTGCGGCGCGAGTAAATCGACAATCTTACCTTTGCCTTCATCACCCCATTGCGTTCCAATAATTGCTAGATTCATGAGATCAACACATCAACTGACAAGATGGCGGTGAAAACTCTCAATTAGCGCCGCCCTTTTGCTTTTTGCCCTTTGCCTTTTAATTTTTTAAGTTTTAGTGTTTATTAGCTTCGAGATATTTTTCCACCGAGACCGCCGCCTGCACACCATCAGCGACAACGTTGGCAAGCTGATAAATCGGGCGCACACACAAATCACCGGCGGCAAACAAGCCCGGCACTTTTGTTTCCATCAATTCGTTCACAATAACGCGGCCTGATTCATCAGTATCAACCAGGGTGTTCGCAATTTCTGAACTTGGAATCCAACCAATAAATTCAAAGACTCCATTGACCGGAATCACTTGCGTCTCGTTGGTTTCCAGGTGGCGAATACGAACCGCTTCCACTTGTTTATCACCGATAATTTCCTCAATGGTTGAGTTCCAGACCGGAGTGACTTTGGCGTTGTGCGTATATTCCTCAATCAGAATTTTTTGCGCGGTGAAATGGTCGCGGCGATGAATGGATTTGATGTCAGAAACAAAGCGCGTCAGAAACTGGCCCTCTTCAACGGCTGAGTTGCCACCACCGACAACCACAACCGGCTGGTCGCGGAAAAACGCGCCGTCACAAGTACCGCACCAGCTCACGCCGCGTCCGGCGAATTTTTCCTCGCCCGGAATATTCAGCGTGCGTGGGAATCTTCCCATCGCCAGGATTACTGTTTTGGTCGTGACCTTCGTTTCGTCGCTTAAAGTAAGGGTAAAAGTCCCGTCGGCTTCCGGCGAAATCTTTTCTGCGCCAATGTCTTCGCGGACTTCTGCGCCAAAGCGTTGCGCGTGCTTGAGAAACGCCTGGGCAAAATCGTAGCCGGAAATTCCATCGGCAAAACCAGGATAGTTGTCAATCGCGGCAGACATCGCAATTTGTCCGCCTACGAATTTTTTTTCCAGCACAAGTGTTTTAAGTAACGCTCGTCCGGTATATACAGCGGCAGCCAGTCCGGTTGGCCCGCCACCAATAATAATTACATCGAAATCTGTCATAGAGAATAGGATTTAGGATTTAGGATTTAGGGATTGAAGGTTAGGAGGCAGGAGACAGAATTCAGGCGGTTAATTCCTGCTGCCTGAATCCTGCCTCCCACATCCTTCTTAAGCAATATGTTGGTCCAATAATCCCGAAAGTGTCGTCTGGGCATTGCTGGGCACACCGACAATTGTTTCGGCAATTTTTCCGCCTTTGAAAAGAATCAAAGTGGGAATTCCGCGAATGCCAAAATTCGGCGGCGTGTTGGGATTTTCATCCACATTCAACTTCATAATTTTCGCTTTGCCCTGATACTTTTCGGCAATCGCTTCAATCGTGGGGGCAATCTGGCGGCAGGGTCCACACCATGCTGCCCAAAAATCCACCAGAACCGGCTGGTCTGAACCTAATACTTCTTTTTCAAAATTGTCGTCCGTTGCTTCGTGTACAAAATCACTCATTTGAAACTCCTCTTAAAATGTAGGGCAAACTATCTGTTTGCCTTTCGCATAGCCAAACTCTTGGTCAGGCACTATTACATACCAACAGTTCGCACACCAATCAGACTTGCCATCATAACAAATCAAAAGCGCGAAGTCTTGTGCCTCTTTGCCAATCTTGTTAAGCAAAGTTTCGGGAACAGTTTTTGACCGTTTAATTTTTGCCGAATACAGAATCAAATTGAGTAAAAAGCAACGCAAATGGTTTGCCATGGACAGCAAAGAACTCAAGGGAAGTCTCGCTTCGGCGCACAGCCCGCTGCCTTCAAAGT
>JANMKB010000647.1:0-10778 GCA_031371805.1 Blastocatellia bacterium | reverse complement strand
AGAGCGGAGCGCAGGAGACGAGCAGAGAGTGTGCGAAGCGGCGCGGCGTGCTAACGGATAAGTCAGAGGGGCTGACTGTCAAGCAGCAGGGATGGTCAGGAAGGAGAAGTTTGTGCTTGACATTCCCTTTCATAGAACATCTATTCCACCGTAGCCGCGTAGTCAGTGCGACAGGTTTCTTTCAATGTCACAACGCGGCACGGTTAACGTGTCGTTGATGTGCAGAAGTGAGAAGCGACGGAAACCCCGTTGCGCAAAACTGTCAGAGGCAAATATGATTGAGATTCACCCTGTTACACTGGAAGGCTACGGCATTCGTTTGGAGCCGCTGGCTGATGCTCACCATGACGAATTAGTTAGCGCGGCGACTGATGGCAAGCTCTGGGAATTATGGTTCACGGCAGTTCCTGAACCGGAGCAGATGCAGGCAAATATTACCAGTGCGCTCGCCAGTCAGGCGGATGGGCAGTTGCTGCCCTGGGCGGTACGGGAATTGACGAGCGGCACGATTATCGGCAGCACCAGCTATCATGACATCGCAGCAGAAATTGATCGCGTCGAGATTGGCTATACGTGGTATAGCCAGCGCTGGCACCGCAGCCACATCAATACGAGTTGTAAACTGTTATTGCTCAGTCAGGCGTTCGATACGCTGGGCTGTAAGGTGGTAGGACTGCGTACCGACAGCTTCAACTTCGTCTCGCAACGCGCCATTGAAGCGCTGGGGGCAAAGAAAGATGGCATCCTGCGGCATCACCGTGCGCGACGTGACGGAACCGTCCGCGACACTGTGATGTATAGCATCCTTGCGCAGGAATGGCCGGACGTGAAGCGCCATCTTGAATTTCGACTAGCTCGTCACCGCAGCACGTCAAATTGATATGTTCAGTAAAAATTGGCCCCGACTGTGGCGTGCGATGTTTTTTGCTATTGGCTCAGGTTACTTCACGCCTAACAATTCCACGTCAAATATTAACGTCGCGTTCGGCGGAATTACTCCGCCTGCGCCGCGTGCGCCGTAGCCGAGGTCAGCCGGAATTACTAATTTGCGTTTTCCGCCAATTTTCATTGTCATCACGCCTTCGTCCCAGCCTTTAATGACTCTGCCGAGGCCGATGGGAAATTCAAACGGTTCGTTGCGATCAACGGAGCTATCAAATTTCGTGCCGTTTTCCAACGTTCCGGTGTAATGCACTCTGACCATTTGTCCCGGTTTGGGGCTTTCGCCGGTGCCTTCTACGGTGTCAATATATTGTAATCCTGATGCTGTCGTGTTCACTTTTTTTCCTCCGGCTAATTTTTTAGCCACATAAAAAACTGAAGTCAGTGGCGTTGCCTGCCACGAAACTAATTGCCAGCGACCCTGCCGCAAAAGCCAGACTTCAGTGTAACTGATTTGTTTTTGGTTATTCCAGGTGGCTTGTCCCGAAATAATTATGGTCGCGCCCAGCAAGCGGGTTTTTACTTCTGTCGGAGCCGCAAGCTGAAATTTTCCGGTTTGTACTTTGCCCAATATTTCTGCCCTTGACAGCACCATTCCATCTGCCTCAGTCGCCAGAAAATCGGACGCCAAAAAACTTTTGAGAGTGGTCGGATTCGGCTGGCCCAGCGCCGCAATAAATTTTGTCTGGAGTTTATTTGTGGGCGCAGCTTTGCTTACCACTGGTTTGGTTTTTTTAGCTTTCGGCTGCGCTGCAACCAATGCGCAAAGCGCGACGATGATAATAATTGTGGTTAAATAAATTTTCATTTAGTTGTTCACTTCTCGAATTATTCTGCCCTGATTGTCAACACTTACTTCCATTGCTTTGGCGCTGATCCCACAGGCTTCAATGCGTGATTTCATCGCTGCTGCAAGCTCCGCGCAACCGTCCAGCGCAAAGGCAATCATCGTGGAGCCAGCGCCGCTGATGGCGACTCCGAGCAAGCCAGGATAGCGGTCAAGTTCAGCGTTCAATTTCAGGACTTCACTCAACGCGGGAACCAGCGGCGCACGATAAGGCTGATGAATGCGGTCGCGCAGGGCTTCGGTCAGCAACTCAAAGCGTCGTTCTGAAAGGGCGGCTTGCAACAAGGCTGTCCGCTGCATATTGAAAATTGCATCGCGCATCGGAATTTCTTTGGGCAGGGCAGCACGCATCTTCGCGGTTTCCATTTCAAAATCAGGAATGGCGATCACGAGCTTTATTTCTTCCGGCCACTGACGCTTGACGGCGAGCATTTCAAGCTGGCAATCCGCTTCGTCTTTGACACAGGCCAGCACTAATCCGCCCAAATAACACGGGCCTAAGTTGTCGCCGTGATTTTCATAATGCATGGCATAACGAAAAAATTCTGTTTCATTCAGGCAATCTCCGGTCAGGATTTCATACAGCGAAATTCCCGCGATGATGGCGGAACTGCTGCTGCCCAGCCCACGCGCCAATGGTATTTCAGAATGGATGTGAAGTTTTGCGCCACCCAATTTTTTGTTGCGTTGTGCGGCGACGAAATGCGCGACCTGCACAATGAAATTCGTTTCATCACGCGGGATGACATCGGCGCCTTCGCCGGAAAGGGAAAGCGCAAAACCATTTTTTTGTGGTGCAACCGTAACCCGTAAATAAAGCGACAAGGCCAGTCCGCACGTGTCAAAACTGGCGCCAAGATTTGAAGTTGAAGCGGGAACGATAATTTCTGTGACAGGCATTATGCGGAAACGATGAAGGGGAAACGATGAACGATGAATAAGAGCGGATTGCGCAAGTCTTCATTCCTCATCGTTCATCCCTCATCGTTCATCAGGCTCCTATGTATTTGGCATAAAACGACCGTGCGAGTGTCATGTCATCTGTGCCTTTAATTATTGCTCGCGCATCGGTGAAGACTGTCATCTCGTAGCCGTCTGCGGCGAATTTGAGTAAGTACGGATTGTAACTTACTTCGCCGGAGTTGCTAAGGCGCGAAGACAATTGCGCGAAATCCAGGGTTGATTTTGTCGCCGGAAAAATCTGGACAGCATCGCGTCCACAAAGTGACATCGCCAGTTGTCCGGCGCTGGCATTCAGGAATTCAAAATTATTGTTCTGACAAGTTGGGCAGTTGCTGTCAGGCGCACCCAGCTTGATTTGGGTGACACGATTTTCCCACAGATCGAATTGCAAAAGCTGGTGATGCAACTGCGCAAATTGTCCGGTGAGAATTTTCAGCGCTTCGGTTACCTGATAAGCGGCAATTGTCGCAATGATCGGTAAAATCACGCCGGCGGTGTCACAGGTTGGCGCGGTTCCCGGCGCCGGTGCTTCAGGAAAAATACAGCGTAAACACGGCGTTTCCTGTGGCAGGATCGTCATCTGTACACCATACGCGCCGACCGCCGCGCCGTAAATCCAGGGCTTTTTCCACTTCACTGCTGCGTCATTCAAAATGTAGCGCGTTTCAAAATTATCAGTGCCATCAAGCACCAAATCTGCGTCCTGGATTAGCTCTTCGACGTTCGTGTAATTCACATCCAGCACACGGGCATCAACGTTAATCTCAGAATTAATTTTCGCAATGCGATTATTCGCGGCGACAGCTTTCGGGAGCCGCGCCAGTACGTCCGATTCCTCAAACATGATTTGGCGTTGCAGATTGGAATCTTCGATAAAATCACGATCAACGATGCGAATATTTTTCACGCCCGCCCGTGCCAGCATCTCCGCCTGCATAGTGCCGAGCGCTCCGCAACCGATGATAATTATCTTCGCGTTGCGTAATTTTTCCTGCCCCGTTTTGCCGATGCCGGAAAACAGGATTTGACGGGAATAGCGGTCGCTGTTGGATTTTGAGTCGTCGAATTCCATCTCAGATTTATACCTTGAAGAGGCACAATTTGCACAAAAATTTTACCGCAAAGGGGCAAAGAGGCAAAGGATCAAAGAAGGCTAAGAAAGGTTAGTTGCTTATTCTTTTGTCCCCTTTGCCCCCTTGTCTCTTTGCGTTGAAAAAGGTCAATTTATGACCGTAGTCATAAAAAATGCGGACTGTGGATATATCGAAACTATCCACAGTCCGCAAGCGCAAATCGCAAAGTGATTTATTTAATCGTCACAATTAAAATTTCAGTGCCACGCATAAGTTTGATTTTGTTCGCGCCCTGAATGTAAGTCGAACCTGCGCCGGCGGCTGCGCCCAGAATTGCGCCGATTGCCGCACCTTTGCCGCCGCCGGCAATGCCGCCGATAACGGCTCCCGCCGCCGCTCCACCGCCCGTACGGATCGTCGTCGTTTTGGTTTTATTACCACTTTCAATATTGCCTTCGGAGTCTACTTTCCTGGCGGATTGTTCGTCGTAGACTTTGACGATCTGGGCCGCGATGCTGCGGTTTGTCCCGTTCGAGAAATTGATCGTATCGAAAGATAACGACAGTGCCGTTTGGCCTTTGAGTTTGCCGGATTGTTTGACGGCGGCGATGTGACCATCAATCGTGGCTTCGGCAAATTTGGACGGTTCAAGGACAACCGCCGTGAACCTGTCTCCGTCCTGCGCCTTCGCGGTGTCAATGTCATCTTGCAAGCGAATTTTAATTTCTGTGTTTTTGGCGACAATTGGCGCAACAGGTCGGGCTGATTCTGCCGCAGTTTTCGCCGGAACTTTGCTGACGGCTTTGCGCCGCGTCGTTCGCTTTTGCGCAAAGGTCGCGGAATCCGCAACTAATCCAAACAGAAACAGCGCCATTAATACGCTTAGTAATCGAGCAGATACTCTCATCATTCTTCCTCCTAAAATGTTACCGAAAATTAAGTTTGCACGCTCATCTCAATCGCAGGGTTTTTTTACTATAGCATGCAGGAAAAAGAATATCTCATCCACAAAGCCACACGAAGGCTCACGAAGATGCGACGGGGCGACAGGGCGAGCAGGTCATTCTCGCGCCGTTTCACCCTTTCGCCGTTTCGCTCTTCTTCGTGTACCTTCGTGTGGCTTCGTGGAAAAAAATCTTAAACTCTATAGTTGCCGGAATTGCGAACATTGGTATTTGCAGTAACGCTTTCGTTCCTTATAATGACCAGCTTTGTATCTACGATAAAAAATATGCTCAAAGAATTTTTCGCGCCCAAGAATTTTCTCAACTATTTACTCTTTGCAATTCCGGTCGCTGTCGGACTGGAAATCAGGCACGCCAGCCCCGTCGCGATTTTTATTGCGGCGGCAATAGCCATTATTCCGCTGGCAGGTTTGATGGGCAAAGCAACTGAGCATTTAGCCGAATCTTTGGGGGAGGGGATTGGCGGCCTGCTGAACGCAACATTTGGTAATGCAGCGGAATTGATTATTGCGCTGATGGCCTTACACGCTGGCTTGTTTGATGTGGTCAAAGCTTCGATCACGGGTTCGATCATTGGCAACATTTTGCTGGTTTTAGGCTTGAGCGTTGTGACCGGAGGCTTGAAACATTCGCGCCAGAAATTTAATCAGACCGCCGCTTCACTGGGTTCCACTTTATTGGTGCTGGCGGCAATTGGGTTGATGATTCCCGCAATTTTTCACATCCTGGTCAAAAATCACCCGAACGTCAAAGAGCAAAACCTGAGCCTCGAAATTGCCGTTGTCTTATTTGTGACTTACGTGCTGAGTTTGATTTTCTCGTTGCGCACCCACGCGCATTTGTATGTTGGCGCAACAGATGAAAGTACCGATGATGAAAATGAGGCACGCGGCACGCACGGTTGGAGTCGCAGGCAATCAGTCGGAACATTGGTTGGCGCGACCATTCTGGTTGGATTGATGAGCGAATTTCTGGTCGGCGCAGTGGCAGCCGCGGCCAAACAGGTTGGCTTAACTGAAATTTTTGTGGGCGTGATCCTGGTGGCGATCATCGGCAATGCGGCAGAGCATTCGACGGCGGTGCTGATGGCGATGAAAAATAAAATGGATTTGGCGTTAAATATTGCGATTGGCTCCAGCCTGCAAATCGCCTTGTTTGTCGCGCCTGTGCTGGTTTTTGCCAGTTACTTTATGGCTTCGCGGCCAATGGATTTACTCTTTACGCCGATGGAGGTTGTGGCGCTGGCAATTTCGGCGGCGGTCGCGGCGCTCATCGTGCAGGACGGTGAATCGAACTGGATGGAAGGCGTGTTATTACTGGCGGTTTATACGATTTTAGGAATTACGTTTTACTTTTTACCGGTCTGAACTTTCAATCCTGTCCATTATTTCCCCTGCTTCCGCGATAATTTTTTCTTCAAATCCGAAACCATTCAGCCAGTGCGTATTTGTTTGCGCCCGCCACCACGACCATTGCCGTTTCGCATAATGTCGCGTGTCGAGTTTCATTTGCTCGACGGCGCTTTCCAATGTTCGCTGGCCTTGTAAATACTCAACAAAACGTTTGTAACCGTGCGCCTGGAAAGCTTTGGCAGCGGGCGGAATTCCGGCGGCGAGCAAGTCCTGGATTTCTTTGATGAGGCCACGCTCAATCATCAAATCTGCTCGTTCGTTGATGCGTTGATAGAGTTGTTCACGCGGCGGTTGCAGGACAAAATACTGCAGGCGCTCAGCTTCCGGCGTGCGAATAACCGGGAATTTTTGATGCCACTCTGACAGCGGTGACCCGGAAGAGAAATAAACTTCAAGGGCGCGGATCACTCTTGAAAAATCTTTCGGCGCTAATTTTTTTGCGAGAATTGGATCAACGCGGCCAAGGATTTTGTGCAGATGTTCGGCTCCATGCTTTGCCATTATTTTCAGGCAGCGCGGGCGGAGCGTTTCGTCAATTTCCGGCTCATCGCTAAATTTATTTGTGAGCGCTTTTAAATAAAAACCTGTGCCGCCCACCAGTAAAGCTCGTTTCCCGCGCGCTTCGATGGCGACGATCAATTCTCTGGCTTTTTCCGCCCAGGCAACTGCTGTGAAATTTTCCGTCGGCTCCGCAATATCAATCAAGTGATGCGGAATGCCGCCCTGCTCTGCAATCGGGACTTTGGCGGTAGCAATATAAATTCCGCGATAAACCTGCACCGAATCGCAGTTGATAATTTCGCCGTTGCAGCGTTGCGCCAGAGCAATTCCGAGGTCACTTTTACCTGAAGCTGTGGGGCCGACGACGGCAATGAGAGGCAGCGTTTTCATTGGGGCAAATGATTCCAGCGATAGAGGGCGATGACCAGTAATAAGCCCAGCATTAACAAGGCTCCGATTTGTTGCATCTTAGTCATAACGATTCGTGAACTGTGAATAGTGAACAATAGTATATGATGTCTTATTCCGGTTCACTATCCACCGTTCGCAATTCACTTTTTTATGTTTTCCGCTCGCTTCAAATGGGACCTGGCAACGAATCAACTTGCGCGGTTACTTGACGAAAAAAAACGCAATCATGAAACAATTCTTGACCTGACAGAATCGAATCCAACCCGTGCCGGATTTGAGTTTCCAGCGGAAGAGATTTTGTCTGCCCTGACGCAGATGCAGGCGATGAGTTATGAGCCGAATCCGCGTGGCTTATTAATTACGTGTCAGGCCATCGCTGCTTATTACCTTGAATCCGGGCGCTCAGTTGAACCAGAGAATATTTTTCTGACCGCCAGCACCAGCGAAGCCTATTCATGGTTATTCAAATTGTTGACCGATCAGGGCGATGAAATTTTAGTTCCACAACCGAGTTATCCGCTGTTTGATTTTCTGGCTTCATTGGAAGGCGTCAGGCTGATTCCTTACGATCTGAATTATTTTCACGAATTTGGCTGGCGCATAGATTTTGATTCAATTGAAAAAAATCTTACGCCGCAAACACGCGCTATTATCATCGTCAATCCGAATAATCCGACGGGTTCTTATTTGCAGCAAAAAGAATTCAAAACACTCGAAGCGCTTTGTCTGAAAAATAATCTGGCGCTGATTGTGGACGAAGTGTTTACGGATTATGCGCTGCTTACTGATCCTGGGCGCTGCACGAACTTTGCCTCGGCCTCGGCTTTGACCTTTGTGCTGAATGGATTTTCCAAAGTCTTAGCTTTGCCGCAAATGAAACTCGGATGGATCGTTATTCACGGCGTAAAGCATTTGCGCCATGAAGCCGAATCACGCCTGGAACTGATCGCTGATACGTTTCTGTCGGTGAATACTCCGGTGCAACTGGCGGCTCCGCTCTGGCTCCGGCAGCGCCAGCAAATCCAGGCGCAAATTCTGGCCCGCGTCCAAACGAATCTGGCCTTTCTCGCGCAAGCCGCGCAGGATTCCGCCGTTCGTTTATTGAAAGTGGAAGGCGGCTGGAGCGCAATTTTGGAAGTCCCCAAAATTTGTTCTGAAGAAGAGTTGATCCTGCAACTTTTAGCTGAAGACAATGTGCTGGTGCAGCCCGGCTATTTCTTCGATTTTCAAGCTGAGGCCTTTATCGTGCTGAGCCTGTTGCCACAACCTGAGATTTTTTGCGCCGCGGTCAGACACATCTTTGCCAGCATTGAAAATTGAATATTTGGATAGCGGTTTTCAAGTAGATGCGGACTGTGAAGCGCTACTCGGTACAGTAGGACGAGCGGTAGCGAGTTGGTCGGCTGTGGGCGGGAACCAGCTCGCTACCGCTCGCAGTACTGTTCCTGGCGCTTATCGAATTTTCAGAGCAGGACTGACAGGATGGACAAGATTTCCAGGCAATAAAAATCCTGTTCATCCTGCCTAAATTCTTCTTCGTGCCGCTTCGGGTGGCTTCGTGGAAGAAAACAAGCGTAAACGCGCTACCGCAACGACAGCAGGGTTAACTTGCTGTCGGCATCGAAAGAGTCATCAGGATTTTCGGGATCGTGGCTTTTTGGCTTTTCGATTTCCAGCGGGAAACTGCCGTGTGGAATAACAATGCCGGGTGCCGGTAAATAGCGATTGGCGAGCAATTCCAGGTCGTAACCTTCGCGGCGGACGCGGCTGTCAAGATAAAGCAAAATGAACCCAAGCATCACGACCGGCATCAGCATGATTTCGGTCGCCTGCGAAAAAGTGTTGCTGATAATCGTATACCACAGCGGTTGCTGTGCACTGAACATCCCGACTTCGACGCCATTAAATTCCGCATAAAAAAAGAGTGGGATGAGCAGCAACAGCAGCACCGACCACGAAATATAAATGTAAAAAAAGAGCAGGGCGATAGGCGGCAAAAAATCTTTTTTCTTAAACTCGCTGCCGGATAAAGCAAAGCTCCGGCTCAGGGCGCTCGAAACATTTTTACTCTCGACGGTAATGATTTGCGGAATAAAGAGCGCACGTTTGATGCTCATTGACGCCAGAATTGCCAGGACACAGATAGCTGTCACGCCGAAAATAATGTGGCAGGGAATCTGAATCCAGACTGGTAAACTGGTCAGTAACCAAACGACGCTCAAAAGGTAAATCCCACCCCCGATAATCAAAATAAAATAAAGCACAATCAACAGCAGAATCGCCATCACGCCAGCGAAAAAAGCGGCGCCGATCAAACGCCAGAAATTCATTTTAGTCTGTTGATAAATTTCGCGGACTTTAAGCGGCGACCCGTCCATAAAATGCTGCACTAACTCACGCGCAGTGCCACCCAGCAGCAGCAAAAAAACAGCTTTGCCCAGCAGGTAAAATCCAAAGCCACCCAAAATTAACAGCACTGAAAAAGCAATCCGCGCATCGCCTTTATCCGTAGCGAAATTTCGCACACCCAGGGAAATTGCCATGGTGCCAAGAAAAGAAAAAATGACGGGCAGGATGGCAATCCGCATTAACGGAATCCAGTGCTGGCGATACAGCCGCACAATGCGATCCAATAAATCACCGGTAGACAGCGGAGCAAGGGCTAAAGTGTCGATTTCATTTGTCGGCATAAACAGGCGCGATGGTAAGCGATTCCGGCGCAAGACGCTATAGCGCGTGGTTCCTAAACTGGCAGCAGGCTCAGCAATTTCTGCTCAGTACGCAACCTTTTCTTTCCTACATATGACACTTTCTAACAGCTTAACCAACAGTAGTTTATAATTAAAATATTAAGAATTTACTTGAAAAGATTTGCAGATCAGGATAGAAATGCAACTATCAATAAACCAAACCGCTCTTTTTTTCGTTTTTGGCAGACTCACCCAAGTCTTTCAGACATTATGGCAGTCTGCTTATTTTGGTGGAAACTACTATGAGGAGAGATTATGAAAATAGCTAAAATTGTTATGACTGGATTGTCACTGGTAATGCTTTTGAGTGTGAGCGTCTTCGCTGACAAAAAAGAAGAAGTCGAACGCGCTAAAAAAGCGGCCACGGCTTTTAAAGAAATTATGGATGCGCCTGATCAGGCCGTGCCACAGGAATTACTTGATCGTGCCTATTGTGTAGCGGTGTTTCCGTCCGTCAAAAAAGGCGGGTTTGTCGTGGGTGGTCAATTCGGCAGAGGTTTGGTTAGTTGTCGTCGTCCCGGCGGTTGGAGTGCGCCAGCTTACTTCACGATTGGCGGCGGCAGCTTCGGTTTGCAAATAGGCGCTCAGGCGGTAGACCTGGTGTTATTGGTGATGAATGAAGACGGGGTGAACGGCCTGCTGAAAAGTAAATTTGAAATTGGTGCGGGAGCTTCGGCGGCGGCTGGCCCGGTCGGGCGCATTTCTGCGGCTTCGACCGATGCCACGCTCATCGCGCAAATTCTTTCTTACTCGCGCAGCAAAGGATTGTTCGCTGGCCTGGAACTAAAAGGCTCCGTCATCAAAGAAGATCAGGATGCGAACAAGGATGCGTATGGCAAAGCGGTTTCCGCCCGCGATTTGCTTGAAACCGGCAAAGTAAAGGCCGCACCAGACGTGCGGATTTTCTCTGCCAC
>JANMKB010000639.1:0-2033 GCA_031371805.1 Blastocatellia bacterium | reverse complement strand
AAGCAGCGGCATCACCTGACGAAAGGCGGAGTTATAAAATGACCACGTTTCACAGCCATCATCACAGCCGGCGCAGTAATGACACGAGGCAAAGTCTTTATCAAATAATTTCGTAATCGCAGGATTCGGGCGATACGGTTTGGTCAGCATGGCGCGGCGCACATGCATGGCGCGAATGCCTAATTTTTCGCCCGCCTTTTTCAAGAAATAGTCAGGACATTTCAATGCTACCGGAGGCAGAAAATTATCGGCATCAGGAAAGTCGGGATGATTTTCTTTGGCTCCGCAGACACCCATAAAAATTTCAGCTTTGTCGTAATAAGGTGAAATATCTTTGTAAGTAATCGGCCAGTCATTTCCGGCTCCGTCACGCGAACGCATTTTGAAATCGTTCTCATTAAAACGATTGGCATAGCGTCCCCAGAACATTGTGCGACCACCCACATTCCGTGCGCGCATCCATTCATAAGGAGTTTCTTTCGGCGAAGAATACGGTTCATCAGGGTTCGCATTCGGCGCATACGGATTCGGCCCAAAGGTATATTTCCTGCGCATCTCATCCCCCGGAGATTCGCTCTTGAAACCGTGATGCGGGTCTTCGTAAGGGAACGGATCGTGATAAGAAAAATCCACGAATGATTTGCGAATGGGCCCAGCTTCCAGCATGACAACTTTGAGTCCGCCTTCGACTAAGACCTGTGCGGTAGTGCCTCCGGCAGCGCCTGATCCAATAATTAAAACATCATATTCAGGGGCTGGTTTTTGAATGGCAGGCGTGGCAGCTGCTTTTTGGGGAGTGGGTTTTCTTTTACGCTGGAACATAGTTTGGTCAACCTCAATAGTGGGATAGTAAAATCAAAATCATTTTAAAGTTCAGCGCAGACGTTGTCCAGCAAGGCATAGGGCAGAGAAGGCTGACGGAACAAATGATTGAAAAACAAAAGTCAGCGTGTTATACAATTTGCGACGAACAACCTCTTGAAAATCAGGTGATTCACGTAAGGCGCGTTGGTGTAATTGGTTAACACGCCGCCCTCTCAAGGCGGAGAGTACGGGTTCGATCCCCGTACGCGCTACCAAAAAATTTAACTTATAGTCAGGTAGGCGGCGCAAGTCGCCTTTAGCTTTTTCAAAGAAGGGTTTTTTTACAGTGAGCAATTTATATCTAGTCACAGGTGGAGCAGGGTTTATCGGTTCGCATATCTCGACAGCATTGATAAATCGCGGAGATCGCGTTCGGGTGCTTGATAATTTATTAACCGGACATCGCCACAACCTCGCGCATCTGGAAGGCAAAATTGAGTTTATCGAAGGCAGCATTTGTGACACAGAAATCACTCGACAGGCAATGGAGGGCGTGAAAGTTGTTTTTCACGAAGCCGCTATTCCCTCCGTTCCGCGCTCCGTTGCGAATCCGCGTGAAAGCCACGAGGCGAACGTCAACGGCACTTTCAATGTGTTGATGGCGGCGAAAGAAGCCGGCGTGCAACGGCTCGTCTTTGCGGCTTCGAGTTCGGCGTATGGGGAAACGGAAGTTTTGCCGAAGCACGAAGCGATGTATCCAAGTCCGCTTTCTCCGTATGCGGCGCACAAGGTTTTTGGCGAGTTTTACTGTCAGGTCTTCAGCCGTGTGTATGGATTGGAAACCGTCGCGCTCAGATATTTCAATGTCTTTGGCCCGCGCCAGGACCCCACATCACAGTACTCTGGTGTCATCTCGAAATTCGTGACCTCTTTGCTGGCAAATCAGTCTCCAGTGATTTTTGGCGATGGAGAACAATCACGCGATTTTACTTACATTGATAATGTCGTGGATGCCAACCTCCGTGCTGCCGCAGCCCCTGACGCCAGTGGCAATGTCGTCAACGTTGGAGTCGGCGAACGAATTACATTGAATGAATTACAAGCCGAGTTGCAGAAAATTCTGGGGACAAATCTGACAGTGAAATACGAAGCTCCTCGTACCGGAGATGTGCGACATTCACTCGCCGACATCTCAAAAACTGAACGTGTGATTGGCTATAAACCGACTG
>JANMKB010000632.1:0-13481 GCA_031371805.1 Blastocatellia bacterium | reverse complement strand
TGAAAGTTCGCAAAGTTGTTTAATTCTTCAACTTAGTAGCGGGTGGCTTATGACAAATACAATGTGTCTGCCGATGTCTGTGATGCCTGTCCTGAAAGGGCAAGCGAAATTTGGAATGGTTCAAGCTACGAATACACTCGTGCCTGACTTTGATTTAACACGGGCAGCAGCAGGTGGAGATATGACGGCGTTCGAGACTTTATACGAACGTCACTATCGCCGCGTTTACAGTTTGTGTTTGCGCATGCTGGCGAACGCGACTGAAGCTGAAGATTTATCACAGGAAGTATTTGTGCAACTTTTTCGTAAGTTGGGCAGCTTTCGTGGTGAGTCACAGTTTACCACCTGGCTCCATCGCCTGACAGTTAATCAGGTTTTGATGCATTTCCGCAAAAAAGGCGTCAAGGTCGAACATACGACCGAAGAAGGCGAGATGACCGACGTGGTCCAGGCTGGCACTGAGCGCCCACACGCGATGCCAGTGGTTGATCGGATTGCGCTGGATGCGGCCATTGCCCAATTGCCGCCAGGCTATCGTTCAGTTTTTGTCCTCCACGATGTTGAAGGGTATGAACATGAAGAAGTTGCAAAATTGCTGGGTTGCAGCGTGGGAACATCAAAATCCCAGCTTCACAAGGCGCGTTTGAAATTACGAATGTTATTAAATAAAAAAGCCTGAGCTTTAATGAACTAATATTTATCACCCACTGTCAGTTGAAAGAGAGAGCAACTGACAGGCTGATTACTGATTAAAGATAAACATAATGAGAGAGGAAAATCAGTATGGAATGTCGTAGAGTTATTGATTCTTTGTCTGATTATCTTGATGGTGGGCTTGCTACTTCGCAGGTTCAATTTATTGAGTCCCACTTGATCCAGTGTCCACCCTGTAATGCCATGCAGGCAGATTTAGCGCAAATATGTGTCGCTGCCAAAGAGTTGCCCCTGCGGACTCCTTCGCGTGCATTATGGGCCAGAATTCAGAATGAAGTTGAATTGGAGCTGGCGCTGCCGGGAAAAGCTGTCGCCCCTAAAAATAGTTGGTGGAAAAATTGGAGCGAGCGACAATTTACCTTTTCGCTCCCGCAATTAGCCGGCGCTAGTGCGCTGGCCTTTTCGCTGATGGTTTTTGGGATGTATCACGCCCTTCATCGTGATCCGCAAATCGCCGCCGACGTCTCTGCGCAAGCTGTCATCCCGATGGAATCTGAATGGAAGTCAAAAATCCAGCAAAAAACTGTGCAAATAAATGCGCGGCGTGTTTCGTGGAGTCCGCAAATAAGCACTACTTACGATAACAATATCCAGCGTATTGATACGTGGATGAGCAAAACTCGTCAGACGCTGGTGCTGTCTCCTGACAGTGATCAACAAAAATTTCTGCTGGATTTGTATCAACAAAAACTCCAGTTGATGGAAGACTTTGAAAAATTCGAGAAGTAAATTATGTCCACCAAAAAATCAATGAAGCACTTATTTCAAGCGGTAAAAGGGGTTGCCTTAATCGGGCTGCTGACCGGTTTAAGTCTGCTGGTCAACGCCCAGGATTTCAGTAAATCATTTAAGGTTTTACCTGATGCCGGTTTGCTCGAAGTGCTGGCTAAAACGGGTTCGATCATGGTCGTCCCCGCTGAAGGCAGTACAATTCAGGTTATGGCGCGTCATGCGGGAAATAATATCAACGTTACCCAGGCAACTTTACAGGGAAAAGTTAAAGTGGAGGTGACAAATGATTCTCCGGTTGACCTGGTTATTACCGTTCCCGCCAGCACTTCGCTTGATGTGTTATGTGTTAAATGTGGGGTGACCGTAAAAGGATTGCGCGGCGCCATCAAGGCCAGTACCAGTGAGGGTGACATTCAATTAACAGGCATTCGCAGCGCGCTGGTCGAAGCCCGAAGTATGAGTGGCAGCGTTAGTTTTAGCGGTGAAGTTTTGCCAAGTGGGAGCTATTTCCTGAAGTCTTTTTCAGGCCGCGTAGATGCTGCTTTGCCAGCCGAAGCTAAATTTAAACTGGATGCAACTTCTGTTCGTGGAGGAATTGAAATTAAGCCGGAAGATTTTCAGCTTACCCTGCAAAAACAAACTGCTCAATTTGTACACGGCTTTGTGGGTTCCGAGGGAGCGACGGTTACATTGTGGACTCAGGAAGGTAGTATTCGAGTAAGAAAAAGATAGTCCTAAACCAGGCAATTAAAAAAAGGCAAAAGAACTGGGAGCTAAACTCTCAATCTTTTGCCTTTTTTTATTAGCTCATCTGACCGGAAACTTCCTGCATTCTGGTTTTCACATTCCGATATTGCACATCAACTGCATAGACTTCTGCAAACGTATCGTAAGCAAACTGAAGCTCGCCGGTGGCGGCATAGGCATCCGCCAGATCGTAGCGTAACGCCTGATAGGCATCTGCGCTTTTGCCTGGCGCATCCAGTGCTTTTTTCAGCCACATAATGGTCAGGCGCGGCAATCCTTTTTGCATGAAACAATAGCCCAGCATGTTACAGCACGGCACAAAGTTTGAATGGATCGGATCAGACATAATCGCTTTGAAGGCTTGCTGAAATTCCTCAATCGCTTCATCAAACATGTCCATTTCCTTGTACGCCAGACCTAAATTGAAATGAGTCTCATAATCCTCAACGGTTTCCTGCTGCTCAGTCTCAGCTTTGAAATCATCCAGGAACCCAAGTAAATCGTCCATCTCTTCGCCGGCAAACAAATCCATCCCGGCGTGTTGCGGGGCAGGCGCAGTTTCAATTTGTGGTTGCCATTCCGATCCAATGTTTAGCGGACTGCTATCAAAGGTAGCGAGTGGCGCAGGTGTCATTGGCGATAATGACAAATTTGAAGCAGGCGTCTCAGGTTCGGCAAGGAAGATCGTTTTTCCCCCTTCACTGTTTTCTGACTGATTGCCCATAAAATCGCCAGCCGCAAGATCGTGACCTGCATATAAGCTGTCAGCTAAGTCTTTAAAAGAGCTTTGCACAGGCACAATTTCAGGCTCGAACGACGGAGTTAAGCTCGTCAACTCTACTGGCGCAGCAGTTTCTTCCAGCGGCTCAGGAGTATTTTCGGTTTGAAGAATTGACTGCGCGGATTTGGCTTCTGCCTCATTTAACTGGGTAACTTTTTCCGCCACATCAGCGTGATCAGGGAACTTGGCGGCGATGGATTCGAGAGTATAGCGAGCGACATCAAGCATTCCCTGACTGAGATAAAAATCAACACTTTCCAGTTCATCACTGAGGCCAATATCTGAGGAACCGAAATCGGGCTGGTTATTCTCTTCAGGCGCAGGAGCCGTAGTTGTGCTGTCGTGCCATGACGTGGCATCTGATTTTTTATTTCCACCAGCTTGTAAATTCGATCCGGTGGGAACTTCCTGTGAAATATTGCTTTCACCTGGGGCCGACCAGCTTCCCCATTGGCTTTCGTTTGCACTCTGACTTTCCTGATAATTTGCCGATGAATTTTCAGCGGCGGATGACGAGCCTGAATACGCAGACTTTTCAGCTTCAGACGATCCGAACGAGAATTCATTCTCGGTGCCATGGTTCCAACTATTCATTCCTGAATCAGTTGCGGAATCGGGTTCATAAGAATTGGTATAGACTGGTTGCGCTTCCGGCTCATCGCCTTCCACTTCACGCAAACGGCGACGATGCAGGATTTCATCCGGCTCCAGTTGCATCAACTGCCGCAGACTATTGAGCGCTAAAGTTTTATCGTCTTGTTGCAGGGCAAGCGTCACGATTGAATTGAGCGTTTCGATCAACAGATGTTCATCGTGAGTGCGCTCATAAACTACCACCAGGCGTGTCAATGCACCGATGTTATGTGGTTCCTGGGCGAGTACTTCGCGCAGCAGATTAGCCGCTTTTTCTTCCTCACGGTACTCGTGCAAAATTTCGATGACTCCATCAAACAGACGGAGCGCACCGGTCACGTCGTTACGCCGGACAAACATCAGTGCCAGGTCAACCGAATATTGATAACGTGAGGGGGCAATAGTGATCATCTGGTTGACGGCGGTTTCGGCGGCCTCCAGGTTATTGGTTGACTGATGAACACGCGCCAGCAATGTCATGAGTTCGGCATCATTAGGTCGTTCGCTCAGCAACCCTTCAATTAACTCAATTGCTTTTGGTTGCTCATTTCGTTGCAAGAAAAGATTGACGGCGGAAGAAAGTGCCACCTGACCATGCGAATGAGCTTTGAGGGCGCGTAAATACGTTTGCAACGCTTCACCTTCTTTGCCCTGCCGCCGTAATTCACCGGCTGCCAGAACAAACGAATCGTAGGCTTTATCCACTTGATTTTCGCGTAAATACGCTTCTGCCAGTTTTAGTTGAATGGAGGTGTTTTCCGGGTCAAGGTCGGCGATTTTTTGATAAATCGTCAGGGCTTCCTGAGACTGACCGTCCCGTACATAGCGTTCTGCCACACTCAAATATTGGTGACGTGCATCTACGATTAATTTTTGCTGGGCATAAAGTCCTGCAAGTTTCAATGCGACCTCAATATTATCGGGATCAAGTTTGCTAACTTTCTTAAGCATCGCAATGGATTTGAGATAAAACCCACTTACCCGATAATGCTCGGCAATATGCAAAAAACTGTCTATCGCTTCGGTCGTTTGTCCAACTTTTACATACAGGTCGCCAAGCGTGTTAAGGGTCGTGACGTCCGAAGGGTCTGCCTGAGCAATTTGACGATATTCTTCAATGGCAGATTGATATTTTCCCTGCTGAACATATTTTGAGGCTGTTTTTAGTGCTTTAGCTTTATTGAACGACATCGGCGCTGCCTACTTTGGTTGAGGTGTGAAACGGTGGGTTGAGACTATACGAGGGACAGAAGGTGGGACCAACCGCGCTAAAATTAGCACTAGCCTTAAGAGGTTGTCAATCGGTTAGTTCAAGAAGAATGTTGCAGATTTATGATAACTCTGTCAGGCCGTCAAAATGACTGAAACAGGGGTCTGACTTCGTTCTCGAATCAGTCAATTTGAATCCATCCCTGTGCTTGAAACCCAAACCGGATTTATTGCCGTCAACTTTCAGATGAGTGAAATTGATGGGAATCCGTCGGAGGGAAATCTTTTTTTCATTTGCGGCAGTCGTCAGGGCTTGACTTACGTGTAGGCTGAGCCAGTAAACTACATTACCGGATTAAGAGTACAGTACTGCGAGCCGGAGCGAGTCGGGTCTCTGAACGAGCCTGACTTGCAAATAACCTGAATAGTTTCAGTTTGGAGTCAAGCCCCGATGAAAATGCTGAACGGTGGAACGATTGATTTTGCTGTTGAAGAAGAAGTTTATTTCCCCGCCGATTTCCCTGCGCCTGAAGAACTTTGGTCAGTGCTGGAAACAGGGTTGGGGGAATCGCCCTGGCTAACCAGCCAAATTCCAGTTGGATTAAATACTACCTCGCGTAATTTAGCCCGCCGCTGGCAGGAAATTGACGACTCTCCTCAGACGATTGATGATGATCATTATCTCAGCGGTTTACAGGTTGACACGGCGCTGGGTGGAAACACTTTCGTGGAACCGGATTTTCTGGTGGAGTTGGCCGGTTTTCTGTTGAAACAACTTTCCCATCGTATGCAGGAAGTTCGTCAAGTTCAACAACAACTGGCGCTGGAACTGGGTAAATTAAACGGTAAATGGTCGTCTCCCGCGCAAAAATAAACAGGCTGCTTGTAAAGTATGTAAAATTTTAAGCTGACCGCTTGGCTGGCGACAAATCGGCTCTATAATCCGCAGGATGAAATTTCAGCGTGATTCAATTTTGAGTTTAATCGTCGGCGGAGTCCTGGTTATTTTGTTACCGCTGCTGGCCGCCCTGCAATATCGCTGGCTCGGTCAGGTAAGCAGTGGCGAACGCGAGCAGATGAAAGCCAATTTGCGCGCCACAGCTACGCGCATCAGCGAAGATTTTGATCAGGTACTAACAGAAACTTTCGTTGCTTTTCTGGCTACGGCAGATGATCCTGGCGACGAAAAAGACTATGTCGGGAAATATCAGCGCTGGCTTGAAACAACCAGAGATGAGCGTTTAGTGAAGACTCTGTATCTTGCTCAGGCCAAAGAAAATGGTGAACTTGAATTACGGCAATTCAATCCTGCCACAAAACAATTTTCTACTCAGCCCTGGTCGGAAGAGCTAACTTCTCTCCAGCAGAATTTAGTGCAGCACCTGAACGAATTTCATCGTTTCACGTCACAGCCAGCGCCGGAAGGTTCTTCCCCACGTCCACCATTTCAAGCGCTGCAAAGGTTCAATAGTAATCTTCCGGCTATTACAAATCCCTTAGTGAAAATGCCTTTTCCGGGCAGCCTGGCGCAACCAGTTATAACAGGTTTTGTGATTGTCACGCTTGATTTGTCCTACCTTCAACAGGAAGTTTTGCCCGCTTTAGTTAAAAAGCATTTTGTGAGCGGCGATGCCTTGAATTATGACTTAGCCGTTATCGCACATGAGCAAAAACAAAAAATTATCTGGCAATCACCCAACTCTGATTTTATGGCAAATGGGGTTTCTAACATTGATATTTCTGAACCACTGTTTGGTTTGCGAAGAGATGAGTTTCGTAACTTGATGCGCAACAGATTTGAAGGTCGAAACCCGCCTCCGCGTCGGATCAGCGGCCTGTTTCCATTCTCCAACCGCGATGAAAATAAAGCGTGGGAATTGTTGATGCGCCATCGTTCCGGCTCGCTTGAAACGGCAGTTACGAAAATTCGTCACCGCAATCTCATGATCAGCTTCAGTATCCTGGCGATGCTTTTGGGCAGTGTTGGGTTGATGATGATGGCAGTGCGCCGCGCTAAAAAATTAAGCCAGCAGCAAATGGATTTCGTGGCCGGCGTCTCACACGAATTGCGCACCCCGCTCGCGGTGATTGATTCCGCTGGCTACAATTTGACGAAAGGCGTCATCAAAGAGCCAGCCCAAATTGAACGTTACGGACAGCTCATCAGGAAAGAATCACAACGTCTGAAAGAGATGGTTGAGCAGATGCTGGAATTTGCCGGCGTGCAATCAGGCAAGCAACAATACGCCTTGCAACCAACAAATGTGAATGAAATTCTGGCCGGTGTGCTGACTTCCTCACAGCCGTTATTTACCGAAGGAAATTTCCATCTCGAAAAAGATATTGCCGCGCCTTTGCCGTCGGTGCTGGCGGATGCTCCGGCGCTGGCACGCGCCCTGCACAACCTGCTGAATAACGCGATGAAATATGGCGGCGAAAGCCGTTGGATTGGCGTCCAGGCGCAGGCCGTCACGAATGGCAATGGCAAAAAAGTTCAGGTCACAATTTCAGATCGCGGGCCAGGTATTTCTGCCGCCGATTCCGCCCATATTTTCGAGCCATTTTATCGCGGCAGCGAAGTCCGCGCCGCACAAATTCACAAATTCACGGCAATGGTTTAGGCTTGAGCCTGGTCAAAAATATTATCGAAGCGCACCACGGACAGATCAGTGTCGAAAGCAAAAAAGGGGCGGGCAGCGCCTTTATCATCAGCCTTCCAACTATTCCCGAAAATCAATCCCTATGAGCAAACGTATTTTACTGGTCGAAGACGAACCCGGGTTGGTTATGACGCTGACAGATTTTTTGCTGAGCGAAGATTATGCGGTTGAAACCGCGCAGGATGGGGAAACAGGCTTAAAGATTGCGACGGAAGAAACGTTTGATTTATTACTTTTGGATGTGATGCTGCCGCGCAAAAATGGCTTTGACTTATTGCGCGATTTGCGGCAACGTGGCATTCAGACGCCGGCGATGATGCTGACCGCGCGCGGCCAAATCATTGATAAAATTCTCGGTCTCAAACTCGGCGCTGACGATTATTTGACGAAGCCGTTTGATCTGGGCGAATTACTGGCCCGCATCGAAGCAATTATGCGGCGCACCAAAGCGGTTGCTTCTGTCACCGCTGAGGTTTACGTTTTTAGCGATGTACGCGTAGATTTTCGTCGCGCCGAAGTGACTCGACAGGGACAAGTTATCGAGCTGGCAGCGCGTGAATATCACTTGTTGCGTTACCTGATTGAGCATCGTGAAGCCATTATTTCGCGTGACATATTGCTGAATGAAGTTTGGGGTTACGATGCGATGCCAAATACACGCACCGTAGACGTTCATCTGGGCTTGCTCCGCCAGAAGCTCGAACCAAACCCTCGTCACCCGCAATTTTTTATTACCGTGCACGGCATGGGGTATAAATTTGTCGGCTGATTTCGCCTCTTCGTTGCGACAAAAGCTTGTAACCTACAACAAAAAGGGCAATCCGAAGATTAGGACACTACCAAAACATAGCATAAATCCTGCCGCCGCATTTTGCCTTACTCCTAACTTAATCCCATTGTGCTATCGCAGACTGTACAGACGCGCAGTTAATTGCCAGCCGCTGTAACTGTGACAAAACAGTGGCGCGAACATACCAACTCAGCTTACTATTCACGCTGTCTTTTTTACCGGGTGCGCTGGCGGTTTTCTTCTGTTGCGCAAATTTTCCTGGCACATTTTTTTCAGGAGGCAGCCTGCATGGATTATAAAAACAATATTCTGGAACTGGTCGGTCACACGCCGCTGGTCAAACTCAATAAGTTAACCAAAGGACTCAAGCCGCTGGTGCTCGCCAAAATGGAATCGCACAATCCTGGCGGGAGCGTCAAAGATCGCATCGGGATTGCGATGGTCGAACGTGCCGAACGCTCCGGCGAACTCAAACCCGGCGGCACTGTCGTCGAAGCGACCAGCGGCAATACAGGCATCGGAATTGCCCTGGCTTGCGCGATCAAGGGTTATCGGTCTGTTTTCGTGATGACCGAAAAAGCCAGCCAGGAAAAGGTGCGCTATTTGAAAGCGCTCGGCGCTGATGTAGTCGTTGTTCCGGCTGCCGCCAAACACGATTCGCCGGATCATTACCTCAATGTGGCAAGGCGAATCACGCAGGAAACTCCGAATGCGGTTTTGACTTTTCAATATGGCAATCCGGCCAACCCCGAAGCGCACTACCAGTCAACCGGCCCCGAACTCTGGGAGCAAACGGACGGGCGCATCACGCATTTTGTCGCGGGCATTGGTACGGGCGGGACGATCAGTGGCACGGGGCGTTACCTGAAAGAAAAAAATCCAAATGTGAAAGTTATTGGTGCTGATCCGTATGGCTCGGTTTTTAAATCTTACAAGGAAAGCGGACGCCTGATGGAGGCGACGCCATACCTGATTGAAGGCATCGGGCAGGACACGATTTACGAAAATGTACATTTCAAATATATTGACGAAATCATTAACGTGACGGATCGCGATTCGTTCAATACGGCGCGGCGGCTGGGACGCGAAGAAGGAATTTTTTGTGGCGGCAGTACCGGAACTTTAGCCGCTGCTGCTTTGAAAATAGCCGAGAACGCGAACGAAGAAGATGTGATCGTGTTCATCGTTTGCGATACGGGCGAACGCTACTTGTCCAAGTTTTTGTCGGATGAGTGGATGAAGGAAAAACGCCTGCTGGGCGTGGAGCGCCTGACGGTTGGCCTGCTCAATGAAATGAAAGACACAGAAAAAATTCCGCGTCTGATTTACGCCAGTTCCGATCACAAAGTTGCTGAAGCTTTGCAATTGATGAACGAACACGGACTTTCACAAATACCAATTATTGACGATGGCAATTGTGTGGGTAGCTTGCGCGAAGGTCGTTTGATGGCGAAGCTGCTCAACAATCGTGAGCTTTTGCAAGCGCCGCTGAGCGAAGTGATGGATGCTCCGTTTCCAGTGGTGAGCGAAACGGTCGAAGCCGAACGTGCGATAAAATATCTGAAAAATTCTCCGGCGATTCTGGTCGAAGAATACGGACGCATCGTCGGCATTATTACGCGCCACGATGTGATTGATATGCAGGATTGAGTAAATGGTTTTTGGTTTTGGGACTTTGATCTTTGATTTTTGGTTTAAATTCAGACCTGCGACCAAAGACCCAAAACCAAAGACCAAAAAACAAGACCATGACAAAAGATTATCCCCGTCCCTCCGTCACCGTTGATTTAGTTATTTTCACTATTGCAGAAAATGATTTGAAAGTGTTGCTGATTCGCCGCGACCTGGAGCCATTCAAGGGGCATTGGGCGTTGCCTGGTGGCTTCGTCGAAATTAACGAATCGCTGGAACGGGCGGCGGCGCGGGAGCTTCAGGAAGAAGTCGGCGTCGAAAATATTTACCTTGAGCAGCTTTTTACTTTTGGTGAGCCAAATCGTGATCCGCGTGGGCGTGTGATCAGCGTTGCCTATTTCGCGCTGGTTGACAGCGAACAGCAAAAAGTCGTTGCGGGTTCAGACGCCGCTGCTGCGGAATGGCAATCAGTTTTTAATCCTCCAGCCCTGGCGTTTGATCATCGCCAGATTTTGGATTATGCAGTGTGGCGGCTGCGGAATAAAATCGAATGGACAACGGTTGGTTATGAATTACTGCCGCGCAAATTTACGCTTTCGCAATTGCAGCGGGTCTACGAAATCATTTTGCAAAAGCCTGTAGATAAACGAAATTTTCGCAAAAAAATTCTGGCGCAGGGAGAAATTAAAGAATTGAACGAATCACGCACGGATGGTGCGCATCGTCCGGCCAAATTGTATTCGTTTAAGAAAAGGTAGCGATTACAGTGGGTTTACATAGCCTCCGAAGACCAGCACTAAAATCGCAATGCCAATAATCAGCCGATAGATAATAAACACAAACGTCGAATTCTTTCGCAAATAGCTGATCAGAAATGCGATGCTGGCATATCCAACAAGGCCGGAAACAATTGTGGCGACAATTAAATTTGTGAGGCCGACTCCGTGCAAGCCGGTTTTATAAAGCTCGCGCATTTCCAGCAAACCGCTGCCAAAAATCACCGGAATAGAAAGCAGAAAGGAAAACCGCGCCGCCGTTTCGCGCGTTAAGCCGGTGGCTAAAGCGCCGGTAATGGTCGTTCCTGAACGAGATGAACCTGGGATCAACGAAAATATTTGCGCGATGCCAACAATCAAAGCATCTGCCCATGTCAGCTCCGTCATTCCCCGCCGTCGTGCTCCCATAATTTCTGCCGCCATCAACAACAACGCCCAAATTACTACGCTGAAGCCGATGACATAAAGATTTTTGGTGAAGGTTCCTTCGATCTGTTTTTTGAAGAGCAGCCCCACTACGACGGCAGGAATCGTGCCCAGAATAATCAGCCAGCCCATCTTCGCGCCATTTTGCGAACCGCTGTTACGCCCGGATTGCAGGAACGCCAGATTGCCACCGACGAAGCCGAATGTGATGCCCAGAATATCGTTGAAGAAATAGATCATCACCGCTGCCAGCGTGCCAAGTTGAATGACGGCGGTAAAAGCCGTCATTTGCTCCGGCGACATCAGGCGATCAAGCCCCATCAGCTTTTCCGCCAGAATCAGATGAGCGCTGCTGCTGACGGGGATAAATTCAGTTAGACCTTGCACGATGCCGAGGATAATTGCGTGGATTAAATTCATGTAGGGAGGTTCCGGGGACAAGAAATTATTGTTGCTGTGTTTTCACCCAGGCGCGGAAGTTTCGCATCATTTTCATAGTGCCTTCTTTTTTTCCCTGCTGTAATAACGGTGGCAAAACATCTGCGAGCAGGAACGGAAACTTCACGCTATGCGTGGTTGAAAGATATTCCATCTCTTGCAGTTGATAGAATGTGACGACAGTTCCATCAAAGTGCCAGATTTCAGGAATCCTGAGCGTGGCATAAATCGGGAATTTATTGGTGGAAGGATTGGTTATATCTACTTCGACCAAAATATCTGGTGGCGGATCAACCGTTAAATCAAGCCGATCTTTCTCACCCACTTCAGTCAGGTGGTCGAAGTAATAACAATCGTCTCCTTCTGCACCGCTGAGAGTATTTTCACTGCTGAGAGTAGTTGTCCCAGCCCCGATAACTTCGATCCCCAACTCTTCGCACAAAACCAGAATGAGGGGCGAAAAAAGTGCGGCAAAACTTTCATGCCGAAACGTTTTGGTCATAATATGCAAATCACCCAGATTATAGGTCAGCCGAAAACGTGGACGTTCGTCCAGGCAGTCCAATAACCGCTGATATTCATGCCACGAAACATTTCGCAACTGAAGTGATGAATCCGGCGGCAGCAAAAGAATTGCGTCCAAATGCTCTTCCACCCAGCTTTGTGCAGGAGTTTTAGCTTCCAGCGACAAAGGCGCAGGCGGTGGGAGATTTTGCGACTCGCGGCTCGTTAAATTTTCCATAATTGATTTGCCTCAGCTTCACAATATATTATTACCTTAACCGCTTCAGCAGATAACTTTCAAGCTCTTCAATCTTCACGCGTTCCTGTTGCATCGAATCACGATCACGCAACGTTACCGTATCTTTCAAGGTGGCAGAATCTTCGCCTTTGCCTTCGCCCAGCGTATCAAAATCTACGGTGATGCAAAATGGCGTACCGATTTCGTCCTGCCGACGATAGAGTTTGCCAATCCCTGCGGAGTCGTCATAAACCGCACGCATCAATGGTTGCAAATCATTTTTGATTTTTTTGGCGACTTCAACAATGCGCGGTTCATTTTTCTTGAGCGGGAAAACGGCGACTTTAATCGGAGCAAGTTGCGGATTCAATTTCAGCACAACCCGCGTATATTCATCGCACAACTTAGCAATTATCGGTCGAACTTTCTTCAGTAATTCGACACGATCTGCGCCGGGCAAAGCGCAGGCTTCTTCCACGTCTAGTAACGTTTGTGGAAGCCCGGCATCCGCTTTTTCCAAAGCTTCGTTGATATTTTTCAATTGCTCGGCAGTCGGATTTACTACTTCGCCTTTCGTTGCTGCCTTTTCTGCCTCATTGATTTTCTTGTCAATATTTTTACGAGCCGCCGCAATGCTTTCACGCAGCGGAGCCAGTACTTCAGCCATCGGTTCTTTGACGATTTCTTCGTGGTAGGCTTCGCACAAGAACGCAAGCGTCGCGCGGTCTGCACCCGCCGAAGGCTCAATCACATACGGCACATAGCGCACGCCTTTTTTGCCCGTCGCCGGATCAATTGCGGCTTCGTCAAAATAATCCAGCTTCGCGGTCGTGTCCGTGTTCGCGGTTAATTTCAAGCGTTGTAAATCTGCTTCAGGAATGTCGCGGCTGTGCGCGGATAAATCGTAATCCTGCCGATTCGCAATGCCTTCGAGTTCACTGAAACCAAGTGAGCCAGGAAATTTATATTCCAAATCCACGGTCGCTTTGGCGTAGTGCGCGAGTTCCTCTTTCAACTGTTCGCGCTTGAGAATTTTTTCGGCGGGAATGCCAAGCTTGACGTACCAATTAAATCTTTGCTCGACCCATTCGGCGTGCAGTTCTTCGTCGTTCTTTTCGCCTTCCTGCAAAAATTGCGGAGGCTTGCAGAAATATTCAATTTCCATTTGCTCAAAT
This sequence comes from Blastocatellia bacterium, assembly GCA_031371805.1. Taxonomy (GTDB): domain Bacteria; phylum Acidobacteriota; class Blastocatellia; order RBC074; family RBC074; genus JAFDVL01. The sequence goes on along the minus strand of JANMKB010000632.1, from coordinate 26 downwards.
TCACGCGTGCGGAAAGTGAAATTTCC
>JANMKB010000580.1:0-2025 GCA_031371805.1 Blastocatellia bacterium | reverse complement strand
GGCGGGGCGCAAAGCTCATATCATCGCTAAATTCAACAGCCTGACCGATACCAACATCATCGAAGAGTTATACGCCGCCTCACGCGCTGGCGTCCCGATTGATTTAATTGTGCGCGGCGTTTGCTGTTTGCGTCCGGGGCTTGATAATCACAGCGAAACGATTCGCGTGGGCAGTATTGTGGGGCGCTTCCTTGAGCATTCGCGCGCCTATCTTTTTCATAATAACGGCAGCGAAGAAATCTATCTGGGCAGCGCCGATTGGATGAGCCGCAATCTGGATCGTCGCGTTGAGGTGATCTTTCCGCTCCAGGACGAACGCCTGAAAGAACGGGTGCGCCACGAAGTCATGGAAGTCGCTTTGGCTGATCACGTCAAAATGCGCTGGCTTCAGTCTGACGGAAAATATTTGCGATCCGCAAGACCTGAAGAAGGCGCACTAAATTCACAGGAATATTTATTGAGTTTGGCGCAGAATGGATAAATCGCCAGATGCTCCTCCACAAAAAAAACAGCCACTACTTCCGCTCATCATTAATGCCGATGATTTCGGACTGTCCCCGTCGGTCAATCACGCGATCATTCAGGCACATCGTGAAGGCGTGCTGACCAGCGCCAGCCTGATGATCAATGAAGGCGCAGCAGACAAAGCCGTGCGCCTTGCCAAAGAAAATCCGACGCTGGCAGTGGGCTTACATTTGGCGCTTGTGCTTGGGCGTTCATCCCTGTCGCACACAGAAATTCCACACCTCGTTGATCCGCAAAATAATTTCACCCACAGTTCGTTGCAGGCCGGCGTTAAGTATTATTTCAGCGCCGCCGCACGACGCGAACTGCGCCAGGAAATGCGTGCGCAGTTTACTAAATTCGTGGCGACCGGACTTCCCTTTTCGCACGTGGACGGACACACGCACCTGCATATGCATCCGGTGATTTTTGACGAATTGATTAAACTTTGTGAAGAATACAACGTGCGCCGCGTGCGGATCGTCAAAGGCGAAATGCACCTGAGTCTGCGCCTTGATCGCACGTCTCTGCCGCTTAAATTAGTATGGGGAACGGTGTTCAATTTGCTGGCGCGGCACTGCGAGAAAAAATTGCGCGGACGCGGCTTCGTTGTGCCGGAAAAAGTTTATGGGTTATTACAAACTGGCAATATGAACGAAGATTATTTGTTAGGATTAATTCCGCAAATGCCTCGTCTGACAACTGAGATTTATGCTCATCCAATTCTGCCCGAAGCAGAAGAAGCGAAAGCAAACCCACGCGGCGCAAGCGAATTGCAGGCGTTGTTAAGCCCGCGAGTCCACGCCGCAATTCGCAGCGCCGGATTTGAATTATCAACTTACGAAAAAATTGGACACCAGTTCCAGATGGGTCAATCGTAGTAATTGTGTAAATGAAAACCTTACTCGTTTTATTTTTTGCTATTGTTTGCCAAACGCTCGGTGATGTCTGCCTGACCAAAGGAATGAAATCAATTGGTGAAGTCAACACGCTCAATCCACTCGAACTCATCAACATTGGCTGCCAGATTTTTACAAATCCTTTTATCTGGGCGGGCATCGCCATTCTGACCACCTTTTATTTTCTTTATCTGGTGGCCTTGTCGTGGGCGGATTTGAGTTATGTTTTACCCGTTACTGCATTTGGTTATACGTTGAATGCGGTGATGGCAAAATATTTTTTGCACGAACATATTTCGTTAACGCGCTGGGCTGGGACGTTGATTATTTGCCTCGGTGTCGCCATCGTTTCGCAGACGGAGCAAAAGACGACCGGAGAAAATACGCCATGAAAATGCCGCTCCTCTTGCTCTGCCTCGTGACATTCAGTTCGCTGGGAGAAATTCTTTCGGCGCGTGGGATGAAACAAGTTGGCGAGATTTCACTCCGCCCACGATTGTTACTCACAGCAATTCCCCGGATCATCACGAACTCCAGCCTCGTCGCGGGTGTCGCCTGCCTGGCCTTCGCTTTCTTCTCATTTCTGAGTTTACTGAGCTTTGCTGATTTAAGCTTTGTCGTT
>JANMKB010000565.1:0-11723 GCA_031371805.1 Blastocatellia bacterium | reverse complement strand
AAATTGGATGTACCCCGAGCAGCACTGAGCCGCTTGTCGCCTGTACAAATAAAAAAATATATCGCAGTAATGTCGTGAGCAGCGCGGAGCATTTGGAGTGCGGTGGCTTGACACCGCTTTTGCTTTCGCTGGTGGCGATTTAAGGTTGATTCGCAGCGGTGCAGGCCCGAACGCAAAGCGGCGCCGAGTCGCAGCACTCCAAACGCTCCGCGCTTTGCAGAGCTTAGCTGACATTCAAACTTTAATTTGGACAGACTTCGCTTATTTCTTTTCTTCTTCGTGCGCCCTGGTGTGGCTTCGTGGATGAGAAAGATTTTTCTTACATACTTTGGGATTTATGTGGCGTGAGAACCGACTGAAAGAACGTGCGGGACAACCGCCGCGCCGTTTCTATGACCTCATTTGAACCTGTCGTAACAGGTGGGCGACGTGGCTCCGTGGCGTTAAAGTCTCGTACTGTGACGAGCAGGATTGCCAACAGATGATTGCGCAAGTCTCCCGACAAATGAATTAGGTTCAAAAAACATGTCATAGATGACGAACGAAGCAGAAGTCCCGCAACGCTTCGCATCTTAAGCTACACCTCGCACTCGGTCAAGCCACAAAATATAGTATTTTCAAGGCCTTTTTATCTGCTTGACCCGCCGCCCGGCTTTCGTTATGCTTTTCAACTTTTGTAGTACTAACTATTTTGCTGAGGCGGCGCAGGCTTGTTACTGCGCCTAAATTTTGACAGGAGATATTTTTTCTAATGGCTTCGATCCAGGCTACCCAAATTCGCAAGGGCATCGTTATTTTGCACAACGGAATTCCGCATCGCATTCTTGAATTTCATCACCACACGCCGGGCAATTTGCGGGCGATGGTGCAAACCAGAATGCGCAACCTGAAAACGGGATCAACCACTGAACACCGTTTTCGCTCCACTGAATCAGTTGAACGGGCGATTTTTGAAGAACTCGAAATGACGTTCTTGTACGGCGATGCTGATGGTTATCACTTCATGAATATGGGATCTTACGAACAAATTGCGCTGAGCGATGAAACGCTGGGCGATGCCGTTGGCTATTTATTGCCCGAAACAGTTATCAAGATCGAATTTTTTGAAGGCAATCCGATTGGCATTACGATTCCCAGCACGGTGGAACTTAAGGTTGTCCAGACGGAACCCGAAATCAAAGGCGCGACCGTGAGCAATGTCGGCAAACCAGCCAAACTGGAAACCGGGATCACGATTCAGGTGCCAGCCTTTATCAAAGAAGGTGAAAAAATTAAAGTGGATACGACGGAAGGTCGTTATATGGAACGGGCGAAGTCGTAGGTTTTATTAGTTGTCAGGGGCTGGTGGCTGGTGCGCAGAATTGAAATTTTTCTGTACACCGCCACTGCGCACTGTCCGCTTATATGTATTTCCTTTACAGCATTTTTCTCAGCCTTGCTTTCCTCGCATTACTGCCGTACTTCATCTTTCAGGCCTTCATCAACAAAAAATATCTGAGCAATTTTTCTGAGCGACTGGGAAGTTTGCCGCAAGCCTGGCAAGCCAATACACGCCCCACGATTTGGATTCATGCGGTTTCTGTCGGCGAAACCATTGCTGCTAATTCTTTAGTCAAAGCTTTACACGAAAAATTTCCTGCTCACCGTTTGATCTTTTCGACGACCACAGCCACCGGGCAAGCCGTCGCTCGTTCGCGCATTTCCGAAGCCGATGGATTTTGTTATTACCCGTTTGATTGGAAATTTTCGGTGCGCAGAAGCTTGCATACAATCCGACCAGTCGCTGTAATTTTAATGGAATCTGAGTTGTGGCCTAATTTTTTGCACGAATGCAAAAGCCGGAATATTCCGGTCATCGTTGCCAATGGGCGCGTTTCTGATCGCTCGTTCCGGCGCTCCATGAAATTTGCCTTTTGGTTTCGGCGGCTCACTGCCAATGTGACGCGCTTCGTGATGCAAAGCGAAGCCGACGCAACTCGCATCACAGCCTTAGGCGCAGATGCAGATAAAGTTTTGGTCAGTGGTAACATCAAATACGATATTGGCACAGAAAAAATAGCTGCTGATGCAGACCCACTTCAGCTTGCCGCCGCATTCGCATTGACCCGTGCGCCTTTGATCGTCGCTGGAAGTACCAGCGACGGCGAAGAGGAAATAATTCTCGCGGCATATGCAGAGGTAAAGAAAATGCCAGGCCTGGAAAATACGCGGTTGCTGCTTGCGCCGCGCCATCCTGAGCGATTTGAGATTGTCGCCAAATTGCTTGATTCGTCGCACTTGAAATTCATGCGCCGTTCCGTTCCAGCGCCACAAGTCGAAGCCGTTAGCGTTAGCAAAATTGCACCTGTGATGAATGCTCAGGCGCAAAAATCTGAAGTGATTTTACTTGATTCAATCGGCGAATTAGCTTTGCTCTATCGCTTCGCCGCCGTAGTTTTTGTGGGTGGCAGCCTGGTTCCCAAAGGCGGTCACAACATCCTCGAACCGGCGCATGATGCTCGTCCTGTCATCGTCGGTCCGCACATGGAAAACTTTCGCGAAATTACCGCAGAATTCAAGCGCCGCGCCGCTGTGCTGCAATTACAGGGTGCGAACGACAAAGAATTAACAGTTGCGTTGCGTGATGCGATGATTGCGTTATTGACGAACCCGGCGCAGGCGGAAATTTTAGGCGAGAATGCCCGCGCCGCTGTTGCCGCCAATCGCGGCGCGACCGCAAAAACCGTCGCAGTGATTGCCAGTTTAATTTGATGTGCGACAAAACTTCCTGACCAAATTTGCTTACAAATTTTACGCTGCTGGCGTGAAAATTCGTCTCGCCCTTTATCGGGCCAAATTCTTCAAAATTCATCAGCTCAAAGCGCCTGTGATTAGCGTTGGCAATATTACTTTTGGCGGTACGGGGAAGACTCCGTGTGCGGCGTTCATTGCCAATTTTCTGCGTGACGAAGGATTGCGCGTAGCGATTCTGAGCCGTGGATATAAACGCGCCAGCAAAGGCCGCGTAGAAGTTTCCAACGGCAGGGAAATTTTATGCAGCCCAAACATTTCCGGCGATGAGCCTTACCTGCTGGCGCAACAATGTCCCGGCGTCAGAGTCGTTGTTGACGCAGATCGTTATGCGGCAGGGAAGTGGCTGGAATCCCAAACAAAAATTGATGTGTTCATTTTGGACGACGGCTATCAGCACATTCGCCTGCAGCGCGATTTGAATTTATTGTTGGTGGATGCCGCGACGAATTTTGCTTCCAGCTTGAATTTCCGTGACCCGCTGGAGGAGATGAAAAGAGCGGATGCTGTGATCATTACCCGATCTTCTCAGCTTTCAGATCGAGAGCCATTCGCTCAATCTATCCAGGCATATTGCCAGCCAGGCATCCCAATATTTTTCGCTGATCACAAAATCACTGGGGTTAGATTATTAGCGGAAAATACTAATAAAAATGACATTTCCAGCTTGAAGCCATTCTCAATCGCAGCTTTTTCCGGGATTGGAAATCCTCAACGTTTAGAACTTGATTTGAAAAACTCACGGCTGAAAATCGTCAGGCATTTTATTTTTGCCGATCATCACCGCTACACGCAGAATGAGTTGGAAAATATTTTCCAGCAGGCAAAAGATGTGGGAGCCGAGGCAATCATCACGACGGAAAAAGATGCGGCGAATATTGAGGATAAATTTATTCAGGATTGCAAGCTGCCAATTTACGTGGCGCAACTGGAATTTAGTTGTGATGAAATTGAAGAATTAAAACAGTTGTTACTGCAAACAACTCGAAGCGTGGGCTGCCAGCCCGCAAGCTGAGATTTCTCAATGTAACCCTGGAACGTAGGGACGCGGGCTGGCAGCCCGCGCTACATTAAGGCTCGATGAAAAATCACTCTGAACAAATTAATGAAAGCGGCTTTGCGATTATTCCAGATGTCATTAAGACTACCCTGGCTGATGTGCTGAGTGCTGAAATTCAACAACTTCAACTCAGCCATGCTGTTAAGCAAAGAGCCGGAAAAGCCTTTGGCATTAGGCGCCTGCTCGAAGTCGTTTCTGCCGTTCGTGTCCTGGCGGAAGGTGAAATTATTCGCTCATTGATTGAGCCGGTGCTGGGCAAAAACGCCAAAGTGATCCGTGGAATTTTCTTTGATAAGAATCCTGTCGCAAATTGGAAAGTGCCCTGGCATCAGGATGTCATGATTGCTTTGCAGGCAAAGAAAGAAGTCGCAGGCTTCAGCGCCTGGTCAAGCAAGGCCGGAGTCGTTCACGCGCAACCGCCCGTTGAAATCCTGCAAAGCATTCTCGCAATCCGAATTCACCTTGATGATACGGATGAATATAATGGCGCTTTGCGCGTCATTCCCGGCTCACATAAATTCGGGCTTTTGGATGATGAGGAAATCAACAAGTTGAAAGAGAATATTGCTGAAATAACTTGTATGGTGGCCAAAGGCGGAGTGTTGCTAATGCGGCCATTATTGCTGCACGCATCGTCAGCCGCGACGCTGCCGACGCATCGCCGCGTTTTGCATCTGGAATACTCTGCGCATAATTTGCCTGATGGTTTAGAATGGTACGGTTCCTGATGAGCGCGGATTCGTATTACCTTCCAGGTTGAGAGGAGTTGTAAAACTATGCAGTTAAGCGAAGCACAATTTGAAAGATACCCAATCACGACTGACATTTATCATCAGATGATTGAGCAGGGTATTTTGACCAGCAATGATAAAATTGAATTACTGGAAGGAGATTTGATAAAAATGAGCGCAGTTGGTCCACGTCACGCAGCCTGCGTTGATCGTTTAAGTGAAATTTTACGAACAGCGTTCGGCACAGCAATTACTCTCAGGCATCAAAATCCTGTCGAATTGAGCAAAGTTTCAGAGCCGGAGCCTGACATTACAATCCTGAGACGACGCGAAGATTTTTATGCGCAGGCTCATCCGGCTCCAGGTGATGTTTTATTGTTGATCGAAATTTCAGAATCAACTTTAAAAAAGGATCGGGGCATAAAATTATCTGCCTATGCGAAAGCTGAAATCCTCGAATATTGGATCGTAAACCTACAGGATGACATCATCGAAGTTTATACAAACCCCACAGGCAATTCGTATCAGACAGTGCGAATTGTTCATCGCCACGAAACGCTCTCACCTGTGTTACTCCCGGCAGTTATTTTGGAAGCTGATGAAATCCTGGGCTAATGGAGAATTTATGGCGACAGCATTTCCGCATCGCAAATTTACAGTTGCTGAATATTACCGGATGGCTGAAACCGGAATTCTCTTACCGGGTGAAAGAGTTGAGCTGATCGAAGGAGAAATTATATCTATGGCTCCGATTGGACTACGCCACGCAATGTGTGTTGATCGAATTGATGAACTGATCCGGGAACAGCTTGGCCGAACAGTGCATATTCGCGTCCAAAACCCTATCCGTTTGAGCAATAATACGGAGCCGGAACCGGATATTACTCTGGCAAAACGTGCCGATTATTCCACGCGTCATCCGGCGGGTGAAGATGTTTTACTCGCCCTTGAGGTCGCCGATACAACCCTTGAAAAAGATCGCACATTGAAACAAAAAGCCTACGCGAATGCACAAATTCCTGAATTCTGGATTGTGAATTTATCTGAGGATGTCGTTGAAGTTTATCGCAAACCAGTTGGCGATGCCTATCAGGAGGTCAGAAGCGTTTCGCGTGAGGAAACAATCTCGCCCATGCTTTTGCCCAACTTAATTCTCAGCGTGAATGAAATAATTGGATAAGCCGGAATCGTCTATGCAAATTTACCTTGATGATTTTCTTAAGCATCTGAAATACGAGCGCAATTTGTCTGAACATACGCTGCGTAATTACGAAAGTGATCTGGTGCAGTTTTATGATTACGTGGCGCCGCCGAATCCTGATGGAGAGCGCCGCGAGGTCAATCTCCACTCGATTGATAATTTGACGATTCGTGAATATATGGCGACGCTGTACGAAAAGAAGAAAAAGAAAAGTTCGATTCATCGCAAAGTCGCCACGCTGCGCACCTTCTTTCGTTTTATGTGCCGTGAGGGAGTGCTGGAAAACAATCCGGCGATGCTGGTGACCAGTCCGCGTGTCGAACGCACACTCCCGACCCATCTCAACATTCAGGACATGATTCGTTTCATCGAAACGCCGGAAACAGAAACTGTGCTGGGCAAACGTGACCGTGCGATTTTGGAATTGCTTTATGCGAGCGGCGTGCGCGTCTCCGAACTTGTTGGACTCAACCTGACGGACATTGATTTCACGCGGATGAGTTTGCGCGTCAAAGGCAAAGGTCGCAAAGAGCGGATCGTTCCCTTTGGTAATCACGCGAAAGCTGCGCTGGAAATTTATTTAGGAGTGCGCGGAGAATTATTGGTTGAGGCCGATCCTGATGATCGTGACCCGCTGGCGGTGTTTATGAATTATCAGGGCACGCGCATTACGACGCGGTCAGTCGGGCGCATGATTGATAAATACGTCAGGCAATGCGCCGATCTTCATCACATCAGCCCGCATTCATTGCGCCATTCGTTCGCGACACATTTATTGGACGCAGGAGCCGACCTCAGAACGATTCAGGAATTATTAGGGCATGCGCGGTTGACGACAACGCAGAATTACACCCACGTTTCGACGGATAAGTTGATGGAAGTTTATGACAAGGCTCATCCCAAAGCCTGAGCGGCAGATAAAAAAATGAGGTCGTTAGTCGGCTTATTTAGGAGGGAAGCTTTCCAACGACCTCTAGCAGAGTCCACGAGATTATCTGTATGCCTATGTAAAGAGTTAATCTCGTCGGCCTTCCAGAAAAAATTATATTTCTTTATTTTCCAGACTCCGCCAGAGATACCACGAAGCAATTGAACAGTAAGGATGCCATTTGTTTTGTTCCGCCAGCGCCTCAATTATGGTTGGTTTGGGAGCTTCTGCCAAAGCATAATTTCTGTGAATTGCATTTCTGATCCCCAGATCGCCAACCGGCAAAACGTTCAAGCGTCCCAGCGAAAAAATCAAAAACATGTGAACTGTCCACACGCCGATGCCTTTGACCTGGGTCAGGCTGGCAATAATTTCTTCGTCACTCATTTTGGCGATGCGTGAGAGCTTGATCGTTCCATCGTCAGTTTTTGCCGCCAAATCTTTGATGTATGAAAGCTTCTGGTACGAAAGCCCAACGCCGCGCAACGTCTCGTCAGGAGTCTGAACAATCTGGCTGGCTTTGGGCGCTTTCGCCGGAGCATACAGCGCGATAAAACGTTTATGAATCGTGTCCGCCGCTTTGGTCGAAAGCTGTTGCGAAATGATGGAGCCAACCAACGTATCGAAATAGCGCGTGTGCGGTTGAATCCAACATTCACCGTGATGTTTGATAATTTTGCGCAGCACCGGATCGCGGCGCGATAAATGTTTTTCGGCAGTGCGGAGCGAGTCAGGAAAAGTATTGGTTTGGTTCATAAGATTTTGACTGCCCAAAGTTATTTGATTTTTAAAACACGGCTGGCGTTTTCATAAAAGATTTTATTAAGAATCTTCTGGTCTTTTACTAAACGCCGCAGCGTCGCAATTTGTTTTGCTCCACTGCATTTTTCGCCCGCGCCATCCAGATCGTTGCAATCGCTGCCATACAGCAATTTGTCCTGATGCCGCTGCAAAAATTGACTGGCCTGCTCTTCGTCACGCGTCAGCGCATTTAAGCCTGAGCCAGCCGATAAATCCGCAAACATATTCGGGTAATCGGCTAAATAACGATCCGTATATCCGCCCGCCGTGACTTTGGTTTTGGGATACAAGACAGGTTGATCGTGCTCACGATCAATATTGGCCCAGAACGTTTGCGCGTGTCCGATGAAATTTACGTTGGGAAATTTGGCGAGGATGGTGTGAAAGCGATCAAAGCCCGTGTTGTATTTGCCATATTGAAAGTGCAGCAAAATCGGCACCTTAAATTCCTGCGCGATGGCGGCCAGTAATTCAATGTATTTGGAATCGCACTCGACAAAATATTTCTGCTCGCCAATGCCGATTGCGCCCAGCTTTAAATATTTCTCAAGCACTTGTTTCGTTTCGGCGATGTCAGGCAATTCGTTGGCGAAAAAATAATATTGCTGCGGATATTTTTTGACTAACGCCAGACAGGAATCATTGCCGAAGGCTTCCGCTTCCAGGCCATATTTTGAGCCGGCAGGTAGCAGCACAGTTTTGGTGATACCCATTTTTTGCTGATGTGCGAGCAAGATTTCATCAGAACGGCCTGAGTAATGCGTGTGCTGGTGAATGTCTATGATTTGTTCTTGTGCAAAAACTTCATTCGTACAGATTGCGGCAGCAGTTGCGGCAGAGGCTGCGGTAATGAAAGCGCGGCGTGAAATTGAATTGTTCATAGAGTTGTGGCGTACATTTTCTCAATCGCTTCCTTACAAGCCAGAATCGTTTCCAGCTTGCCATCAATGTGCGGCTCCAGTGAAATCGCGCCGGAATAGCCAATTGCTTTCAGCGCATGCAAGTGAGCCTCCCAATTCATCATCCCCGTTCCTGGAACTACCCAGGTTGGCATTCCGCTACCGACCGGAGCGTCCAATTGATCCTTGATATGAACGTTGGCAATGAACGGCGCAACCGCTGCGAAATCATTGATCGGATCGCGGCGCAGCATCCACGCGTCGTTGCAGGGATCGTAATTTATTTTCAGGTTTTTCGCGTTCACCTGACGAATTATTATTGCGGTAGCGGCTCCGCTCTCAGCCCAGCACACAGGTTCCGGTTCGATGAATAAGTTCAGGTTTTCAGCCTCTGCTTTTTCTGCTGCTTCAGCTAACGATTCCAACACCCATTGCGGAACATTTTGACCGGAAATCGTATCAGCATTTTCTTCCGTCGCACCAGGCTTGCAGAATCCAAAAACTACCAGAGCTGGAAGACTCCAACGATGCGCAAGTTCGACGGCACGAGGGAAAACTTCGGACATTTCAGACCTGAATTTTTCCGGTGTATCAGTCCATTTGAAAAGTCCCGGCGACAGTGCCGTGATTTCCAAGCCTTCGCCAGCACAAATATTTTCAATTTCCCGCAACTCAGATTCATCGCACATGGGAGCGCGTCCCGATTTGAGAAAGCGAATTTCGTAACGGCGCAATCCCGCCTGCAAGCCAATGTTCACGGCTTCACGAAAGTCACGATTAATTTCGTCAGCAACAATTCCGAGGTTTAGCATAGGATTTTTTTGCCACAGACGACACAGATGAAGACAGATCAGTACAGATTTTTTTCACACCCGGCAATCATCAATTACTTACAAAATATAAGCCACAAAAAATATCAGTGAAAATCTGTTTTTATCTGTGTCATCTGTGGCTAATTTCAACAGCGCGACCAGTCTTTGCCGATTCATAAACAGCCTGCACAACTCGCAAATCATCTGCGCCTGAAGCTATCGAAACGAACGGCTCTCGCTCATCGCGCACAGCTTCCAAAAACATCAAGTGTTGATTGAATGGGTTCGTAATATCGCCTAGCGCAGGCGCAATCACTTCGGAAATTTCCTGCATCGCAGCCGTTCCCGGCGCAGCAGTCTGATGCAACTGGCTCGGCGCAGAAAATGTATTTTTGTATTCACCAGACGCAACCGCAATTGAATTCAGCAGCAACGTTTTATTGCCAATATATTCCGCCGTGCCGAGCGTGCCGTGAATCGAAAGCTGTTCGCCCGCCGTGTTCCACGCCATATCCAGCGTCGCCAGAGCGCCATTCCCAAATTCCAAAATTGCGCAGGCAATGTCTTCGCCTTCGATGCCGGGGCAATGCTGATTTTTCGTCATCGCCATCACGCGGACTACGTTGGAATTCATCAGCCAGCCGAACAAATGAACGTAGTGAACCGCAAGCTGGATAAATGCGCCACCGCCTGTTTGCGCTACGGAGCCACGCCAGTTTGGTTGCCCTGATAAAATTTCCTGCGAAAGCTTCAACCCACCACGATGCATGAGTCGTGCGTATAAATGCGCGATGTCGCCAAAATATCCAGCTTCCAATTTAGCTTTGAGATTATGCATCAACGGCTGATCGAAATAGCTCATGTACAGACCGCTGATGACACCGCGTTGTTTGGCTTGCACCGCCGCTTCCACAATAATTTCAGCGTCTTCCAGCGTAGCGGCTAACGGTTTTTGCAACAATACATGCTTATTCGCAGCCAGCGCGGCTACGGCTTGTTCACGATGCAAATGATTCGGAGAATTAATGACTACGACATCAACATCATCGCCCAAAACATCCGCAAAATTCGTCGTGGCACGAGCCTTAGAATTTTCGCCAAGTTGCGCGACAGCGTGGTTAGCACGATCAAGATTCACGTCCATGCAGACCGTCATCTCGACCCATTCAAGATCACGATAGACCTGTAAATAATGATCGGCGATGCCACCACAGCCGACGAAGGCTACACGAAGGGTTTGCATACGTCATTTGCTCCGTTGCCGCGTCACGTCTTCTTCGGAGGCGGCAAACCATAAGCGGATGATGCCTTGTTTTTTCACTGGATCGAAACTGCTACTGGCAAGCGCATTCCCATCTGGGCTAAAGGCAACTGTATTTACCGAGTCGGATTCACGTTGCAATGTGCGTAATTCCTTGCCACTTGCCACATCCCACAACTTGATCGTGTTGTCCCCGCTCCCGCTCGCCAGCGTCCTGCCATCCCCACTCCACGCCACGGAGGAAACAGAAGACCCGTGTCCGCTCAGCGTCACGCCTTTGACGCGGCAGGCTTTCATCAAATGATACCAATAGAAACTGCGATAATTTTCTTCCTCGACTTCATCTGTCGCAGGCAGATACTGAGCCAGCAACTCATAGGCGCGCCCTGTATTGTCCCGTTCAATTGCATCCGCAGCCAGATTCATGTTGGCAATATAGGTAAGCTTGCGCGCCTTGCGTTCCTGCATTCGTGCAGCTTGCTCCTGCTCTTTGGCTATGTTTTTTTGTTGCCACGCAATGAAGGCTAAGGCCAATGCTGCGATCAACGCGATGGAAAGCATGGCGACGAACTTCTGTGTCCGACGCAGCGCATGTTTGCGTTGTTCCTCCTTCTCCGCTTCGGCTTTGGCTTGCGCAGCGCGGCTTGCTTCGAGAAAGCTTTGGGCTAATACAAAATCATCTGAATAGCGACCAGCCCAGGCGTGATTTGGTTGACGGTTTTTCCACCATTCCGTTGCTACTTGCAATTGTGAACCGCGCCAGAAATTATCATCGCGGGGATACTTGCGATGATACCGCGCCGCATCCGCGAGGCGCAGCAGCATGTCGCGGGATTCCGCTTCTTCATTGACCCAATCGCCCATCGTTGTCCATTGCCGAATCAGGCTCTCGTGCGAGATGTCTACGATGGGATCGGCATCGTAGCTCAAGGTCAGGAACGAACCGCCTCCGGTTTTGAAGTTTTCGATCAGCGCCAGCACTTTTTCCCGTGGCGCGCCCGTGATCGAAGCCAGTTCGCTGACATGCGCCGGACGACGGATGCGGCGATTGCGGGCGTCGGTGTCGGTCAGGGCTTGAAACAGGCGTTTGGCGAGTGTCTGGTCGGCTGCGGATAAGGATTGCAATGCCGCATCAGCATCACGGGAAAGCGCCGCCTGGCTGCCGCCGACCTGATTGTAATGCGGCAAATCAAGCGCGGGGTCGCCGCTCTTTTGCCAGTATTCCCACGTGCGCATCAAC
>JANMKB010000515.1:0-4896 GCA_031371805.1 Blastocatellia bacterium | reverse complement strand
GCTGCCGAAAAAGAGTTGCGCGGCATTGCCGCCGAATATCAAGAAGTACGGGCACAGATTCGTGCCAACAGCCCGCATTACGCCGCGCTCACTCAACCGCAGCCGCTTAGTCTGAAAGGCATTCAACAGCAAGTACTCGATGACGATACGCTGTTGCTGGAATATGTGCTGGGCGATGAGCGGAGTTTTGTTTGGGTTGTCACGCGCACTTCGATCACCAGTTTTGCATTGCCCAAACGCGCCGAAATCGAAACCGCTGCACGTCGCTTCTATGACGCCGTAATTTCCTCAGACCGTTTATTTGCTACAACGAATAAACCGCCCACGCTCCGCGAATTAGCAGCCAAATTAAGCCAGATATTGCTTGCCCCCGTCGCTTCGCAATTAGGAAATAAGCGACTGGTAATCGTGGCGGATGGCGCCTTGCAGTATGTGCCGTTTGGAGCTTTGCCGCTTGGCGGCAAAGGGTTTCGGGTTTCGGGTTCGGAACCGCTGATTGTGCGCCACGAAATCATTTCTCTACCTTCTGCTTCCGTCCTTGCTGTACTGCGCTACGAAACGACGGGGCGCACGGCAGCTCTGAAAACATTGGCACTGGTTGCCGATCCGGTTTTTAGTAGCAACGATGCGCGTGTCAAATCCAGTGAAGTAAACCCTGCGGAAAAATCCAGCGCGGCAAACCTGCGCCGTCAACGCAACGGGCAGGAACTACTAACCCGCTCCGTCGAACAAACAGGACTGAAAACCGCTGACCTGCGTATTCCACGCTTGCCCGGTACGCGCCGCGAAGCCACAGGCATTTTGGAATTAGTAACGGAAGCAGAACGTAAGCAAGTTTTTGATTTTGACGCCAATCGCGCGACTGTGACGAGTGCGGAATTCGGGCAATATCGAATGATTCATTTGGCGACACACGGCTTGCTCAACAATACACATCCTGAGCTTTCCGGCATCGTACTCTCGCTCGTGGATCAACAAGGGCAGCCGCAAGACGGCTTTTTGCGCTTACACGAAATTTACAATTTGAAATTGCCTGCCGAGTTAGTTGTCCTGAGCGCCTGTCAGACGGCACTCGGCAAAGAGGTGCGCGGCGAAGGGTTGATCGGACTCACGCGCGGGTTTATGTACGCCGGTGCGCCGCGCGTCGTCGCCAGTTTGTGGAAAGTAGATGACAAGGCGACGGCAGAACTCATGAAGCGATTTTATCAGGCGATGCTCGGCGCTCAGCACTTGCGCCCCGCAGCGGCGTTGCGTGCCGCGCAAATTGAAATGCTCAAAATGAAAGATTGGGAAGACCCATATTACTGGGCAGCGTTTGTCCTGCAAGGCGAATGGAAATAGAACAAACTCCAAAACCTGGCTTCAAAAAAGATTGGGTGATGACCACGTCGGCCTTCAATCTGATGCTTGACCAGCTTGATGCTGACCGCGAACGCGCGGGCGAGCGGTATGAACTCATTCGCCAAAAGCTCACGAAGTTTTTTCAATGGCGCGGCTGCCCGTCGCCGGAAGATTACACTGACCGCACCATTGACCGCGTGGCACGTCGCCTGGAGGAAGGCGCGGAAGTCCACGCAAGCGATCCATATTTATTCTTTCATGGCACGGCTATTAATGTGCTGCGTGAGCATTGGAAAGATGCTGAGCGTCACGGTGTTGACGCGCTTGATGATTTGGCTCCATCAAAAACCCCCTTCGAAAATCCAATTGAACAGAAAAGTCGACAAGAAGAACGGCTTGATCATGAATTAAAGCTGGAATGCTTGAACGAATGTGTTCACAGCCTGCCGTCGGAGCAAATCGAAATGATTCAGCAGTATCATCAAAACGATGGCGGCGCAAAAATTGAACAGCGTAAGAAATTAGCATTACAACTTAACCTCCCGCTCAACGCGCTACGCATTCGCACGTATCGGATTCGGCAGGAGTTAGAAGCCTGCATTCTCAATTGCACGAAGAGGTTACAAAAAGCATGAAATGGATTTCGGATTTCGCCATTAGGTTTCAGAAAGAGAGAGTTGAGTCATGAAAACACAAAACGAGAACCTGATGACCCAATACCTGTTGGGAGAACTGTCGGAAGACGAAAAGCTGTCATTGGAAGAACAATTTTTTACCCAGGATGACGCCTTTGAGCAACTGCTGGCGTTGGAAGATGAGCTGCGCTACGACTACGCTCAGAGCGGATTAACATCTCAACAGCGCCGCCAATTTGAGCAACAGTTTCTGACGCTACCCGGTGGCACCCAAAGTATTGTGATAGCTAAAGCCGTTCTGGATAAGGTCGCAGAAGTCGAGCTGGTCAAAGCACCCCTGAGAGCGGTCATCACAGAGGAAAAGCCGAGCTTTTTTCAGTCGTTAATGGCGCTCTTCGGCTTGCAATATTTGACGATGCAATTTGCTATGACGGCGGCTTCTATTTTGCTTTTATTCGGCGGTTCGTGGCTCTTGTACCAAACAGTGAAGTTACGTTCGCAAGTCCAGCAGCTTGAAGTCGCGCGGGTTGAGCAAGAGCATCAGTTCACGCAACAAGTTAATGAACAAAGCGCACGGGGCGAGCAATTAAACGCACAACTGGAAACGGAACGCCGCAAACGCGAAGCCTTGGAACAAGAACTCGCCAGGCAAAAAGCGCAGGCTGCACGGACAATTGACCAGCCGCCTACCTTACCGACAACCTTATTGTCCTTCCTGCTCACACCGGGATTATCCAGAGACATTGACAGCACCAAACGCCTAACGATTCCGTCCGGCACCACGCGACTGCGCCTGCAACTTCGTCTCAAGCGACCCGGCAACTATCAAAGTTATCAAGCCGTACTGCAAACGCTCGACGGTGCAAATCTTTGGAGCCGCAATTTGCCGCATAGTGCCGGTCAGATTGTTACCATTACGATGCCAGTGAAGCTTGTGCCTTCAGGCGATTACGTCATTGTGCTCAAGGGCAAAACGGCGGATGGTCAGATGGAAGAAATTGACGAATATCATTTCAGCACCACACGACAATAGCCTCCTGCTGAATATTTTCTGAAATACTTTTCCGCTTCCGCCATTAGGAGAGCGAAGAACAGATTTACTGTTTGTTGTTAACTTCGTCATCACGACAAAGGATGTCTATGATGGCCTAACATCCGAAAAGGAGACTTTATGATACTGAACATTCGCTTACTTACACTCGCGCTGACAATGGCTTGCGTGCTGCTACTTCCACTCATCGCCAGCACTCAGGGCTTTGGAGCCAGAGAAGATAATACTTCCTTGAATGGGGAACGCTTGACCTATCATCCGCGCGCCAATATTAGCGAGTGTCAAGCTGATTGCGTCAATAACCCCAACTGTAAAGGCTACACCTGGATTCAAGCGGGAACCTACAATGCTGGTGATAATGCGATGTGTTACCTAATGTCAACCGTCACCGGGCGAGTCGCTGCCCGCGGGCATTACTCAGCGGAGAAAGCGGCAGCAGGGGGCGGCGGTGGCGACGGCGGCTTGACCGCTGAAGACAATACGGATCGCCCAGGAGCAGATTACAAGAACTTTGATTTGCCACAACCCAATTGGACTTTGTGCCGCGATGCTTGTGCCAACGATGGAAATTGCCGGGCTTATACCTATGTTAAGCCCGGAGCACAAGGCGCAGCCGCACGGTGTTGGCTCAAGTCCAGTGCGCCTGCTGCGGTTCAGAATGGATGTTGTATTTCGGGTGTAAGAAGCGGTGGCGGCAGCACGGGTGGTGGTGGCGGCGGTACGTTATCAGGAGATTGGAATATCAAATGCTGCAACGACGAACTGGCATGGACATTGTATATCACGAAGCAGGAAGGCAACACGTTCTCTGGCTCATTCTCTTCTGTTTCTGGGGGTGGCTTTGTTACAAACGGACAGGTGCGTGGCAGCAATGTAGAATTCGACCGTAGTGAAGGCGAAGGCGGACGCGGATGGAAACAGCACTGGGCCGCGCAGCTTGTGAATGATCGTGGCGCCTTGCGCATGATCAATGGGGTCTGGACGGGTGATTATCTGGATCGGTATCCAGGTCGAAACAATTGGCATGCCGAGAAGAAGTAGTGAAAGCTCAGGCTCGAATCTCACCAGCAATTGGGAAAGTGATTATGCTGGCGGCGTCAATAGCAGCAGTACGCGCGTGCGTACTGCCGCAACACGATTTTTTATGAAATGTTTTTTCGCCTTCGCCATTAGGAGGCGGAGGACATTTATGAATTGCTCAAACTGCCAACAAACACTGAACCCTAATGACCGCTTTTGCCTTTCCTGTGGCTTGATCTTTATCGGTGAAGCCACGCAAGAACATACCAATACTGCGACTGCGCCAGCCACCACAGTCGTCAAACCTGATCCCAAAACTGATCCCCAAACGGATCCTATGCTGGGGCGCACGCTTGATGGCAAATATGAACTGCTCGCGCGGTTGGGGCAAGGCGGGATGGGGACGGTGTATCGTGCGCGCCGCGTTCATATCGGCGACGAAGTGGCAGTCAAAATGCTCAAGCAAAATTATGTGACCGAAGCCGACGCCATCGCACGGTTTCGCCGCGAAGCCCAAGCCGCCGCTTCTTTGCGACATCCGAATGTCGTCACGATTTATGATTACAGCGAAACACGGAGCGATGCTGCCGCTTACCTCGTGATGGAACTGGCGCCGGGCGTTTCGTTAGGGCAATGGCTGCAAGGTGGCAGCCGTCTTCCGCTTGCGCGTGCCGTAGCCTTGATGCACAGCATTTGCGCGGGCGTAGGCGCTGCGCATCGTCGTCAAATTGTTCACCGCGATCTGAAACCCGACAACATCATCGTTGTGCCGCCCAGCAGTGATAACGTTACCGAAACGGTCAAAGTCGTAGACTTCGGCATCGCCAAGCTGCGCGACATGGCCGCCAC
>JANMKB010000456.1:0-2347 GCA_031371805.1 Blastocatellia bacterium | reverse complement strand
GCGACAAATGTAGGGATATCCTCTAAACGTTTCAAAATTTCGTTGAGGTAAGAGACCCATTTGATGGGGATTGCGACTCGGTACAATTTTCCAGGTACTCTTTAGCTTTTGACGTTGAGGTAAGAGACCCATTTGATGGGGATTGCGACTTGCCGTATGGCGGCAAAAGGGCATCGAAAATATTGAGTTGAGGTAAGAGACCCATTTGATGGGGATTGCGACTTAATCAGGTAGCGCTGACAAGTCAATGAAATGATTTCCAATGGCACGTGGTTGCTGTTAATGGGAGAGGTTTTGCTGGCTGATGAGGCTTTGCCGGGGAACAGTTACGGCAACAATTACATCACGAAAGAACAGAAGGTCAGGGAAACTGGGCTGAAGTATCGGGGCTAGGCAAGGCATTGCCCACGCGGGTAATGAACACATTTGGTCAATGGCATTGAATTAAGGATTCAAGTGATTCGTAGCACGGACGGCTCGCCCGTGATTGACAAGACTGATCGGGCGAGCCGCCCAATCTACGGTCGTAATTCAATGCCAATGGGACTTTGGGGTAATGAGGATGACGCGGAAACACGGTTTACCCGAAAATACTCTGCGCACGAGTAATAATCGTAGCGCGTTGCCCGATCACGACCGGCCCCGGACAGCCCCAGTGTTTTTTGGGATCGCCGCGTTCACTCGCCAGCAGAAATAACGAATGATAGGCCAGTCCGTTATCTGTCACCGCATTGGCGAGTTGCAAATCGAAGGTTTTATACGTTTCCTGCAACAGGGCAAACAGAAAACCCGCCGCTGTCAGTTGTGAATCGGTCAGCGCATTACCGCGAAACGCGCAACACTCGACGCTGAACCAGTCCGACCCTCGTTCGGTCGCCCGATCCTGTTTGTTGAGATCAATATATTGTCCAATCTGACCCTGCGCATCAATGCCAAAATGTGCGGGAAAATTCGTGGCATTAAACGTGGCGGCCAGCCCGCCCAGATTGGGAATCTGCTGCTGCTTATTTTTGTCCAGGATACCATCGCTGATGTGCAGGACTAAGCCGCGGGGCCGAGCCGTCATCGGAAGCGGTGTACGGATGGTCAGCAGATGACCAAACCAGGTAGCAAAGGGAAGGCGTGTCATAGGGCAATTTCTCCTTTCGGTGCGAGGGATGTGGTTGATCACATTGACGACCTGTCAGCCGTCAGTTTCTGAAGGGGGGAGAGAGCCAAAACATTTCAACAGCGCTGCTGTCAGTACGCAACATAACACTGGCAGTAGCTGCGGTCAAAGCTCCTGCTGACCGCCGCAGGGCAAAGAACGAAGAGTATTTTATGACAACGACAATTGCAGTAATCGGCGTGGCCCGGAGATGTGGCAAAGTAAGGGCGTGAATTCGACACACTTACTGTGTGCGTGTTTCTGCATTTTTTGCCAACGAATTCTTGTTTGGTATACAATTCTAACTCCTGAACCCTAAAACTAATTTGCCCCTTTTTTTCTACAAAGGATAATTCTATGACTAAATACATTGCTTTATTACTGATTTGTTTGCCTGGTTTCACGGCTGTTCAGGCTAACGACAAACCAACTGATAAGTCCAAAAAACTTAAGGTGGCGGCTCCGAATTTTATCCCGCGTGGTGAAATGGAATATATGCTGCTGGCGACGAAAAAAACTTCGACGATGCAAAAAGAAATGAACGACGCCGGAGCCGAAGGCTATCATTTTGAGGGGACAATGGGCGGACAAACGGCGAATGGCGGCAACGAAGCGGTGGTGATTATGGGCAGGCCAAAAGGCGGCAAAACTACAGCGAGTTTTCAATTCAAATTGCTGGCGACAAATAAAACTTCGACCATGCAAAAAGAAATGGATCAGGCCGCTGCCGCTGGATTTGTCTATCGCGGGCAAAGTGTGTTTGAAACTTCATTCGGCGGCAAAGAGGTGGTGGTGATTATGGAGCTTGGGGCGGAAGGCGAAAAAGAAGAGTATAAATTAATGGCGACAACGAAAACTTCGACGATGCAAAAGGAAATGAATCTGATGGCGAATGAAGGTTTTCTTTTTTGCGGGATTACCGTTTCAGAAACAGCCTTCGGAGGCAAGGAATTAGTCGTTATTATGCGCCGCCCACGACGTTAATAATGCGATACTATACGCTGCCCCTTCATACTTTCGACAAGCTGGCAGCTTGCCGGACAATAATTGAGGAAAAAATATGAAACAAATTTCTTTGGGTTTGATGTTGTTGCTGGCCTGCGCTTTGGCGCTGCCGGCTGCGGCGCAAACTAAACCAAAAAAGAAGCGGACGGCAAAAACGACGACCGCGCAGACAACGAAAAAAGATGATCGTGTGAT
>JANMKB010000452.1:0-28121 GCA_031371805.1 Blastocatellia bacterium | reverse complement strand
TGTTCCTGTTGGAGTAAAGCCAAGGGCAATTTTATAAGTTTTCACCAGCTTTGCCTGATCGTTATAAAGATACATTTTGCGTTCGGATTTTTTGACGACAAGCGTAAAGGAGACAGATTTTGTCGCATTTATTTCCATCATCGGTTGCTGCGTCAAATCACTCTTTGCGCTTTTTACTGAAGCATAATTCATGAACATTGCGACGCATAAAATTATCGTTAGGAAGAGAGAATTCATGTGCCTGACCTCGTTATCCTCGCGGCAATTTCTTTTCCCTGTTTGATGCAATCGCCAAGCGCGACACCGTGTAAATAATTTCCTGCCAGTCGCAAGCCGTGCTGGTTCGTTAACGCCGCTTCGATTTTAGCGATTCGCGCCGCATGTCCCAAACGATATTGCGGGATGGCGCGCTGCCAGCGAGTGATGGGCAGGCGTTTCGGAACGCCGGAAATGCCCAAAACTTTTTGCAAATCCTCGTGAACGATGCGGATTAATTCTTCATCGCTCAGGTTAATCGCACCCAGATCAGTTTCGCCGCCGATGAAATTGTTGAGCAAAACCCAGCCTTCGGGTGTGCGATTTGCAAACAGCGAAGAATTCCAAATGCTCCCCAGTGTTCGTAAGCCCTGACCACGTGGTGCCAGAAATCCGAAACCATTCAGCGGTCGGGCAAGCTGATCTGTTCGATAAGCTAACGGCACAGTCACTAATTTTGTGTACGGAATTTCTGTTAGCAGGGGACTGATGTCAGGCGCAATCTCGCTCAGCAACTGCGCCGCCGCATCGGAAGGCGTGGCAATGATTAATGATTCTGTTGTGATGTGTTGCTGCTTATTATGTTGCTCGAACGTAATTTCAAATTGAGAAGTGGTGGTTTTTGTAATTTGTCTGACGTGCGAATCAGTCAGTAAATTCTCGCCCAGATATTTGGCGATGGCTTTGGGCAAAGTCTCCATGCCATCTTTGAATGAACACAAGCGATAAGGCCGAAGCGAGCGCACAGGCTTGATTTTATTGGCTCTGGCGACTTTGGCAGCTTTAATTGCTCCTGCAAAAATGCTGCCGGAATTTGCTTCGAGAGCGGCTAATCTGGCGAAAGCGGCTTGTACGCTGAGTTGTTCAGGATCGCCCGCGTACACGCCTGAAACAAACGGCGCAACTAAGCGCACAAGTATTTCATCGCCCAATCTGCGCCGCACAAACGAAGCTAAACTTTCTTCGGTTTTGTCAGTTCGCGCTTTGATGAACGGTTCTTTCAGTAAACGAAATTTGGCGTGGGTGGAAAGTAATTTTGTTGTGATGAGCGCAGTCGGTGACATCGGAACAGGCTGTAATTGCTGGTCAAAATAAACATAAGCCGGAGCTTTCGGATCACCGGTGATTAATTCGCTGGTCAGGTTTAATTCGTCTACGAGGTCTAAAAATTCGTGCGAACCGCGCAAAGAATTGGGGCCGCGCTCCAATAAGAATTCTTCGGCATTAATGGATTGAATAACTCCGCCCACACGGTCAGAAGCTTCCAGCAGGAGGATATTTTTGCCCGTTTTTTTTAAGTGGTAAGCAGCGCACAGCCCGGAAATGCCGGCGCCAATGATGATGACATCAATCATTGAATTTCTAAGCTGGTGAACATTCTTTGAGTGTCAGGCGAGTTCCAGATTCTTAGTGCTTTGGCTACGAGATTGGCTTTTGGGACGATGCCCCAATAACGACTGTCAAGACTGTTATCGCGTGAATCGCCCATCATAAAATATGAGTCAGCCGGAATTTGAAATGGTTTTCCAATACCAAATTTCATGCCATGAGAGAAGTGATCATCCTCAGCGGTGATGTCGTAATAGACCTTATATTTTGCATTTGGAGAAGCAGCTTCCTCCCTGATGATTTTCAATGCGGCGGTTGAGTCCGATGGAGTTTCGGCAAAAACTTTCTGCTCGGATATTTCCTGCCCGTTGATAAAAACAGATGTGCCTTTACAGAGAATTTCTTCACCTGGTAATCCAATGACGCGCTTAATGTAATGAACCGCAGGATCGCTTGGCAATTTGAAAACAATAAGATCGCCACGTTTGACGTTCCCATAAAATTTAGTAGTGATAACTGCCTCACCTGGAATAATTGTATTTGCTAAACCACCAGTTGGAACGCTCATGAGGCGAATTGAATAGATCGTAATACCCGCAATTGTCCCAATTCCCAAAACAACAATGAGTCCGAAAATAATTAAAATGTTTTTGAGCTTCATAATCCTGGGTAAGTAATCAATTATCAATCGCCACGCCGTTTCAACTCCGCAAACAAGTCCTGAAATTTTTCTGCCTCTGGTGTCATCGGTAATGTCCAGCCCTGCTCAGTTTGCGTAAAATTTTGTTGTGTCTCCAAAGCAATGTTCGGCCCCTTTGGGGATTACGCCACATGCTTCAATTCTTCACGCACAACCCGTCGCAGCACTTTTTCCAGTGGTTCTTTTTTTCCCTGCATGTAGTTGCGCAACGCATCATTGATGAGTGTCTGGTAGCTCCCGCCGCCAGCCTCGTTTACCGTTGCTCGAAACCAGGCCAAAATCTCATCATCCAGCCTGATCGTAATGCGTGTTTTACCAGCCGCTGATGGCACGATTGCGCCCCGTCTACCCTTGCTGAAATCATATTCCTTTTTCATATGCCTTCGCTATATTACCGACGTTCTGATGGCGTTACGCAATAAGAATACGCTACTTTACTTTTTCCTGTACCAAATCCGCCAGCGCACTAATAAATCGTGGGTCAGAATTGAAGGCCGGGACGCGGCGATATTCCTTCAGGCCAATTTCGTCGGCAACAATTTTATACTGAATATCCAGTTCATAAAGCGTTTCGCTGTGTTCGGAAACGAAGCTGATGGGAATCATTAATAACTGGTTTACGCCGGCGGCATGCAATTCACGGATTTTATCTTCGGTCGGCGGACGCAGCCATTTCACGGGGCCGACTTTGCTTTGAAAGCTTAAATCGTGTGGGCTGCCATTGGCTAATTTCTCCATTACCAGGCGCACGGTTTCTTCGGTGTGGCGCAGGTACGGATCACCACGTTCGACATAAGCTTGCGGAATGCTGTGGGCGCTGAACAACAGGTGAACGTGGCGCGGATCGGGATCAGGAAATTTGGCAATGGCTTCTTTAATTTGTGCGGCGAGTGTGTTGAGGTACGCCTCGTGGCGAAACCAGTGCGTGATGTAATGCCGCTTGATTTGGCGCAGGCCGCCCAGCTTTCTGAGTTGGGCAATAAAATCTTTGAGACTTGAGCCGGTACTCGAAACGGAAAATTGCGGATAGAGCGGCAGCACAATTAATTCAGTAATTTTATCGCGTTGAATTTTGGCTAAAGCTTCGTTGGTGAAGGGATGCCAGTAACGCATCCCAACGTAGACTTTGGCGTCAATGCCGCGCCGTTGCAATTCATTCTGCAAGGCTTTGGCCTGCTCATCCGTAATCCGCCGCAGTGGCGAACCGCCACCAATCTGTTCATAAATCCTGGTAGATTTTTTTTTGCGGTTGGTCGCAATCCACCACGCCAGTGGCTTTTGCAAAGCTTTGACAGGCAGGCGAATAATTTCCGGGTCAGAAAATAAATTGTAGAGAAATGGCCTGACATCGGCGAGGGTTTCAGGGCCGCCAAGATTAAAAAGAATAATTCCGAGGCTCATAAAATCTTTAAGGGATGAAGGATAAAGACTGAGCGATGAGCGAATAGAAATTTATTCATCCTTCATCGCTCATCTTTCATCCTTTTTCAATCGTTCCTGCCAGCACTGTCGTCATCACTTCCGGGTGAATATATTTACGAATTGTGGCGTCAATTTGCGCTTTATTTAACGCTTTAATGTGTTCGGGAAATTCGTCCAGATAATTGACTCCGAGGCCGTAAATTTCAGTATTTGCAAGCTGTCCGGCAATACCTGCATTGGTCGCCAGACCGACTTTATAACCGCCTATCATTGACGACTGTTCATCGGCAATTTCCTGTTCGGTGATGCCTGTGACC
The DNA here is from genome assembly GCA_031371805.1 of Blastocatellia bacterium. Classification (GTDB taxonomy): domain Bacteria; phylum Acidobacteriota; class Blastocatellia; order RBC074; family RBC074; genus JAFDVL01. The sequence continues at coordinate 24,098 of JANMKB010000452.1, read as the reverse complement.
AGATAATCTTCGACAATTTCTTTCGTCGTACTGATTGCCAGTTCAGCATTTTCCGGTGCAACAGAAACCGTAATCAGGTAAGGCCCATCACCTAAGCCTGAATCAGAGAAAAACGAATTAATGCCGTAAGTCAGCCCCATTTCGTCACGGACTTTTAAGCCGAGGCGTGATGAAAGGGTGGATTGTCCAAGCGCACGATTGGCGACAACGGCAGCTAAATAATCGGGGTTCATCCGCCGCAATCTGGAAGCATGTCCCATCACTACGTCAATGCTGGCTTTGTCTTTCAAAAACACGGTTTCGCGCTGTGGGGCAACCTGCAATTGCGTTTCCGGCAAACTGATTTCCGGTGCGGCCTGACCAATCCAGTCACCAAAATTATCCTGCATTAATTTACTGACCTGCTCCGGCGTGACATCGCCGACAACCGCTAAAATCATTGAAGCTGAGCCGTAATGACTGGCATAAAAACTGCGTAAATCATCGGCGGTAATAGTTTCAAGTTCGCTGATGCGACGCTCCGCCGGGAAACTGTGAAAAGGATTGGCCTCCGCAAAAACCAGTTGCGTGAACCGCTCCATGGCGCGACGATCCGTATCGTCCTGCGAACGTTTGATCGAAGCAATGTTGCGCTGTTTTAGTTTTTCGAGTTCGTCGGCAGGGAAAGTTGGCTCGCGCAATTCTTCGGCCAGAGTTTCCATCGCCATGGGAAAATCACGACTCAGTGATTGTGCGCTGAGCGAGATGGTGAAGGTATTGCTCGAAACATTGACGCCGACTCCCACTGATTCCAAAGCTTCAGCAATTTCCAGCTTGTTGCGTTTGGTCGTTCCTTTATTCAGCATGTCGGCAGTGATGCGAGCGGTGGCATATTTTCCGACGGGGCTGAAATACGATCCACCGAATAAATAGCCTGAAACCGAGACCGTCGGATTCGCGTGATTTTCCAGCACGAGCAGTTTAATTCCATTGGATAACACTTCGCGTGAAGTGCGAGTAGCAAATGATTTCGTCATAGGGTGAGAGATGAAAATAGCTCAAAAGACAAAAGGTCTGAGCTGTTTAATTTTTTAACTTTCTTTGGGGACAAAGTAACCGACCGTGCGGGCATCGGCGAGAAAATAAGTATTCACGACGCGCTTGATGTCTTCGGCAGTCACGGCTAAGACTTTGGTTGGAAAGTCCACGTAATCTTTCCAGTCTGCCATTCCTTCTGCTTCGCCTAACGCGCTGACCACGCCAAACGGGCTATCGCGTAAATAAATCAAGTGAGTAGTGATGATGTTTTGGGCTTTGCGTAACTCGGCTTCGGTTACTAAATCAGTCTTTAATTTTTCGATTTCGGCGAGCGCGATTTGTTCCGCATCTTCGTGCTTAACGTCCGGGCGCAGGGTAATTGATAAAGTGAATAAGCCCGGATCAAGCAATGAATAGGCATGTGTGGTTGCGCCGATGGCAATTTGTGTTTCGACCAGCGCCTGATAGAGCCGCGAAGTTACGCCAGCCGATAAGACGTGATCCAGCACCGACAAAACAGCCGTGTCAGGATGCGTCCCTTCAGGTGTGCGCCAGGCCATTTGAACTACGCCAAGCTGTCCTGAACGACGCAGCACAAAACGATTTTCGCCTTCCTGCGGCGGCTCGACCGTATACATCGGCGGAATCTGATGGGCAGGCAACGGAATCGAATTGAAATGTTTGGCAATTAAATCCAGTGCCGTTTGTTCATCGAAATCGCCTACGACAATCGCCGTTGCATTGTTCGGATGATAATAAACGTCGTAAAACTCTTTGAGTTGTGACGTTGGAACGCCCTCGACATCAGTACGCCAGCCAATCGTCGGATGGTGATAGGGATGCTCACGAAAGGCCGCCGCCCAAACGCGCTCATCCAAAATCCCGGCGGGATCGTTTTCGCCGCGTTCTAATTCGTTGCGCACAACGGTCATTTCTGACTGACGATCTTCGTCGGTAATGAGCGAATTTCGCATGCGGTCAGCTTCCAGATGAATCGCCAGTTCAAGCTGATCGGAGGGCAGCATCTCGTAATAGCGCGTGCGATCAAACCAGGTGTCAGCATTGAAAACTGCGCCTTGTTTTTGCAAGACTGCCGCGATTTGCGTGCCCTGCGTTTTGTTATAAGTCGGCGTCCCCTTGAACATCAGATGCTCCAGCAGATGCGTCGAACCCGTATGCCCAACCGCTTCATTGCGCGAGCCAACGCGATAGACGACCATAAAAGCGACGACGGGCGCAGCACGGCGCGGCACGACCAAAACCTTGAGGTGATTGGAATTAAGTTTGTATTCGGTCACGCCTTCGTATTCAGTAATTTTTGTAAACATTAAATTAAGCCTTTAGGTGATAAAACTTTAATTTACAGGGCAAAGTGATTTAGATCAATTGGCTGAAGGGAAACCTGCAACCATGCATTGGCAAATGGTTCTGGAATCGATCATCATCGCAGGGCTGGGAAATTATGAATCGGGGACACGCAAAATAATTATCAGGAAAATTGTTCCCCGATTTTTCGATTAATTATTCCAGTGCTTCGGTTTTCTTTTTTTTGCTTCGTGGTTTTGCTGGTTTGCCATTCTTTTTTTGGAAACTGGCGAACGCTTCTTCCTCAGTTTTGAAATTTTCGATCAGACTGAGGAGCCGCGTAATTTGCAGTGCGCCGTAAACCCTTTCGGTTAATCCCACTAGTTTGAGCAAGCCGCCAGCGTCCTGCACTTTGGTAAACGCACGGACAATTTCGCCAATGCCCATGCTGTCAACCATCGGGACTTCCGTCAGGTTGAGCAATATTTGGTTGGTTCCGGCGGTGAGGATTTTATCAACGAGCATTTGCAATTGAAAACCGCCCTGCCCTTTGATGAATTTTCCTCGAACGTCAACTGAGGCGATGTCCCCCAGATAGTGTATTCCTATCGTTAACATAGTAGTAGTTTGAATAGAAGGTGATTGAAATCAGGAACGAGTCGCTGCGTGCAACCACAGGCATTTTACACAACTTAGTGCTAAGATCACAAAGTAAAATCTGCAATCCAGACCGATTTATGAAATCTATTGTCAATATTTCAATTACGGAAATCTGCTCTGCACCGAAAATCTATGCTTACTTTTGACGACATTCTCCAGGCCCAGGAACGATTACGCGGGGTTGCACATCGCACCCCCGTTTTGACTTCGCACCAATTTAATGACCAGGCTGGCTGCGAAGTTTTCTTTAAAGCCGAAAATTTGCAACGCGTCGGAGCCTTCAAATTTCGTGGCGCCTATAACAAAATTTCGACATTAAGCGAAGAAGAGAGAAAACATGGGATTCTGGCGTATTCATCCGGCAACCACGCGCAGGCGGTGGCCTTGTCCGCCCAGCTTTTTGACATTCCCTGTGTCATCGTAATGCCATCGGATGCGCCGGGAATAAAGGTCACCGCCACACGTGGTTACGGTGCGGAGGTGATTTTTTATGATCGTTACAATGAATCACGTGAAGCAGTGGGCGAAAAAAATTGCCGTGAACGGGGTATGACTTTAGTGCCCCCCTTTGACGATTATCTGGTGATGGCCGGGCAGGGAACGGCGGCGCTGGAATTGATGGAAGACGTGCCAGACCTGGATTTTCTGGTCGTTTGTTCCAGTGGTTGTGGCCTGCTGGCAGGTTGCGCAACAGCGGCTAAACATCTGCGTCCGTCCATTCGCGTCTTTGGCGTTGAGCCGGAAGCTGGTAACGATACCTGGCAATCTTTCAGAAAAGGCGAGCGCGTTGAAATTCCGGTTCCGCAGACAATCGCTGATGGCTTGCAGCAATCTTCGCCGGGAAAATTGACTTTTCCTATTATCCAGAAGCTAGTGGAAGATATTTTGCTGGTCACAGATGAGGAAATGATTGAGACGCTCAAATTTATTCTGGAACGGATGAAAGTTCTGGTCGAGCCATCGGGCGCAGCGGCAGCGGCGGCAGTGCGGCATCGCAAGCTGGATTTTGCCGGAAAACGTGTCGGCGTGACGCTGTCGGGCGGCAATGTTGATTTGAGTCAACTCGCCAGGTATATCAGGTAATCTATCAGGTATTACTGGTCAGATTTGACCGATGAAATGCTTGCTGTCACAATTCCCGCCAGCGCGGTTACAAAATAAAAAAAGAAGATAAAATTATGGCTTGGTTTAAGCGGCAGGACGATAAAATTGCGGAACTCACTCCCTCCGATGAACGCACGGTAAAAACCGAAGGGATTTTCGTCAAATGCGAAAATCCTGATTGTGGCACGACTATTTATCGCAAAGATTTAAAAGAAAATTCACAGGTTTGCCCCAAGTGCCAGTTTCATTTTCGCCTCAGCGCGAAAGACCGTCTGGCAATGCTGTTTGATGATGGCGCGTATGACGAATTATTTAATCATCTGGCGCCGGTAGATGCCCTGGGATTTGTTGACAGTGTGCCTTACACCGAACGGCTTAGAAAAGCGCAAAAGGCCACCGGATTGCTGGACGCAGTAATTGTCGGGACAGGAAAATTGCATGAGCGCCCGCTGGTAATTGCGGCGATGGAATTTGCTTTTATGGGCGGAAGCATGGGGTCGGTCGTAGGGGAAAAACTGACGCTGGCCATTGAGCATTGTTTGAAAAAAAGAATGCCGTTAGTGATTGCTTCATGCTCCGGTGGTGCACGGATGCAGGAAGGCGCGTTATCACTGATGCAAATGGCAAAAATCTCGGCGGCGCTGGCTATTCTTCATGAAGCTAAACTGCCTTACGTTTCATTATTGACGAATCCCACCACGGGTGGAGTGACAGCCAGCTTTGCGATGCTCGGTGATTTGAATATTGCTGAACCAGGCGCTTTAATCGGTTTTGCGGGTGCACGTGTGATCGAACAAACCATTCGCCAAAAACTGCCCAAAGGTTTTCAACGCTCAGAGTTTTTGCTGGAACATGGAATGCTGGACGCGGTTGTCGCACGCCACGATTTGCGGGCTTTTTTGGCGGATATTTTTACTTTCACCGGGCCTGCGGGATAGGAATAGAGATGGATTGAGTGGCGAAAAAAACTGCGCAGAAAAATTTGTGATAATTAGTATTGTTTAAGACACTTCTCGATCCTTTCACTTGAGCCGGGGAAAAAATATGTGTATAAATATTGCAGCGGAAATTAACAATCTCTATTAACTTCCATTTTTCAGAGCAGAGTTTTTGCTGAAAAATGGTTTAGAAAAAATGTAGCATTCCATTAAGTACTTAATTATATTTGCGAGTTACTCCCCCTGCTTTTCCCCCTCTCGCGTTTCGACGATGGATGCTTTACTCACAAAAAAACGAAGGTATTCACTATACTGTTAAAGGACTTACTTATGACAAAATGGCAATATCGAACTGTTGATTGGGGCGAGGTGAGAAAGATTGGCGCAAAGGTGACAGGTGAAGATTTTATTGATGCTAACGTTGACGCTGGTCTCAATACCATTGGCAGCGAAGGCTGGGAACTCGTCGGCGTTTATGTGGATGGCTATACGGTTCACAAAACGAACAAGGGAGAGGAATTACTTTCCAGTAGCAGGTATGTGAAGTATACATTCAAGCGCCCTGGCACTGATTAGTGTTGGGCTGAACCATCCCCCGAAAAGAAAAGATAGCTGCGAAGCATTTATTTTACTTAGTGCGCAAGGGCTGAGTAAACTTAAGTAAGTGATTCGCAGCTATCTTTTTTAATGCGAATGAAGAAGCTTCAGGATGCTGTTACCGAGCATAATTGCAGATTGCACAGGTGAAGTTGCCGGATCAGGCGACAGGGCTTTTTGCGGCGCAAACACAATCACCAAACCCTGAACTCCATTAAAGATAAAATGCACGATGATTCCGGGCAGCAGCTTACCTGTCCAGGCGCGTAAATATGTTAAGACAAAGCTCAGGACAAAAACAGCAACCAGAGTGGCAACGCTATTGTAATACTGTGCCACGTGAACTCCCCAAAAGAGAAAAGTAACCACAGAAATTGCCGCCCACTTGCCTGTATTTTTCTCTATCGCGGTATAAAGCACGCCACGATAAATTATTTCTTCGACAATTGGCGCTCCAAATGTCGCCAGTAAAGCCAGCGTCAGGCGCACAGACAAACCCATTTTGATGTATTTGTCGAGACTGGTTTCTTTATGCGGAAGATAGTATTCAATCAGGATCGTCAGACCCAGCATGGCAATTGCCAGGACTATCGCATGACCAACATTAAAGTATTTGGGCCAATCCAGGCCAAGCGCGGATTTGAACGAAGCCTTGCCAAGATTAGTCACTATCGCCCAACTTGTCAGCAACGAAAGAAGCTGTCCGCCAAAGGTGCCGATTAAGGCTACCATCACCATCGTGGGAGTCTCTTTACCCATTTTCAAGTCTTCGAACATTGGACGGTCAAAAAGCAGGATGTAAACTGCGATCAGAATGACTGGAACAATGACCGCGAAAATAACGCTGGCGAACCAGTTGCCAAAGGCGATTGGCGTACTCCAGCCGGGTTGCTTATTTTCTGCGGAAAAATTATTTGGCGAAAGCGGTTGCGTGTTTAGAGAATTATCGAAGGGATTTTCAATGCTCATAATTTATTTAGTGCTTTCTGTCATTTCAAGACTGGCGATATTTTCTGCTCGTGCGAATGTTTTTTCCGCCAGCCGTTGGGCAATGACAGCGTGAGTTTGATTAACCAGTTCGGACAAATTGCGATTATTGTAATTTGTTGTTGCCAGCGGCGGATCAATAATGACTTCAATCTCTCCAGCGTGAAAAACCAGCGAATCCTTTTTCAAAATTCGATGTGAGCCAATGATGGTAATAGGAACAATCGGGACTCCGGCTTTCAGTGCAAGTTTGAAACCACCAGTTTTGAAATCCTGTAACGCACCATTCGGTGAACGATGGCCTTCGGCGTAAACTACCAGCGAACAGCCTGCATGTAATTTATCCACCACCCGCTTCATATTGGCGACTGCCGCACGCGCATTGCCACGATCAACCGGAATGTGACCAGCCCGCCACAAAAACCAGCCCAAAAAGGGCAGATAAAAGAGCGGACGCTTGGCCATAATGCGAAACTGAACTGGCACATAACCCCAGATTGCGGGGATGTCCATATAACTTGCATGATTAGCAATGAACACGGCAGCAGTATTTTGCGGTAAATTTTCCAACCCGCGAATTTTTACTTTGGCTCCGGCGGTCACAGCGATCTGACGACACCACATGGTCGCGCACCAGTGTTGCAACCTGCCCTCATGATCAAAAAATGACAGCACTAAAGCCAGCGTTCCCATCACAAACGTGTACAGGTAAATCAATGGGATGATGATGCAGGAACGTAAAATATCAAACATAAACATCTGTGGCGGATAATTTTTGCTTCGTCAGCATTAAAGCAATAATCGTTTTCGCGTCTTCGATTTCACCACCTCGAATCATCAGCAAAGCTTCATCAAGCGTCACAAAAACAAGCTCGACATTTTCATCATGATCCAGTCTCTGCTGTGTGGGGACAAGCTCCGTCGCTAAATAAACATAGAGCTTTTCTTCACAGAATCCTGGGGTCGAATAAAATTCCGCCAGTTTTTCCAGCCTGCCCACGCGGAACCCAAGCTCTTCTTCGATTTCACGTGCGGCACAGGTTTCCGGCGCTTCACCGTCATCAATTTTTCCGGCAGGAATTTCCAGTAAATCTTTTTTGGCCGGATGCCGATACTGTCGCACCAGTGCGATGCGCCCGTCCTCGAACAAGGCCACGCCACCTGCGCCACCAGAGTGGTTGACGACTTCGCGGGTAATTTCCTGCCCGGAGGCTTCGCGCAACTGGTCACGGGTGACAGAAAAAACTGCGCCGGAGAATATTTTTGTTGAGGCGAGAATTTGTTTGGACATCAGGTTTTAGATTCAATCAAAAAAGCGCCGGAAAGGCAAAGCTGAACAGTTATAATGGTAATCGTACCTGCGCAATACAGCCATTCCCGGTCGGTTTATTTTCCAGCGTAAATGTTCCGCCATGCGCTTCCGCAATATTGCGACTTAATACCAGACCGATGCCTGAGCCTTTGGGCTTGGTGGTAAAGAAGGGGACGAATAGGTTAGTAGTGCCGGAAAGACCCGGGCCATTGTCCTCGACTGCGATTTCCAGTTGCGTAGTTTTTGCCCAGGTGACTTTGACTTCGTTCCCGCCATATTCCAGGACTGCATCAACGGCATTGCGAATAATGTTGATGAATAATTGTTCCAACTGATCGCCATCCGCCTGAATCGTGATTTCGCTGCCCGGCAATAACGTAATTACCATCCGCGTTTCCAGTTCGGTTACGCGTTGCAACAATTCTCCGACATTGACTGGTTTTAAATTTGGTTGTGGCAATTTTGCCAGTTGTGCATAGGCGCCCATAAAGCGGTTGAGCGAATCAGCACGGGCGGCAATTATTTCGAGTCCACGGCACGTGTCTGTTTCCCAGTCATCCGCACGGGGCGAGCGTCCGATCAGGGTTGCCAGGCTGCTGGCAATTGATTTAATCGGGGTCAGTGAATTATTTAATTCATGTCCCAGCACACGAATAATGCGTTGCCATGCTTGTCTTTCTTCTTCGCGCAAGGCCTGGCTCAAATCCGTCAGCACGAGCAAATTATGCGCCCGCCCGCCCTGCCGAAAGCTGCCCTGCCGGATGCCAAACCGCCCGGTTCCACTGGGGAAACTGAGTTGTTTGGTTTGGGCGGCTGAAAATCCCAGACAATCCTGCAAACCGAGTTGCGCCGCGCTCCGTCCGATAATTCTTTCCAACGGTTGCGCGAGCAATTTTTCTCCGGCGCGATTTACCAGCCGCAATTTTGTCTCGGAATCAAACGCAAAAACGGCGACTTCGATTTCTGCCATCACGGTTCTGAGCAGGGCTGAGGCTTCCATCGCTCCCATCTTTTGTGCGCGTAACGTTTCGCTGAGCGTATTTACTTCTATTAATAACTCGCCCAGCGCATCATGCGGTGTCGCTCCACGCGCCCGCACTGAATAATCTTCTTCATGCAATGCCGCGAGTAAATTGGAAACCGTTTGCAGCGGACGGATGACACGTTCGCGCAGGGCCATTGCAAAGCCGAACCAGCACACAATAATGACGAGCGATAACGTCCATTGTACTTTGGGGGAATATTCGCTGAACCAGAGTAAACTTATTGCTACGATGATGGCTGGCAGTCCCGCCAGCAGGGCAAAAATAAAGATCGCTTGATCGTGGTAAATTCGTTTGTACGCAGGACTGGCCTTCAGGGAGGATTTTCGGGCAATGATTTCAACGGGAGATTTCATGGGCTTGGGAAGATGAAAACATCAGAGACCATATTTTTCCAGCCTGCGATATAAGGCGCTGCGACTCAACCCCAGCGCCTCTGCCGCCCGACTTACATTACCATCACAACGGGCCAGTGATTTCTTGATCAGCCACACTTCGACTTCTTCCAGGCTTAAATCTTCAATGCCCGGCGAGCTTCCGGTTGAGTCCGTCAAGCCCAAATCATTGGCACGAATCAGTGTTCGATTCGTCATTAAAATCGCCCGCTCAACCATGTGTTCGAGTTCACGGACATTGCCCGGCCAATCGTATTTCAACATTGCCTGAAGCGCGTTTGCCTCGAAGCCTTCCACCATTTTGCGATAGCGCAACATTTGCTGACGCAGGAAATAATGTGCCAGCGGGGCAATATCTTCGCGGCGTTCGCGCAACGGTGGCAAATGAATTTCGATGGTGTTCAGGCGAAATAAAAGGTCGCGGCGAAAATGACCAGCCTCAACTCCTTTTTTTAATTCCGCATTGGTTGCCGAAACAATCCGCACATTTACCTGCCGCGTTTTGGACGAACCGACGCGCTCGAATTCTCCGGTTTCCAGGACACGCAACATTTTTGGTTGTTGCAAAGTAGGCACGTTGGCAATTTCATCTAAAAATAAAGTTCCGCCATCTGCCAGTTCAAACCGCCCCACGCGATCAGCTCTGGCATCGGTAAACGCGCCTTTGACGTGACCAAATAATTCACTCTCGAATACGCCTTCAGAAAGTCCGCCAACGTTGACGGTAACAAGCGCTTTGTGCGCTCGGGCTGAGGCCGCATGCAAAGCGCGGGCAATGACGCCTTTACCAGTGCCGTTTTCACCCGTTACTAAAACATTTGCATCAGAAGGCGCAACCCGCGCGATCATTTCCAGGACTGGTTGCATGGCGGCGGATTCCGCCACGATGGCTGGCCCTTTTTCAGCGCGGAGTAGTTCGTTTTCTGCCGCGAGTTTTTGCCCTTGTCGCAACGCCCGGCTGAGTTCAGCCTGGGTGCGCAGGATCGCAAGCAGGCGCTCATTTTCCCAGGGCTTTTGGATAAAATCACGCGCTCCACGGCGCATTGCTTCAACGGCAACTTCGACGCTGCCCCAGGCCGTCATTACGACAATCGGCAGGGAACTGTCGAGTTCGATGAGCTTTGACATCAACTCTAAACCTTCTTTGCCCGAAGTCGTGTCGCGTGCGTAATTCAAATCAATCAGTGCAACCTCGAATTCCTGGCCGGCGACAAGTGCTAACACTTTGCCCGGCGAAGTCGCCGCTTCGATTTGCCAGCCCTCAGCTTTAAGTAATAAACGCAGGGCTTCCAGCACATCGGGCTGATCATCGGCAATTAAGATTTTAGGGGTTGGAGAATTCATTGCGCGTAATTATTCATTAACGACCCAACCATCGCGCACCTTGATAATACGATTACTGTACGCGGCATTCGCTTCTGAATGCGTGACCATTACAATTGTCGTTCCGGCGTCATTTAACTTCTTGAATAACTCCATGATTTCTTTGCCCTGGGCCGAATGCAAATTGCCTGTCGGCTCATCCGCCAGAATTAATTTTGGATTGGCAACGATGGCGCGGGCTACGCCAATCAATTGTTGCTAACCGCCGGAAAGCTGCGCAGGATACAAATCTTTTTTGCCGACGATCCCAAACCGATCCAGCACATCTGCAACAATGGCTTCGCGTTCGGATTTTTTGTAATTGCGATAGGAGAGCGGAATTTTGAGGTTTTCGTAAACAGTTAAATTATCAAGCAGATGATAGCTCTGAAACACAAACCCGACATTTTTATTGCGTAATTCCACGCGCTCTTTGGGTTTGAGCTTATGGACGGCCTGATCGTAGAAAAAATATTCGCCCAGCCACGCATTGTCGTGCATGCCCAGAATATGCAGCAGCATAGATTTCCCCGCGCCGGATGGCCCCATGATGGAAACAAATTCGCCTTCTTCAAGGTCAACTTTGACACGCCGCAAAACCCAGGTTTTTGTGGCTCCGTGTTCATAAAATCGTTCAAGGTTGTCGCTTGAAATCATTGGTTGCCTTTCGGAATGTTGGGGAGCGCAAATTTGCCAGTTTGCGTCGTGTGCCAGGCTGAAATCTCAGGGGCAAAGGTGTACTTTTCTTTAGGACTACTTCCCCCTGCAATCACGCAAGCTGGAAAGTTTTCGCGTTTATTAACTGGTTTGTTCAGCTTGTTCCTGTGCCAGCAGTGCCGCCCCAATGACGCCAGCTTCCGATGCCAGTTTAGCCGGTAATATTTCACAGTCGGCAAATGAGTCAGGGAAGGAGCGGCGCTGCGCTTCTTCGATAATTGCGGGAACCAGCAACGGGCGAGCCGCTGAATTCCCTCCGATGACAACTCTGGATAAATTCAGTACGTTGATCATATCGGCCACCGCCATACCAATAAAATGACCCGTTCGTTGCATCATTAACATGGCCAGTTCATCGCCCTCCTGCGCCGCTTTGACAATGTCATCATATGCGAAATCTTCATCGCGGTTCTCAAACTCTGACAGCGAAGAAGTCTTGTCGCGTTCGAGGCGGGCGCGTGTCCGGCGCACAATATTTGGTGCTGAACAAATTGTCTCCAGGCATCCGTGACTACCACAGGCACAATCAAGGCCTTCGGCATCAATATTCAAATGTCCGATTTCTCCGGCGAACCCTGATTTCCCGCGCCGCAATTTTCCATCTAAAACTAATCCGGCTCCCACGCCGTAACCAATCCGCACTAACATCCAGTCATTAACGTCCTGGGCCGCTCCTAACTTCATCTCCGCGATGGTGGCCGCATTGGTGTTGTTCTCAAAAACAATTGGAAGCTGAAATTCATTTACGAATTCCTGATAGAGATCAATGTCACTGAGATTGGCGGCATTCGGCAAATGGACGACGCGGTGCGTGGCATAATTTACCAAACCTGGAAACCCCACCCCAATTCCGCCTATCGGAGCAGTTTGTTCCGCGACGCTCATTTTCATGGTGGAGAGTAATTTATCAGCCAGTGCACGACCATTGCCATCACTGCTGCGGGAAAGCTGATGCGGCATCCGCTTAGAACTTAACAGCTTGCCCTCAGCATCAATGGTTCCCACACGGATGTGACGACTGCTCAGGTCTACGCCTAAATAAATTTGCTGTGATAACATATTTTCTGACCTAAGAGTTGGTACAGCTTTTAAGAAAAAGAACTTCTCATCCACGAAGCTACACGAAGGTTCACGAAGAAGAAATCAGACAGGATTGACAGAATGAACAGGATTTATGGGCGCAAAAAAATAATCTATCTTGTCAATCCTGTAAATCCTGTCGAAAAAAACTTCGTGCTGCTTCGTGGAAAATTTTTCTTGAATACTATCGCTATTCTTCGTTTCTGAATATAACAACCACCTTTAGCACCTGTCAATTTTTCTACTTAATCGCAATCGTCACAGAGTTGCTTGCAACCCCATTTCTGGCGACCACGGCGTTATATGTTCCGGCGGCAAGATTGGCTGGCAACTGAAAGTTTATTTGATTCAAACCAAAATATCCTGGCGCTCGGCCCGCATACGAAACTGTCGTCGGAGTTCCATTCAAGGTTACCTGCACGCTGCCGTTAACATTTCCGTCAACATCGGTGACATCTGCGCCTAAGCCGGAGGCAAACAAGGCGACAAAATTAGGTTGTCCGTTGGCTTGTTTCGCCTTGAACGGAGCCGCCGAAAAATTAATAGCATCAAGGGCGGCGGCGGGGCCAGCTCCATCCTGACTGAGCGAAAATATCCCCGGCAACACAGGCGCAATTTGGGGCGCGGCGGCACGGATTAACAGGCCATCTTTAAAGATTTCAACCGTTGCTGTGGCGGAATCTACTCTGGTCGAAATAAATGTTGTCGCCTGGATCGTGCGCGGCATTTGGAAGTTGATTTGAAATTGTCCCACGTAAAAAAGCGGGGCTGAAATTCCATCAACCTTCACTTCAATGCCACCGAGGTTAAAGGGCAATGCTTGTCCGGGCGTGGCAGTGAAAGAAGCTCCATTCGTTAATCCCTGCCCGAAAATCGAAGTTAAAACTCCGGGTGAAAGGACGGCGGTATAGCTTGCCCCATTTGCCAGGCCGATGAAGCGCTGCGATGAAAGCGCAGAAATCCCGGTATTGATCGTTGCCAGATAATCAGTTGATTGGGCGAAATAACTTTCCCACGCGAGGCGGTAACGCGTCAATTTGTTTATTGTTGAGGGGGTTGCCGACTGACCTTTTTGCGTGATGACCAGACAGGCCGCTCGATAATTTTTAGTTGCATTCGCAACCGCCGGATCACGTTGACCATTGGCGGAAATAATTTGATTGATCGGAATTGCCTGCCGAATGCCGCTGGCCTGCACACCGGGGCCAGGGTTTGAGCTTGGGGTTGCCGAAGTCCCGAAAACATTCGTGATCAAAAAACTGTCGGGAACCTGTTCCGGTGGTCGCAGCCCCATCAGGTAATGATCCAGTTTTGAATAACCGTCTATCAAGCTAATTGTCGTAAATGTGCCGTTCCCATTATCGCGCCAGGCATTCCCTTCCGAAGACGAAGAGCGCGGCGCGGCGGGTTGACTGAGCGAAGATTCAGAATTGAAAAAGAAATTCCAATGCTGAAGGTCGCGTCCCAATAAAACTGTGCTGGTGCGTCCAGGGTACAAAACATACGCCAGCCATGCGTGTCCCTGCTCCTGACCAAAAATTGAAAGCGCATGATTCGCACCTAAAAATCGGGTTGTTGGGTATTCTGGATACTGGGTCAGAATATTGCTCATATTCAGGAACCCCAGTATTCGTTTCCCACCCAGTGCGCCATAAGTATCAGAATCAAAAATGTCCTGATTGATGCCGCCGACATTGTTCCGAATGGGCGAATAATACGCGAAGGCATTACCCGGCAAGGTGTAATTAAAATCCAGCACGACATACGCGAAATCATAGACATCCTGATTGGGGTGCGCGTTGTAAAAAGCTTTGATGGCATTCAATTCATCCAACGTTTGCGTCGTCGAAAAATATTGCGCGAAAGGAGTATTGGTAGCAGGAACCGTTGGGTTGGCAAAATTTACCAGCGTTGGCGCAGGCGCAGTTCCACCGCCTGAAATTCCAACCAAAGCTGTCGTGGTTAGTTGGGCTGCGCCATAAACAATTTGAATGCGTCCATCATTAAATAATGTTACCTGGAAACGATGAGTACCATTATCACCAGACCTGTTAAAGAAATCGTTGATGTTGTTCCAGCTAATTAAAACGCGATCGCTGGCTTTGCGAATGTAAATTCCACTGGCACCTTGTGTGGCGGCTGCGCGTGCATCCAGGTCATGCCAGTACGCCGCAATACGTGGTAAAGCCGATTGCAGCACCGCTAATGATTCACCGGAATCAACGGTGCTATCGTCAAAAAAAATACTGTTAGTACCGGCAGGACGAAAGGTCATATTGCCATTGCTGCTGATCGCCACATTGGCGTAACTCGTCCCGTAAAAACTAAAATTAAATCCGAGGTCCTGGACGATATAGGCATCATCACCCGCTTCAATTCCTGGCACAGTCGAGAGCTTCGGATTAACTGCTGGCGCTACTGTCAGGTCAAGTTTCGTGCCTAAATTCGTGTCATACGTGGCAGTGCTGCCTGAAATCGCATAGCCCGCGCCAGCAGGCGTAAATAAAACTGAGCGCCCAACTAAGCTGAAAGGTGTGGGCGGAATAATGATTGTGTCATCATCCTGAATGACGGAAACATCATTCGTGTCGGTGACGACGGCTTCGGTTTTATCGGCTTCTATCCCAACTCTGGCTAAGCGCTGGCGATTAAACTCATGCAGCGCCCAGGACTCGCGCGCAATTTTCTGCTGATCCCAGTCTTTGCCTGCGTGCGGACTGTGCAGAGTGTTCATACGCTGTTCTGGTTGTGGTTGAACTTGCGCTGCCTGCTGAAAGGGGAGCAGGACAAAAGCTGCAATAATAATTCCGACAATAATGGGTAAATTAAGTTTTAAAGACATAAATATTTCCTGGATTTTTTCGCTGTACAGGGAGGAAACAGAAAGCGACCGCTGGGACTCGTTTGGGGCGCGTCAAAGCTCGAAGTTGTCCACCATCATCGAGCCGTTACAAAAAATATCAGTGGTCAGGGCTTTGTTGGTTGGTCTTTGGTTATGGAACGAAGCCCTTACATTTATTTCCCAAAGACCAGCCAACAAAGCCTCAGGACCGCATTCATAATTTCAATAAAATAAATATTTGCGCCAGGCTTCGTCGCTGCGTCCGAGGTAGCGCATGATCTGGCGATTCACATGTAAACTAAACGCCTGGGGACGTTTAATCAAATTCATCCCGGCTTCTTCGGGTGTCGAGCTTCCTTTGCGATTATTACAGCGTTTACAACAGGCCACCAGATTGTCCCAATTGGAATGTCCGCCGCGTGATCTGGGAATAACATGATCAAGGGTTAATTCTGCCGGCGCTAACACGCGCCCGCAATACTGGCAGGTATTGTGGTCACGCAACAAAATATTTTTTCGGGACAGGCTTTTTCGCTCAAAAGGAATATGGACGTAATCAAGCAATCGGATGACCGATGGTGTCGGCACTGTGACGCGCGGCGTGCGTAACATGTGATTTCCCTTTTCTTCCGTCCGGGCGACTCCCTTTAAGACAAGGACGACAGCTCGACGAACATTGCAAACATTGATCGGTTCATACGTCGAATTTAAAACCAGGACTCGACCATTCATAGGCAACCCTTTCCATGTGAGTTAAATAAACGGATGGAAACAGACGAGACTTCCACCCGGGCCTGAGACCGGACTGGTTCAGACTGAATGTTAACAGACTAAGATTTTGAAGGGGATAAAATTGGTTGCGAGAGGGCAACAACAAACACGTGTGAGCGACGCGTCGGCGAGCAGAAAACGCGTCCCTGAAAAAATGGAATTTATTAATCGCGTAAGAGAAAATCGGGAAGGTTGCACCTCACAAAATAATCATCAGATTTGTTTGAAATTTGAAAATTCATTTTATCATTTGCGACTGCGTTGTTAAAGCCAAATCTCAAGCGGTAGTGCGCGTCCGCTGTGCAGTCCGCAGTATTTGGTAGCAGGATTGTTATTTGATCGAAGCACGTTTAAGCAGCGTCGGACTCTCGAATAATACTCCCAGCCCGCGCACCACGGCGCGCGCCGGGCTTTCCGCCAGTTGCACGGAGAGTTCGCTTTCTTTCGATAATCGTTCGTCAAACCCGGAGAGCAGGGAACCGCCACCCGCTAACACCAGTCCGCGATCATAAATGTCACCGGAGGCTTCCGGCGGCAAAGCTTCCAGCGAATCTTCCACCGATTTGATCATGCGGGACACGATGGGTTCGATGGCTTCGTAAATTTCGACGCTGTTGACTAAGGCCATTTCCGGGCTGCCGGAAATCGTGCTGCGACCTTTCACATTGGTCGTTTGTTCGTGTTCGAGTTGGACGGCACAACCCAGTTCGATTTTTACGCGCTCAGCAGTGCGCGGGCCAACCAAAACGTTATGATTGTACTTAATCATATTTGAAATTGCGGTATCCAGGTCGTTGCCACCAATGCGAATCGTCTGCGAAAAGATTACGTGATTGTGAATGACCGCTGCCACCGTAGTCGTGCCAGCACCGACGTCAATCACCAAAGAGGCGCGCTGGTCTTCCGGGTCAAATCCGGCTCCAAGGGTGACGGCCAAACCTTTATTTACGAATTGAATATTATTGACGCCGGCTTCTCGCGCTGCATATTGCAGGGCGTAATGTTCGATGTCTGAGGCATCTGACTGCACCGCCAGCAGCACTCGGCGGGCAAAATGAGAACGACCATCGCGGGCTTTACGAATGTAACTTTCCAGTAATTTGCCCGCCAGCGCGGAATCCGCGACAACGCCATCGTGGAGTGGACTGATGACTTGTGTATCGTCCGAGGCTCGTCCCTCTAATTCCAATGCCTCCATGCCAACAGCCACCACTTCGCGCGTGTTTTTGTCGTAAGCCAGCAGCGAAGGCTCGTTGACGACAATGCCACGTCCACGGGCGAAGACCCTCGTCCGTGAAGTGCCCAGATCAACTCCTAAATCATCAGTCACCAGGCTGCGCCAGGAAGATATTTTCATCATGTTGGGATTACCTTAAATACACGTGTTATTAAATTAACTCTTCTTTATTTGAGTTCTCCGGGCGATTGCGAAGTGAGCGGCAAAATAATCTTTAGCGGATGAATGCAGGTGGCGCTCAACTAAGCCAGCAGCTTCGCCATGTTAAGCAGCGAAGCGGTCAGATAGCAAGCGGATTTGAAAAAAATCAGCCTGGCTAAAGGTAGTGCGTAACAGCGCGGGTGAGTGTCAGCACGGTGACTGAGTTCGCACCTCCTGCAATTAAAGTCCGGGCGATTTCATCGGCAGTTGATCCAGTCGTCATGATGTCATCAACGATTAATATATTTCGCTGTTCGATCAATCTGGGGGCACGAACCTGGAATGCGCCTTTGAGTGATTTGGTGCGGGCTTTGGCATCCATTCCCGCCCGATGTCGTTCGGTGTCATTAACTCTGATCAGGCTGGACAAGTTAACTGGCAATCCGGTCGAACGAGCCAGCGCTTTCGCAATAACCTCAGCCTGATTAAATGTTCTGCTTTTTTGTCGCTCAACGTGCAGCGGAACCGGAATAATTATATCTATGGTTTGTTCGTTTGGAAGTTGCTGAAAAGTTTCAGCGAGCAGTGTTTCCAAGTGTTGCGAAAGGAAGGGCTGGTCTTTGAGGAAGAGTGTGCTTTCGCGTAAGGCTCCCTGATATTGACCGCAGGAACGGGCATAAACAAAGGCCATTTCATCGCACCCGCCACATTTTCGAGCCTGCGACACGAGCCTCAGGCGAGGGAGCGAGACATCGCATTTTTCACAAAAATCATAATCCAGATGAACGGTTTCTGTTTTGCGCCAGCACGCCTGACAAGCAACTCCGTCGCTCAAATTAAGGTCGGTTGAATTGCACACGCGACATTTGGCGGGGAAGAGTAAAGCGGCGGAACTATCGCTTAGAGCAGCTTTGATTTTTGCCAGGCTGTAAATTGATTTACTCCAACGGCTTCACATTTTCCTGAATCCACTTGATGACATCTTCGGTCGAAGTACCAGGCAGAAAAATTTGCGACACACCCGCTTCTTTGAGTTTAGGGATGTCGTCTGCGGGAATAATACCACCACCAAATAAAGGCACATCATCCATGCCGCGTTCTTTCATCAGCGCTGCCACACGCGGAAAAATCGTCATGTGTGCGCCGGATAAAATCGAAAGCCCGACGATCCGCACATCTTCCTGCACCGCCGCGTTGACAATCATTTCCGGCGTTTGGCGTAAGCCGGTGTAAATCACTTCCATCCCGGCGTCACGCAACGCACGCGCGATCACTTTGACGCCACGATCATGGCCGTCGAGTCCGGGTTTCGCTAATAAGACTCTGATGTTTTGTACTGGCATAAATTTGGTTGTAAGTCGGTAGTCCTGCTACCTGATAAAATATCATTGCCTGTGGTATTAAAGAACCCATGAGGTCGCAATTTATTTAATGAGTGCGCAAATAAAGGACTTTGGGAAACAGCAACTTTCAATTTTCAACTCTCAACTTTCCATTCTTTGACAGCAGGAAATATCCAATCGTATCTATTCTGCTCAGGAGTGGAGAATTGAAAGTGGCGAGTTGAGAATGCGAGTTATCAAATTTACACTCCTGATTTACTTAACCGCAATCTCGACCAACTCTGACACCAGATGCTGATAATGCAAAAATAGCTGATACGCGCCCGGTTTGGTTGCCACAGGTAATTTGGCCTCGACCTGCCACGTCGAATTTTTTGGGACAAACCCGACAAAATCAGGTGCCAGTAATTCATCGTTAAGTTGCAACCGAACATTTTCGGTCGTCGCGTCTGCGGGCAGGTAATCAACGAATAAAACTAGTGACGATTTTATTCCTTGCGCATAAATATCCAGCCCATAATCAAAGCTATTTCTGACCGTCACAATTTTTGGTTTTTTGCCAGTGCCGGGAATTATGTGAATTGGCAAAGAATTGGAATTGTGATGATCCGCAATTTGCAGCGTAACGTTCATCGTTCCAGTCTCTGTTTCTGCGGGAATTTCGCCTTCAAAATAACTCAGTTCGCTAAGCGGAAGTGCAAAGCGAGCAGACGCAAAATCCTGATGGCGATGACGTAACGCTCCGGCATGCATCACCTGATTATTTTTACCTCCGATAATTATTTGCACAGAATTACAATCAATCTTTTCGTTGTCCAAGCCAGTCGCAATGACACCAATTTTGGCCTGCTCGCCCGCGGTTGTAAAAGATGAAATACGTAAATCTTCTACCTGCCCTGCGAGCAGAATTTGAGCTTGTAATTGTTGCTGCTGAAGCTCAGTTTTTTTGTCTGCCGGTTTACGCAAAACAGTCCAGCAATATTGTGTGCCTGCGCCGGAGAGCCTGACCAGTTGCGCACCGATTTCGATAGCCAGCTTTCTTAGCTCCGGCGCGGTGAACGTTGCGCCTGTCCACGTATCTTTGGCGAAATCTTCATATTCATTATTGATGACGCTGTTGGTAAGGAAGAGATAAAATCCACCCGGTTGAATTTTCTGATAGACGTTTGTGATATTCGCGGCAATGGCTTCTTTGCTCGGCACGTGCTGATACACATAGACTGAAAATCCGAGGTCGAAATAATTGTCCGGGATTTGCTCCAGGCGGACACCATCGGATTCGATCCAGTGTATGTTATCAAGATGAGCGAATCTTTCTTTGCCCTGCTCGATCATTGCGCCGGAAACATCCACCGCCCAAACTTCGCTAAAAATTTCTGCCAGCGAGTTGGTCATCCGTCCAATGCCACAACCGATTTCCAGAATTTTCAGATCGCTGAAGTTTTGTTCGCCCAGCACTTCACGAAATTCGGGCAGCCACCATTGCGTCAGATCAGCTTTGCCACTCGCAAAAAAATCCTCATCGCTTTGATTCACAGCAACTGTATTGATGTACCATTTGGCGTTCTCACGCGCACGGGCATCCCAGTCCTGTTTCATCAGCGCTGAATGCGCCGCAAGTTTGGTGGAGCCGTTAGATGCACTCATTCTGATTCCTCTTGCAGAAGCCCGCACGCAGTAAGGGCGAAAAAGCACACTTACTCCGTGCGTGTTTCTGCAACTGAATATTAGTTCATCACCTTCAGTTTTCCGTCCGTATCATAAAGATCAAGGGAGCCGTATTTTTTCAGGTCTTCGATGATTTTGGCGGCATCGCCCACGGCTACGACCTGCAATTTATCCATCACCAGATATTTCCGCGCTACACGTTGCACGTCATCAGCCGTAACCGCCGCGATTTTGACTGGATATGTATCCCAGTAATCAGCGGGAAAGCCATACAATTTAAGTGTCAGCATGTCAGAGAGGACAGAGCCTGGCGATTCAAGTTGCAGCGCAAACCCGCCCACAATGGATCGCTTCGCATTTTCCAGTTCCTTTTCAGGGACTTTCTCTTGCTGTAAACGTTTCAGTTCGTAAAATAATTCTTTCATCGAACCTTCTGTCACCTCAGTCCGAACTTCTGTTCTGGCGCTAATTCCACCACGATATTTATACGTGGAAACATTGCTGTAGGCTCCGTATGTGTAGCCTTTGTCTTCGCGCAGATTGAGGAACAGACGAGCGCTGGCTGATCCGCCCAGCACCTGATTCATGATTTCAACTGCGAAGTAATCGGGGTCATCGCGGGTGATGCCCTGACTGGTCAGTACCAGATTTGTCTGGGCTGAACCGGGGCGATCAATCAAAGCAATTTTTGCCGCACCAACGCCTGAGACCGCAGGAATATTTGGCGCTGTCGCCTCACCTTTTTGCCAGGCTCCAAAAGTTTTTTCCAGCAGCGCGATGGTTTCTTTTGGATTGACATCGCCGACGATGGAAAAGATGGCATTATTTGGTTTGTAATATGTCGCGTGAAATTTTTGTAAAGCTTCTGGTGCGAGCTTTTGCAAATCAGCCGCCGTCAAATTAAACCGTCCGCCGGGATGATTGCCATACATCATTTTTGCCATCATTTCACCCGCGAGAAAATTAGGGTTCGCCCGATTCAGGCGTAATGATCCCAGTGCACGGGTTTTTAGTTTATTGAATTCATCTGCCGGAAAGTTTGGATTCAACAGGACATCGGCAAAAAGTTCCATGACCTGATTCATATTTTCAGTCAAACCTGAAGCGGCAACAGTAGACGTGAGCGAGGTCAAACCCGCATTGGCAATCAGTGTTGCGCCAAGCGCATCAACCTGCTCAGCAATTTGTTTGCTGTTACGTGTTTTCGTCCCTTCGCGCAGGAGTGTTGCGGTGTATTGTGCAACGCCAATATTATTGGACTGATCGGACATGCCACCGCTCAAAATCGTCATCTGCATCGAAAAATTTGGCAGACTGTGGTCTTCCATGATCATCACCTGCAAACCATTACTGAGTTTGGTTTCAAATGGTCGCGGTAATTTTACTTTCAGGATTTCTTTACTGACGGGCGCTTTGCCTTTGATCACTGCGCCTTTGGTTGATTGCTGTTGTCCCGCAGGCGGAAGCCCCTGCGCAAATAACGAGGCTGAAACAAAAAATGTACTGACAAAAGTGTTGATGAGTTTGAAATTTTTCATAATTTATTTTGTACCTCCTGCGGCGGGAGCGCCTGCTTTAGGTTTGGGCTGCGCCAGCAAAACCGTGCGGTTATTGGCTTGTAAATATTTTTTAGCGACACGCATTACATCGTCTTTGGTGACGGCGGCTAATTTCTGCAGGCGCGTATTGATCAGGTTCGGATCATTGTAGGCAATCGCATCCTGCGCCAGGCTCATTCCAATACTCAGCGAGCCGTTCATGCTGCCAATCGTGCTGCGACGGGCAAAGCTCTTGGCTTTTTCCAATTCCCAATCAGCGATTGGCTCGGTTTGCAGGCGCGATATTTCTTCATTGATGATGGCCTCAACTTCATCAGCTTTTTTGCCCGGCGCAATGATCGCTTGCAGGTTGTATGACCCGGCGCCACGACCAGCCTGGGCGAAGCCGCCGATTTGCAGGGCGAGTTGTTTTTCTTTGACAATTTTCTGGTACAGCCGCGAGCTTTGTCCGCCTGATAACACAGTGTTAAGAATGGTCATCGCATAGGCGTCGAGTGTATTGCCAATCAATCCTTTATATCCAATTCGCAACAACGGCAATTGCGCCAGCGAATCATCCACCTGCATTCTGCGCTCAGCCGTTTGTGCAGGTTCATTGATGTCCACGGGCGGAGGTGTTGGCTGGGCGGGGATTGCCTCAAATTGTTTTTTGATACGATTCAAAGCATCAGCCGATTTGAAATCCCCAACCAGCGCCAGCACCGCGTTATTTGGAGCATAATAGAGCCGGAAAAAATCGCGGACATCGTTAACAGTTGCAGCGCTTAGGTCTTCCATGGAACCGATCACCGAATGTTTATAGGCGAAATTGTCATACATCAGTTCGCCAAATTGTTCATTGGCTTTGCCGTATGGTTGATTGTCGAGGCGGAGCCGTCGCTCTTCCTGTACAGCATTTCTTTGGTTATCAAGATTTGCCTGCGAGATGTCAAGGCTTTTCATCCGGTCGGATTCAAGGAAAATTGCGAGGTCAAGTTGATTGGCGGGCAGCGTCTCAAAATAAATTGTCCGCTCCGTGTTGGTCGTCCCGTTCATCTGACCACCATTGTTATCAATCAGCATGAAGTGTTCGCTCTTACCGACATTTTCCGAGCCTTGAAACATCATATGCTCAAAGAGATGAGCGAAGCCCGTGCGACCCTTTTTTTCATCCCGCGAACCAACATTGTAATTTACTACCAGTGAAATTACCGGAGCGCTGTGATCTTCAACCAGCAAAACACGCAAGCCATTTTTAAGCTTGATGTCCTGAAATTTAATTTGCGGATTTTTGATAGCGGGAGCCGCAGCTTTAGCCGCACTTTGCGCGAGAGCTTGCGGAGAAATTTTCTTTTGTGCGCTGACACCTGCGACAGCTAATAAACTGATGCCCAGCACAACAGCCAGGCGGAATAGGTTATTCATCTTTGTTGACTCCTTTAATATTTTGATTTAGTCCGATAACCAGGGCATTCAGGAAAAAACAGCTTTCGCTCGCCGTAAGGCGCATTATTTAGCATTTTTGTGAAGTTTGATTTCCTTTCCTAATAGTTTGATCTCTTCTGCCTCATTTTCTGAAATTCTTTTTGTCCTGGAACAAATGCCCGTCCCGAATTTTCCATTGTTTGGCCCATAAGCATAAACCAGGTACTTCATACCAATTGCGAAGGGGAATCCACAATCACCACTTCCACGACCTGTAACAATATAAATTTCTTTAGAACGTATTTGTTTCCAGGATTTTTCCACCTGAAATTTAATGACCGTTCCGAACTTATATTGTTTGTCATCAATTTCAAGAACCTGTCCCACAAATATTGCTTTGGCGTCCTTACGTGCCACTTCAACTTGCTGTTTCAATGGCATCGTAGGCAAAGGTAAAGCACAAGAGCAAGCGAATGTATCGGTCGAGCAAAGCATCATAAGCGCAGTAAAGATGAGCAAGAGAAAACTACTTTTATTCATTATGGCTTTCACTTTATTTGTTGGAACTCTAGCTATATTTTAAAAACTCGGTTCCTGATATTCGCCAAAAATCGGG
>JANMKB010000548.1:0-22877 GCA_031371805.1 Blastocatellia bacterium | reverse complement strand
ATCAACGTTTACTTCGACCGAAACCTCGCCCACCTGCATCGTGAGATTGACAGTGGCCGGCTGGTTAATTTGGGCGACGTTGCCACTCGAAATAATTTTCTTAAAACCCGCTTTTTCTACGGAAACTTTATAGGTTCCTGCCGGAATCAAATCGAAGGCATAAGAGCCACTACTACTGGTTTGCGTAGTAAATGAAACGGTCGTCCCTTCATTCGTCAAAACTACCGAGGCGCCGGGTACTGATGCGCCCGAGGCATCAAGGACAGTTCCTGTAATACGCGTCGTGGTTCCCTGTGCAAAAGTTATTGCAGTCATTAGACACAACGCCGTAACAAGGGTGAGAAGGGCTGAAAAAATTCGTTTGTTCATCTGATTAAATCTCCGAAAAGTTAACTTCAAAATGGCTGGTTATCACCAACAATCAAATGCGTAGCAGCTTGGAATAACCAACTACGCACGGAACTCGCGATTATTTAGCATGATTCTTTTTCGCGCAAGGAAGTGGCTTAATTTATACAAATGAAGTTGCTGCGCCTGCGAGGACGCAGCAACTTGAAGTCGGCTTATCGTCGCTCCTGAAAATTAATTTCTTTTTTGCGAAAGTTGACGGGGGCTTTCTTTGGGCAACATCACAAACCCATAGAGCGTATCGCCAGCGCCTGTGACCACATATTGCGCACCGTCGAGTTCGTAGCTGATTGGCCCGTTGGAGACACTGCCGCCGAGATTCGCATGCCAGAGCGCTTCGCCCGTGCGTGCGTCAAGCGCAATGAAATTGTTTGTGCCATCGCCGGTGAAAAGCAGGTTCCCCGCCGTGCTCAAAATGCCAGCCCGCGAACCGCCGCCTTCCCATTTATGGCTCCAGCGAATTTTGCCTGTCTTATAATCAATCGCCTGCATCATTGCTTCCTGCCATCCGCCGCGATCTGTGCCGCCCCAGCCCTGCGGATTGTCATCAGGATCGTAAATGTAATAGATGCTGAAGGCGCGAAACGCATTCACATAAAATAATCCGGTGTCGGGACTGAAGCTGGGCGGAGGCCAATTCGTCGCGCCATATTGATTAGGCGTGACAAGCGCTCCATCCAGTTGCGGTTCTTTGGCAGGATTGGGAATTGGTTGTCCTTTGGCGTCAAGCCCTTTCGACCAATTCGTTTTCACGAATTCTGTCGAGGAAATGTTTTTACCCGTCGCTCGATCCAGCACAAAGAAAAACCCGTTGCGGCTCGCCTGCGCTAACAACTTGCGTTTTTGTCCGTTGATTTCGCCGTCAAACAACACCGGCACTTGCGTCGCGTCCCAATCGTGCGTGTCGTGCGGCGAAGCTTGAAAATACCAAACCATTTTGCCTGTGTCGGGATTGAGCGCGACGATAGACTCGGTGTACAAGTTGGATCCCTCACGATTTTTGTGGGCAATCACAGGTTGCGGATTGCCAGTCGTGACATAAATCAAATTTAATTCAGGATCATAAGTGATCGGTTGCCACGTCATGCCGCCGCCGTGTTTCATCGCCTCTTCGTTAGGCCAGGTTTCGCTGCCGGGGTCACCCTTTTTTTGCGGCACTACATACCAGCGCCATTGCACATTTCCCGTCACAGGGTCGTTGGATTGGAGGTATCCGGCCCTGTCTAAATCGTCGCCACTGATGCCGAGAATCAAATGATTTTTGACGAGAATCGGCGCGGTTGAGCCGAAGAAAAATTGATCCAAATCACAAATCGTTTTGTGCCAGCGTTCCTTGCCGTCTTTCAAATTCAAAGCGACAAGATTGCAATCCGCCGTTTCGACATAGAGCGCGTCGCCGACTACGGCGACGCCGCGATTACCGATGTGGATGCCGCCTTGCGATGGCCAGACGTGATGCCAGATTTCGCGTCCCGTGCGCGCATCAACCGCCCACACGTGATCGGGCATGGAAAAATACATCACGCCATTGGCGACAAGCGGCGAAGCTTTAACTGCGCCTTGATTCACATTCGCGCGAAAGACCCACGCCAGACTGAGTGCATTGATGTTCGTCGAATTGATTTTATTGAGCGTGCTGTAACGGCGTCCCGAATAATCGCCGTGATAGGTCGGCCACGAATCAGTGGGCGGTTGTCCGATTTTCGCGGCATCAAAACTGCCTTGCGCAAACAACGGCCCAACCCAAAAAGCACAAAGGGCGATGAAAAAAAATGTCTTAATGAATTTCATTTGAGTGACTCCAGATAGGCAACGATGTCGTGCATGGTTTTGTCAGTGATTTTGTCGAGTAATTCGATGTGTGCTTGCAGTGGATCGTTCTTGACCACTTTGAGCGTGGGCGTGCGCTTCCACGCACGATATTCCCCTTTGTTATCGCGCAGCGCGACATCAAAATCATCAATGTGAATTGGCGTGCCAGTGACAGCCGCGCCACTCGCTGGCGTTACGGTGAAGGTCAGTTTTTTCGTCCGCGCGCGCGGAAACATA
Source organism: Blastocatellia bacterium (assembly GCA_031371805.1). Taxonomy (GTDB): domain Bacteria; phylum Acidobacteriota; class Blastocatellia; order RBC074; family RBC074; genus JAFDVL01. The sequence goes on along the minus strand of JANMKB010000548.1, from coordinate 20,420 downwards.
AAGCGTTGCTGAATATTCGCAGAATTTGCATTTTTGCCGAAGCCCGCTAAATCGCCCGTCACAGAATGGCACGTTGCGCATTTGCCGGCACCATTGAAATACGCGACGCCATCATTGACATTGCCCGTCAGCAAATTTTGCGCATTGAAAATCGGCGATCCGCGCAACGTGTCGTACAACCGCTGATGAATGAAATGCGAAAGCTCTTCAACCTGTGTTTTGCTCAAGCTGCTGCTCGCAGCGCCGCTTTGCAGCGGATGTCCTTTTTGCAAAAAGGGGCCAAGATCGTTGCCGTAACGGTCGCTCCACATCATATCGGAGCGCACAAGGTTTGCGCCTTTATTCGTGCCGCGCGCCGTTGTGCCGTGGCAGTCTATACATTGCGCTGCCCAGACGGCGCGACCACGATCAGCAATTTCGTTGTCTACGATATGCTTATCATTTGCGCCCGCACCCAACACACCTACGGGTTTGCCGGTCGGACGTTGAACCGGAGTGACATTCGTGTCACGTCCAAAATTCGTCGTCAAATAATTCAGCACAGTAGTCAGTTCTTCATCACTGCCTTTTGCGCCGAGCGCCACCATTTTGCTGATGACTTCTTCCCATTGCGGGCGACTGCGACGCGCAACCGTGACGCGCTCCATGGCATGACAAGTGGCGCAAACTTTTTGCGTCACCGCCAGCGCGTCCTTTTGCGTAGTCGTTGTTGCCGCGACCTGCTGTTGAAAGACAATCCCTGCCGCCCCAAGCAATAATGCTCCGGTTAAGAGGACAAGGCGCTGAAATCTTTTTTTCATCATTTGAGTTGCTCCTAATGTAATGCGCTCAGGCTTTGATCTTAAACAATTTGTGCGCATTTTCCCAGGCCAATTTACGAAATACTTTGGGATTCGTCTGCTGTTTGAGTACCGTCAGGGTTGCGCGCGCTACGCATTGCCCTTTCAATCGTGCGGCGGCAGGATTATTCGCCTGACTCACGCCTGCGCCGTGTCCGTCCTGACAAGAACAATCGCTGCCAAAGGCTAATTTATTTTGATGCCGCGCCAGAAAGTCCTTCGTAAATTCAGCATCACGCGACAAGGCATTGTTGCCCGAATTCGCCGACAGATCACCGAACAAATTTGGATAATCGCTGAGCAATTTGTCAGTGATGCCGCCGCGCTTGATTGGCCCGGTGGGATAGGCATCTTTTTCGGCGTAATCGGCGCTGACGTTTGCCCAAAACGCATCAGCGTGTCCGATGAATTTTGTTTTGGGATACGCTTTCAAAATTGCTTCGAAGCGTTTGAATCCAGTACTCCAAACGCCTTCGCCTGCAAAGTGCGGGACTTCCTGAAAATGCACAAGGATCGGCACATTCAACTCTGCCGCGAGTGAATACATGCGGCGCAATTCCGGGCCATCGGCTTCGACATGGAATTTAATTTCGCCGATGCCCTGTGCGCCTGCTTTGACATATTTGGTCAGCAATTCTGCCGCGTCAGGTTTCGTAATATCTGCGCCCGCGGACCAGACAAATTTGTTCGGATATTTTGCCTGGATGGCTTTGACCTGCTCAACGACTTCGCCGCGTGTCAGCAATACGGCATTTGTCACGCCACAGCCGTTCATGTGAACCATGTTCGCGTCCACCCCCTGGCGCAGGTGAGAGTGGATGTCGAGAACAGGGCTGCCCCATTCTGAAGTAGTTTGCGCTTGTAGATTTGCAATGGTCGCTGCCGCGATGGCAGTTCCGATAAATTGTCTGCGGTTCATAATCATTAGTTCCTTATATGTTCGACAATGCTGCAGCTTGTCGAATTTGTGGAGCAGAATCAGCCTTCGATAAAAACTGTGACAGTGCGAAGTCGCCGACAAGCTGGCAGCGTTGTCGGACGTTTTTCATCTGCTCTTTTCAGGTAAAGCGAACGCTATAAAAATGCTGCCACTCGGCTCACCTTTTCTGGCTTTGCCTCCCGTCGCGTGAACGACGACGAATTGTCGTCCGTTGACTTCATACGTCGCGGGTGTCGCGTTGCCTGCGAATGGCAGCGTTGTCTCCCACAATAATTTTCCCGTCGTTTTATCGAACGCGCGAAACTTGCGATCAAAATTAGTCGCAGCAATAAACACCAACCCGCCTGCGGTCACGACTGGGCCGCCGTAATTTTCGGAGCCGGTGTTTTTCATTCCCTTTGCCGCGAGTTCAGGATATTCGCCGAACGGAATTTTCCACGCGTATTCGCCAGTGTTCAGGTTGATCGCGTTGAGTGTACCCCACGGCGGCGCAATCGCGGGATAGCCTTCGGGATCAACAAATCTTTTATAGCCGCTGAAGCGATATTTGGGCAACTTGCTCGCCGCTGCGTCGCTCACAAATTCTTTGCTTTCGCCGCTCAATAAAAATTGTACCAGCACAGCTACATCCTGTGGCGGCAAATTCGGAAACGCTGGCATGCGTCCTGCGCCTTGTTTGATAATAGCTGTTAATGAATCGGCTTTGAATTTTTGATTGATGTTAATGAGCGAAGGCATTTGCGGCGGCGAGCCTGCGAGCGTGTCGCCGTGGCAAGTCGCACAGTTGCGCATGTAAATTTGTCGTCCTGAATTCCCGCCTTGATTTTCAGCCAATGCCGCACGCCACGCCATTTCGTTCGCGTTCACATACAGCAAGCCCGTTTCAGGATCGAACGCCGATCCGCCCCATTCTGCGCCGCCATCAAAGCCGGGAAAAATGATTGTTTCCTGGCCGACTTTCAACGGTACAAATTGCCCACCGCCGTTGAGCTGGCGAAATTGTTCTAACGCCCATTGATGCGCTGCGGGCGTGCGATTCGTCAGCATTTCCGCCGTGAGTTCCTGCCGCGAATACGGCGCAGGTTTTGTCGGCAGCGCTTGCGTTTCCGCCGCAATTTCTCCTTCCACCGTACTCGCCGGATATTTTTGCGAAGCAATTGGAAACAGCAGTTTGCCATTCGCACGATCAAACAAATAGACCCAGCCCTGCTTGGAAGTTTGCGCTACGGCATCAATGTTTTTGCCGTTGTGCTTAACCGTCACGAGCGTTGGCGGCGAAGGAAAATCACGATCCCAAATGTCGTGCCTGACGGCTTGAAAATGCCAGATTCTTTTTCCGGTTTCGGCGTTAAGCGCAAGCAAAGTATTCGCGTAAAGATTATCGCCCACGCGATCTGCGCCATAAAAATCACTCGCGGCTGAACCTGTCGGCACGTATACAATGCCGCGTTTTTCATCTACCGCCATCCCGCCCCAATTGTTCGCGGAGCCGGTATATTCCCACGCGTCTTTCGGCCACGTTTCGTAACCCGCCTCGCCCGGGCGTGGAATCGTATGAAAAATCCAACGCTGGTTTCCTGTCCGCACATCGTAAGCACGAATGTCACCTGGCGGCGCGGGCAAGGCTTCTGACAGGCGTCCGCCAACAATCAATAAATCTTTGTAAATGACTCCCGGCGTCGTCATCGCAATCGCAATTTTTTGTGGATCGCGCCCCAAGCCTTCACGCAAATCAATGCGCCCATCCGCGCCAAAGCTCGGAATCAGTTTGCCAGTTTTTGCATCGAGCGCGTAAATAAAATGTTGCACGCCAACCAGAATTCGTTGCTCATTGCCGCTTGACCAATATGTGACGCCGCGATTCGGCCCACGCGCTGCGAGACCAGAATCAAAGCGCCAGATTTCTTTTCCTGTCGCGGCATTTAACGCGACGACTTTGTGTTTGGGAGTTACGCCGTAAAGAACTCCATTGACGATGACAGGCTGATTTTGTGGATCGCCAGCACCATCGGCTGAATCAAACTGCCACGCGATTTCTATATTTTTTACGTTCGTGCGATTGATTTGTTTGAGACTGGAATAGCGCGTGCTTGCTGCCTCGCCGCCATAAAAAAATGGCGCAGGCAGGCGTTGGGCTGTGACGGAATTCAAGGTTGAAAATAAGAGTGCCGACAGCGCAAAAAATAAAAGGGCAGATTTGAAGCTTCGAGATTTCATAGTGTCCTCATCTATTTTGAGGTTTTGGTTTCGTGGACATTCAAAATGATACGCCGATAAGAAGTCAGCGCGGGCGAACCGTTGTCCGTGACGGCAAGAATAATATGGGCAATTCCATTCGCGCACGCTCTGTTGCCGCCGAGCCACGCGGGATGACACGCGGATTGCCTTTGTAATCATCCACGTAATCCGGCGGCAACGGTTGCGCCTGTAAAGTTGTAAATAAAATAAAAATTATTCCAATAGCACGAATCATAGAAATTTCCTTATAAATTTTCACGCTTTGAACAGATCAGATTTGCGCGATCTCCAGTGCAATAGATGTTCGATGATTTCAATGTCATTTGCTTGCAGTTCTGTTTCTTGCCTTGATCCCCTCACCCACATCAAGAAGATATCTTGCTATTGGATTGTTTTCCGTCTTCGTTGCCTTGATAGCTTGAAGAGCGGTCGCCAAAACGACTTGGAACAAGCCATATCCCACCATGGCACCGATTGTATTAAAGATTAGGTCGTTTATGTCGGCAATCCGAAATGTGGTATTCGCCAGTAATCCAGAAACCAGTTGAATCATTTCTATCGCGAAGCTGAAAACACCTCCAAGCAGAGTCACCCTTCCCAATCGAAGTCTCATTAGCAAAGGCAATCCGAGTCCGAAAGGAACCATTAGGAGGATGTTGAGTATTGAAGTTTTGAAATCTGCACTGGTCAACGTGACCAGTGGGACGAGATTGATGCTTTCCCCCGGTGTTCGGCCATTCAGCATAAGGTTTGGAAAAAAGTACTTCAGAACAAGAAGAAACTGGAACTGAAATAGGGTGTAGTCGAGCACTTTGTAGATATAGAAGAAAAACAATGTGAAGAAGAAGAGAAAGATGTAATCCTTCTTCCTCTTTGCTCGAAGGTAAATAGCCGAACCTAACCAGATAGGTCCACATATCACAAAGATGACCATAGCCGCAAAGAACGGAGTGTTTAGACCAAGTGAATTCATTAGTACTCTGTCCTTGTATGACTGCGCATAAGTTGTGAACACATCAAGGAAAACGTCGAACCCGATATTCAACTGCTGCTGATACGACGCATCGTTTCTTCGCTCAAGCTACCGTGGGTTGAAACACCACGGTTACATTCAGGCTGCCGCTCACGCGGCAAAAAACGCACTGCAGAAAATTCGATGAAGCGATTTGTGCCAGTTGAAAACTTGCTTCCCAGATACCACGGGCTTGTCCCGTGGAGTCTCATGCTTGCGGCTACAACGGAGTCTGCCGACCCTCAGATGGCACGGGCTTGTCCCGTGGAGTTTCACGGTGCTTGCTACTGTAGCGACTAACGTGAGCCTCCACGGCGCAAGGCCGTGGCATCCAATGCTGTTAGCCGCCTGTTTGTAGCTGCCAACCTAACAATCTACGCGGCAAGCGCGTGGCATTTTTCAACCAACATATCATCTCCTGTCGTTATTTCACTGCCATCTCTTTGCGCAAGCGGATCGCGGTGGAAGAACTGCCAATTAAAAGGTGGACGGTTCCCACTTCGACTTGCCAGTTATTTTTCTGTTCATCCCACCAGGCCAACGCCGTGGCGGGCAGGGGAATTTGCACGGTCCTGGTTTCACCTGCCTTCAGGCTTACGCGCTGAAATCCTTTGAGCGCCTTGAGCGGACGCGACACTTTGGATTGCAGATGCTCGACGTAAAGCTGCGCTACTTCATCACCGGCGCGCTTGCCCGTGTTTTTGATTTTGAAGCTGACGGTGAGCGTACCGTTCTGACTGAGCGTTGGTGCGCTCAATTTCAGATCGGAGTATTCAAATGACGTGTAGCTCAGCCCGTGTCCGAAGGCGTACAACGGCTCGCCTTTGAAATATTGATAAGTGTGGCCGTGGCGAATGTCGTAATCTTCGAGCGGCGGCAATTGGTCAAGAGATTTCGGCCACGTCGTAGTCAACCTGCCAGCCGGGCTGTAATCACCGAAAATTACATCGGCTAAGGCGCTGCCCTGTTCCTGCGCGGCGTGCGTGATGTGCAAAATCGCAGGCACGTTTTGTTGCGTCCAGTTGATGGCATACGGGAAGCTCGACACCAGCACGACTATGGTTTTCGGATTCGCCGCGAAAACTTGCTTGATCAATTCTTCTTCTGACAGCGCGAGCGATTCGCGGTCGCGGCCTTCGCGTCCCATGCCTTTATCCGCGCACGGCTTGGTCGAGCCGTCGTTATTGAACATCTCCATCGGATTGGTGGAACCGCAAATCGGCTCATTGCCGACGACCACGATAGCGACATCGGATGATCTCGCCGCTTTGACGGCTGCGTCATTGTTATTGTTCGCCGCATAATTCACCGTCACGCTGGAGCCAACTTTTTCCTTGATACCTTGCAACGCAGAAATTGCATAAGGCGTCGGGCCACCATAAAAATCCGTTTCGACTTTGTCGGCACGCGAACCGATGACCGCGATGGATTTGATGGTTTGTTTATTCAACGGCAAAAAGTTGCTCGCATTTTTCAGCAAGACGGTTGACTCGCGTGCGACTTCGCGGGCAATGGCTTTGTGCTTTTCAGTCGTCCACGGCTCCGGTTCATTCGCCGCGCCAATCTGACTGTAAAGCGTCGTCGGATCAAGCATGCCCAAACGAATCACCGTGCGGAATTTGCCTTTCAAGGCGGCATCCAAATCGGCTTCGGTCAGCAATTTTTGCTCGAAAGCATTGGCGAGCGTCTTGCGCAAATCGCCGTCCGCCATTGGGAACCACAATAACTGCCCGTGTCCCGCTTTGATCGTAGCGGCGACGGCCTCTTCCATCGTCTTCAGATATTTTTGCTGTGTCACCAAATTGCCGACCGAACCCAAGTCGGTTGAGAAAATCCCATCCAGTCCCCATTCGCCCGCCAGCACCATTTTTTGCGAAGGATGCAAGAGCATCGGTACGCCGTTCCATTTGTTGTAAGAAGCCATAAACGAACGCGCGCCGCCTTCGACAATGCTCATCCGAAACGGGACGGAGTAATATTCACGGAACAAACGCTGATCGAAATCCGAGGAAGACCGCGTGCGCGTCGTTTCGTTGCTGTTGGCGAGGAAGTGTTTGAGCAACGCCGCTGCACGCCAATATTTCGGATCATCGCCTTGCAAGCCACGAATAAAAGCCGTCGCCATTGTGCCAGTCAGAAACGGGTCTTCGCTGTAACTTTCTTCATAACGCCCCCAGCGCGGATCACGTGCCAGGTCTACGTTAAGCCAGTTGACCAACACAGTTTTTTTGTACTTTTCGCTTTGCTGCACATAACGCGCTTCATACGATTGCGCCTCGCCTGCGCGGCGAATCAAGGCAGGATTCCACGACGCGCCCATGCCAATCGCCAGCGCAAACGAGGTCGTCGGCACAGGGTCTCGCTGACCGGGTCCGCCTTTGACAACGAGTTGATGCAAGCCTTCCGCGCCACCAATGTTGGGAATGCGCAATCGTGGAACAGCCGTATTGGTATTCAGGCAGGCAATCTTTTCATCCAGCGTCATCAACGACAGAATATTTTCGACGCGCTGTTCAAGCGGCAAAGCGGAATTCTGAAATGGATGCTCCGATTGTGCGTAAACCTCCGGACGAATTGCCAGCAGCGCCGTAAACAATAAGCAGAATGTAAAAATTTGCGAGTTGGTGCGAAGCATAAATTTCTCCTGGAGTCAGTTTGTGTGGAGTAACAAATTATACCGAAGCCGTCTACAAACTGAGCTTTTCAACTCAAAGAGTCTAAGGTTCAAAGGGCCAAAGAAACCCTTTTGGAAACAACCTTTGACCCTTTGTATTGAGGTTCTTACTTTTCACAAGCTCAAATCTTCCCCGTGAAAGGCATAGTCATACGTTTTGAAACTTAATTTCCCTTGTTACTCGCCCTCTCATCGTGCGCACGTTTGATCACAAACGCCTGAATCGCTTTGATTTCATCGTCTTTCAGAACGCCTGTATAACTCGGCATGCCTTTGCTGGCGATGCCGTTTTGCACAATGCCGACGAAGGCTTCGTGCTTGTTTTGATTCAGGTGGCGCAGGTCGGCGATCACACCGCCGCTCACCGCCGCGCCGCCGTGACACGTAGCGCAATACGCCGTGTACAGTATCCGCCCGCCCTGCACAACTTCTGCCGAAGCAGTCATGGGCGGAGGCGCAGGGATTGGCGCATCCGGCGGCAAGGGTGGCAAGATATCTTTGCCTCCGATTTTGAACGTCAACACACGAGCGTGCGATTTGACCTTAGCGGCGGCGGCCATGTCTCCACCAATCACGCCCAACACGCCGCCCCAGCCTGCCATCACGGTGACGTATTGTTCGCCGTTCACAGAATATGAAATCGGCGGCGCGATAATGCCGGTTTGCGCCGGAGCTTCCCACAATTGTTGACCTTTATCGGCAGAGTATGCGACTACGCGCCCATCAGTCGTGCCGATAAAAACCAGATTGCCTGCGGTTGAAAGCACTCCGCCATTGAGGGGATGTTTGTAGGTAATTTTCCACGCCGCTTTTTGCGTGACGGGATTCCACGCCAGCAAATAACCAACGCTGCCTTCGACCATTTGCTTAATGCCTGTTTCGTCTTCGGGATTCGGGATGGGTTGCTGCGCGATGTTGAAGCCACGTTTGCCGGGTTTGTAATTCGGATCATTGCTGTACGGAAACGCTGTGTCCTGCGCCGGAATGTAAGCCAATCCAGTCAGTGGCGAGAACGACATCGGATGCCAGTTATGCCCGCCAAATGGACTCGGCATAATCAGCTTCGGTTCTTTGGAATAATCCGTGCCGACTGCATCTTCATTGACGCGCCCTGTTTTCGGGTCTACGCCAGTTGCCCACGTCACCATTACGTATTTTTCCGCCGAAATAAATTGCCCGGTCTTGCGATCCAGTACATAAAAGAATCCATTTTTTGGCGCTTGCATGATTACTTTGCGCGCTTGTCCGCCGATACTGAGATCAGCCAGAATCATGTGCTGTGTCGCGGTGAAATCGTATTTATCGCCCGGCGTCGTTTGGTAATGCCACACGTATTCACCCGTGTCGGCTTTGACAGCAACGATAGAAGAGAGAAATAAATTATCGCCGCCGCCGGGACTGCGCACATAAGAACTCCACGGCGAACCATTGCCGACGCCGAGGTAAAGCAGATTCAATTCGGGATCGTAAGTCATCGAATCCCACACCGTGCCGCCGCCGCCGTATTCCCAATATTTATCGCCCTTCCACGTCTTTGCCGCCATTTCCAGCGCCTTTGATTCATAAGGCTTTTTCGGATCACCCGGCACAGTGAAAAAGCGCCACGCCTGCTTGCCCGTCTTCGCGTCATACGCTGTCACATAACCGCGCACGCCGAATTCGCCGCCCGCATTACCGATGACAATATTTTTTCCGGCAATGCGTGGAGCGCCTGTAATCGTGTAAGGTCGCGCACGATCTGTCAGCGTGTCTATCCGCCAGACACGTTTCCCCGTCGTCGCCTCCAGCGCATCCAAATATCCATCCAGCGTAGCGAGATAAACGTTGCCTTCCAGTACAGCGACACCACGATTCACCACATCGCAACAGGCATTCGTAGCAAATTCGCGGTTCACTTTAGGATCGTATTTCCACAGCAGTTTTCCGCTGCGCACATCCAGCGCATAAACAAAACTGAATGCGCCCGTCGTATACATCACGCCGTCCACGACAATCGGCGTAGCTTCTACGCCACGATTTATGTCCAGATCGTAATGCCACACCAAACCAAGTTGCCCGACATTCTGTTCATTAATTTGTTTGAGCGGTGAAAAGCGTTGTTCGTTGAAGGTGCGTCCGTGCGCCAGCCAGTTGCCTTTGTCAGCTTTTTCTTCGGCGATGATTCTGGCGACTGTTATATCGCCGGATTTTTTTGTCTGACCGCTGACTATTAGTGTGCGGGTCGAGAGAAATATAACAAACGTAATCAGCAGCGAAGCAATGACTACAACCTTGAGTTTTGGATAGTACATAAAAAAATCTCCTGAATTAATGATTTGTTCAGAACTCCGTGTGCCGCAAAATGCCCGGCAGATCGAATCAAATAGGGCAACTGCTCAGCCATAGTTTTTAAGCAATTTCTCATCCACGAAGTCACACAAAGGGACACGAAGATGCGACGAGGTGACAGAGCGCTCAAGTCAGCCTCGCGCCGTTTCGCCGTTTCGCTCTTCTTCGTGCTACTTCATGTAACTTCGTGGAAAACATTTTCTTGAAATCTATCTCTATCGTTTTAATCGTTGTTGTAATTGGTCTACCACAACCGCCAGAATAATCACAACGCCTTTGATGACGATTTACCAGAATTCTGAGACGCCCAATAAAACCAAGCCAGCGCTCAGCACGCTGATAACAAAGGCTCCGATTAATGTACCGCCGACTGGGCCACGTCCGCCGGATAACGAAGTGCCACCTAAGACAACTGCCGCAATTGCATTCAATTCAAATGATTCACCTGTTGCCGGAGGCGCCGCCAATAATTGCGAAGCGATAATCAATCCCGCGCGTCGGTTCATCCAGCAATAAAACTTTGGTTCGGTCAGCAACGCTTTCGCGACGACAACTTTTTGTTGATTGCCGCCGCTCAAAGAACCGATCAATTGTTGTGGGGTTGAAGTTTTGATAACAAGAGCACTGATCATTTTTGTTACGTCGCTTGATTCAAGCTGTTTGGAGAGAAAAAAACTTTTCGTAAATTTCGCCAGACTCGCCAGCGTAATATTGCTGGCAACAGAAAGCGTTGGCACTAATCCCAACTGTTGCCGATTTTCCGGCACAAGCATAATTCCCTGTCAGACATTCAAATAATTCTGTCCGTCCGGCTCCCATCAAGCCATAAATTCCCAGTATTTCTCCGGCGTGCAACGTGAACGAAATGTCCTGCAAAATGTCTTCATCTCCGCGTGGATTCGGCAAATTGAGATGAGCAACGTTCAGCAATTCAGCGCCGCACTCATGTTCCTGATGATGGAAAAAAGATTTGGTATCGCGCCCCACCATCTGCTCCACAATCCAGTTCGTAGTGATGTCGGCGGCAGGCGACGCGCTTTACTTTGAAGGAGTCACGCAAAGCGTCAGAAATATCTGAAAAATTGAAACCTATGCCAAAATATTGCGATGGAATAACGGTCCCGAACGCCTGACGACCAATGCCGGATACGATACGGATGTCACGATTTCACGGGATGGTAAAAAACTGGCGTATGCTGCGCGGACAGAGCGAACACGGCTCTGGTCTTCACCTTTTAATGCGGCAACCAGACGAATGAGTGGCACTGGTCAATCTATAATAGCCAATGGCATAGATGCTTTTCATCCTGATTTCTCGCCCGATGGATAAAAGTTTGCTTACATTACACAGCAGGCAGGTAAGCAGGAAATCCGCGAAAAATTACTGGCAGGTGGTGAGGAGAGAGTTCTGAATAGCGCCAATGGTTAGGTCTTTGCGTACCCGCGCTGGTCGCCCGATGGACGCACGATTTATTTCATCTCAAATGGCATCAGATTTTTCAATGTGTGGGGGATTCAAATTGACCCGGCTACGGCGCATCCGGTCGGAGAACCGTTCCGCGTGACCGCCTTTGAAAGCCCCAAATCAAATGATTATGTCGGATGTTAGAAATCTAGATATGGCACTGACAGCGAATCAGTTAATGCTCCCCATTACCGAAGCATCTGGCGGCATTTGGATTTTGGAAAATGTGGAGCGTTAGGAAGATGTCTTGCAGAAGCCGGCACGGGAAATATTCGCCCTTACTTCGTGCCGGCTTCTGCATTTCTACGATCCTGCCAATTCCCTTTGCAAGCGCTTCATTTCACCGTAGACAGCATGCAGCGACATCAGCGCGTGGAGCGGATGCGCTCCGGCGTTGACGATGCGTCCGGCGTTGTCGCTGACCTTTGCCGTAGTTCCAACTTCAGCGATTGCATGGGCGGCGTCAATGCCATCGCCTTCGATATTGTATTGCGTAATGACGCTATCGAATTCAGTTAGCAGGCGGCGGCGCAGCGCTCCATCGTGACGCACATCGAATAAAAGTTTATTCAAATTGTAGGCTTCTGCCGGAGGATGCGCGTAAAAATTGAAGCCTTCATTATCGAAGTTTACGCCTCCATATTTCGGTAACTCCGCCATCGCCGCCACAGCTTTTTCACGTGCAGGCAGGAAGCGCATCATCGCGTGTCCGTGATGCCAGGTTGGTGTGTATTGCAATAATTCTCCTGGCTGATTGCCAATCGCTCCGAGCATAATTGCCCACGGCAATAATTCCGTATTTCCCGCCGCGTCCAGTTGTTCTGCGGTCAAATCAAGCACCGCATTCGCGTTGCCTTTTTCCAGTTCCTGAATCACCCAGCGATCAAATTCAAATTCAGGCTGCGGATATTTCCACGTGCCGGGATAATGCGACATGCCGCCGCTGGCAATAATGGCGAAACGTTCAGGGCGCGAAGCGATGACTTCAGCAATGGCGCGTCCTAATGCTGCGCAGCGTTTCGGACTTGGCAGCGGTGGCAAATAAACATTCGTATGAAATGGCACGATGGGTATGTCGCGGTCACCGATGACAAATTCAAATGGCACAGCGAAAGTGTGACCGAGAATCGCGTCTTCGGAATACGCGATGTCGAAATCAGCGTGGACGAGTTTGTGCAAAAAATCTTCCGCCATCTCGCGGTGAATCGGACGGTCAAACGTTCGTCCGGCGAATTCGGCTTTGGCGCGATTTCCGGCAATGATCGCAAAGGTCGGATTGCACGACATCGAAAACGTTTCGAGATGATCGCTGCCCAAAAATAAAATTACCTCAGGCTTTGTTTCATCCAGAATTTTGCCCAGTTCACGCATCGCCGCGACAGTCGCGTCGAGTTGCGCGTGATCTTCATCCGGCGGATACGTGAATAATTGCGGTGCGTGACAAGTTGCGAAGGCGGCTAAAATTTCGCCCATAAATACTCCTCAAACGTAGCGCGGGCTGCCAGCCCGCAAGCTGAAATGTCCATAATAAATTATTATGGAGAACGGTTAGACTTGCGAATATAAATTCCCGGGCTGGCAGCCCATGGTACGTTTTTTATCTCTTTACTTTTTCAAATAATAAATTCTGCGAAAAGAACGGCAGCGTTTTCGTCTGCAATCGCTCCGCTATTCGATTCAAATGATCACCGTCGTAGCTTTCATAAAAATGTGCGATGCCATAATCAGTAAGCATCTGATCCAACTGTTTCGTAGCGCCGGAAATACCGATGTCTTTTGTTCCGGCGTCCATTCCAATCGCTTTCAGCTTTTTCAAATTCGGAATGTATTGCGGAAGCATTGCCAGAATCGCATTCGCATGTTGCCGCGATAAAATATCGGGCACGGCTTCACCATCCTTGAATGGAAGATCAATAAAGAACGGTGGATTTTTCGGATTCGGAGACCACGCCGCCGCCGATGCCAATACAATATAGCCAAAAAATGTTTGCGCTTTGACATCCTCTTCGGTCTTGACCGCTTCGAGTTTTTTCATCATTTCTTTCAGCGCGGGATTGCTGCGCCCCGGCTCCATACAACAAGGGCTGAGCGCGTAGATACTGGAAAATACATTGACGCTTTTCATCCCCAATCGCATCGTCCCGTATCCGCCCATTGAATGCCCCGCAAGTCCACGGCTTTCGGGCTGCGCTAACGTGCGATAATTCGCGTCAATGTAGCTCACCAATTCTTTCGTCACGAAAGTTTCCCAATCGCCGACCGTGACGGAATTAGAATACATGCTGCCCTTAAAGCGCGTAAATCCGTTCGGCATGACAACGATCATTTCGCGCGTTTTGCCATCGGCTAACGCTTTGTTGATAACATCGGGCAGATTGATCCAGTGCTTGACGCCGCCGAACCATTGCGCGTCATTGTCCGTAAATCCGTGCAGCATGTAGACAACTGGATAGCGCCGATTTTTTTCGGTTTTGTAGCTCGGCGGCAGATAAATCGAAACATCACGATCCGCCGCATCACCGTCGAGATTGCCTTCGAGCGATTTGCCGTGAACCTTGATCCGTTGAATCGCACCTTGTTTAGGTTGTGCGAACACGACTATGGAAAAAATTAGCGCGATTGAAATCCAGACAAAATATTTCCTGGAAACTTTTGATTTCATGTAATTACCTCTCAAAAGATTGGATGGTCACTGCTGATGGTACATCAGAGCGGAAAGATACCAAAAAGAATACAAGCAATCGTCGTAATGAATTCGTCGCGATCCAGCAGGAAATTATCAGTGATTAAATCCTGTACTATTTTCAAAACTGTGAAGAAATGGTTTATTGTTGTCGTCCAAGTCAGACCCATCCGAATAAATTTTGCAGTAGCTATGTTGGATGCGGTTGCCCCGCTGAAAACGATTGTCGCTAGTAATTCTCAGGGATGACTGTAGCCGCCTGTTTGAAACCATCGTACTGAAACGCCTTCAACCCGCGATGCGAGTAAGAGCGAGAGCAAAATCACAAGGTTGGAATGAGCCGATCTATGAACCCCATTACCGTCTTCATCAGCTATAGCCACGATTCTGAAATGCACCGCGACCAGGTGCTCGCGCTTTCTGAACGATTGCGCGACGACGGAATCAATACCATCCTCGACCAGTATGTAAATGGTTCGCCGGAGCAGGGCTGGCCGCGCTGGATGCTCGATCAACTCGATGCGGCAACGTACGTCCTCGTCGTCTGCACTGAAACGTATTACCGCCGCTTTCGTGGTCACGAAGCGCCGGGCAAAGGCAAGGGCGTAGATTGGGAAGGTGCGCTCATCACGCAAGAGCTTTACGACGCACGTAGCCGTACCTTGAAATTCGTACCCGTATTTCTCTCCGACGCCGCGCCGGACTGGGTTCCCGAACCATTGCGTTCGATCAGCTATTACGCACTGACTTCTGAAAATGCTTACCAGAGTCTTTACGATTTCCTGCTGGGGCAAGCTGCCGTAGCGCCGCGACCAGTCGGTAAAATCAAACCAAAGCCGCGTCGAAAAGGGATGCCATTGAGCTTCGGGGAACCTCCTGCACAGGCCAACCCGACGCCAGCCAAAGTTGCGACGAAAGAGCCGAACCAGACTGCGCAAGACTTTTACCAACGCGCGTTGCGCCATCTTTCCGACGAAAATTATGACGAAGCGCTCAACGCGCTCAACCAAACCATTGCCCTCGACCCAATGCTGGCCTTTGCCTACTACAACCGCGGCCTCACGCATTTTTACCAGCGCGACGAAGCCTGCGCCATCAGGGACTTCAATCGCGCCCTCGAACTTGGATTTCGGGATGCTCTTCTTTTTCGTAATCGTGGCAACGCTTTCTCACGCAAGGGTGACGTTGAGCTTGCCCTGGCGGATTATGCGCAGGCCATTGCTCTCGATCCACAAAATGTACTCGCTTATCTGAATCGCGGCCAGGTTTACGAAAATACCCTGCAATTAGAGTTGGCTATCAGCGATTACAAGACCGTCTTGAGCTTGGTGAGTGAACCAGAGTTGCAGGAACACGCCCGCAATCGTCTGCGGGCCATGGGGGTGAGAGTACCGACCTCGCAGCCATCTCCGGCGTTAGCCATCTGGCAGAAGAAGCTTGCCTTCCTGCAAGTCGAAGAGGCCAAAGCAGCAGATGCAGAGCAGAAATTTTCGATTCAACAGCGGATTGAAGAAGCAGAGGCGAAGATTCAGGAACTTGGAGGCTGATTCCTATGAGCGAAGCACAAATGACCTGGCGAAAGAAGTTGGATTATTTCCAGCAACAGGAAGCCATTGTTTTCGATCCGGCGCAGAAGTTCACTTTGCAGGAACAGATCGCGGAGGCAAAGGTGAAGATCGCGGAATTAGAAGCGGCGAGTGAGAACCATTCGTCCCACACCTTTCAATCCGACATCTCCCGCATCATCAGGTACACCCCCGCTGAACTCATCGGGCGCGAAACAGAAACGAAACTCCTCAACGACGCGTGGGCGAAAGTACAAAATCACGAAACACTGCGTCCGCACATTCTCACTTTTGTCGCGCTCGGCGGTGAGGGGAAGACTTCGCTGGTGGCGAAGTGGGCGGCTGACCTCGCCGCGCAAGGCTGGCCGGGCTGCGATGCCGTCTTCGCGTGGTCGTTTTATAGCCAGGGGACGCGCGAACAGAACGCGGCTTCGTCTGATTTTTTTTTGGCGGAAGCGCTCCGGTTTTTCGGCGACGAAGAGACGGCAAACAGCGCGGCGGGCGCGTTCGAGAAAGGCCAGCGACTGGCGCGAGTCATCGGCGCACAACGCGCGTTGCTGATTCTCGATGGATTGGAGCCGTTGCAATATTCGCCGACTTCGCCAATGCCGGGCGAACTCAAAGATCAGGGCTTGGCGGCGTTGCTCAAAGGACTCGCCGCCAACAGCCGCGGCCTGTGCGTAATGACGACGCGTTACGCCATCCCCGACTTGCGCGCCTTCAGCGGCAAGACCTGCCACGAAGAAACCCTCACGCGGCTTTCAACGGCAGCAGGCTTGGAGTTGTTGCAACGGCTCGGCGTGCGCAAAGAAAGCGGCTCACAGCCAGAGTTTGAGAAGCTGGTCGAAGACGTGCGAGGCCACGCGCTGACTTTGCAATTGCTGGGCACTTATTTGCGCGACGCCCACGCCGGAGACATTCGCCGCCGCGACCTCATCAAACTGGCCGAAGCCGATGCCGAAGAACAGGGCGGCCACGCCTTCCGCGTGATGGATGCGTATGTGGAATCGTTCGTGAGCGGCGGCAGGAATGCAGAAGACCAAACGAAAGGCCGCCGCGCGCTCGCGCTGTTGCAACTGCTCGGTCTGTTTGACCGACCCGCTACGGCGGAATGCCTCAAAGCCTTGTGGCAGCCCCCGACCATCGCGGGCTTGACCGAACCGCTCATCGGCCTCAGCGAAGCCCAGCGCAACCTGTCGCTCAAACGGCTGGAAGACGCAAAGCTGCTGACGGTGAATCGAGACGCGGCGGGCAGCTTGCTCGCGCTGGATGCACATCCGCTGTTACGCGAATACTTTGGAAAAAGGATGAGGGATGAGGGCGAAGGGATGAAAGGGGAATCCGATTCATCCCTCATCCCTCATCCCTCATCCTTCCAACTCGCGCATCGGCGGCTTTACGAACATCTGTGCGCGACGACGGAAGACAAACCCGACGCTACGCTCGAAGACCTGCAACCGCTTTACCAAGCCGTCGCGCACGGCTGTCAGGCGGGCTTGCAGCAGGAGGCGTGTGAGAAGGTTTACGACGCCCGCATCCTGCGCGGCACGGGCAGCGGCGGCTTTTACAGTTGGAAGAAACTCGGCGCGTTCGGTTCCAACCTGGGTGCGATGGCTTGTTTTTTCGAGACACCCTGGCACCGCGTCTCACCCGCGCTCACTGAAGCCGACCAAGCCTGGCTGCTGAACGAAACTGCAATTCAATTACGCGCCCTGGGTCGGCTGACCGAGTCCCTCGAACCGATGCGGGCGGGGATTGAAGGTGCCGTCAAGCTGGAGGACTGGGAGAATGCCGCGATCTACGCCAGCAACCTGAGCGAGTTGGAACTGACGCTGGGCGCGGTGGCCGGGGCGGGGCGGGACGCCGAACAGTCAGTGGATTACGCCGACCGCAGCGGCGATGCGGGTATGCGGATGATTACGCGCACAATCCACGCCGACGCATTGCACCAGGCGGGTCGCCGCGCCGAAGCTGAAACGCGCTTTAGCGAAGCCGAAAAGATGCAGGCCAACAACCAGCCCGGCTACCCGCTGCTGTATTCCTTGCCAAGCTTCCGGTATTGCGACCTGCTGCTCGCGCAGGCAGAGCGAAGAAGTGCGGTCGCGGCAGTGCCTCGAATTGGAGTGCAGAGTGCGGAGTTGGTGGAATTGATCGAAGCCTGTCGCGCTGTCTCTGAACGTGCGGCGCAGACGCTTGATTGGTGGACGAACCACTTCACAAACGCTTCGCTCCTCACCATCGCCCTCGACCACCTCACGCTGGGCCGCGCCGCGCTTTACCAAGCCCTGCTCGAGCGTTCATCACTCCAATTTGACGCAGCGCGTCAACCGCACTCGAACAAGCGGTGTCCGGCCTTCGCCGCGCTGGTCGCAGCGACTACCTCCCGCGCGCTCTGCTCACCCGCGCCCGGCTGCGTGCCCTGACCGGCCCGCGCACCGGCCAAGACAGCGCGCAAAGCGATCTGGACGAAGCCTGGGAAATCGCCGAACGCGGCTCGATGCGGTTGTTTATGGCGGACATTCATCTTTACCGCGCAAGGCTCTTTGGAAGTCTGAAGTCAGAAGTCGGAAGTCGGAATGAAGAGGTGAAGTATCCGTGGGAATCGCCTGCGGCAGATTTGGCGGCGGCGGAAAAATTGATCAACGAGTGCGGCTATCATCGGCGCGATGAGGAACTCGCCGATGCCAAACGGGCAATTCTCGGATAAAACTTGAGAAGCTAGTTGAAAAGTTTGGGATAATCGTATGCTTCAATTGCAGGCAAGAAAAAGAAAAGACGTGGTAATCGTAGCGCAACCAGCCATGGTTGCGTCCGGGAGAGACTGCTTACCAACAAGGGGGTTAGCCCATACACCACGCAACCATGGCTGGTTGCGCTACTCTGGCTTTGACATTTCTTTTTCTTAGAGTGGGCTTCAGATGGATGCGACTTGTGAGTAACCAGTGGTACAGTACGACGAGCGGTAGCGAGTTGGTCGGCACTGCACCAGGCCGCTACCGCTCGCTGTACCGTACCGCTGTGACGGTCACACACATCTGCAAAAACTATTGAAAGCAAAAAATAATGAACCGAAAGAAATTTACGACTCGCCTGGCTGTCATAATGCTGGCGCTGGTGATTGCGCCACAGGTATTCGCGCAATCTTCGCGTCCGAACATTCTCTGGATTTCAACGGAAGACATCAGCCCGGATTTAAAATGTTACGGCGATGAATATTCAATTTCGCCCAATATTGACAGGCTTGCGGCGCAGGGCGTGCGTTACACGAATGCGTTTTCGACGGCTCCGGTTTGTGCGCCTTCGCGGTCGGCAATTATTACAGGAATGTATCCGACGACGATTGGATCAATGCACATGCGCTCAAAGGCAGTGCCGCCAGCGGGCGTCAAAGCCTTCACCGAATATTTGCGAGCGGCGGGTTATTACACGACTAATAATTCCAAAACGGATTACAATTTTGAAGCGCCACCTTCGCATCGCCCACCTGATACGGTTTGGGATGAATGCAGCGGCAAAGCCCATTGGCGCAATCGCGCAAATAAATCGCAACCGTTCTTTGCGGTCTTTAATTTTGTCGTCTCGCACGAAAGCCAGGTAAGAGTGCCGGATGATATTTACAAGAAAAATACCTCTCGCTTAAAGCCCGAAGAATTTCACGATCCTGCCAAAGCAAAATTGCCGCCGTACTATCCTGACACGCCGCTCGTGCGCAAAGACTGGGCGCGGTATTACGACAACATTACGGCGACGGATTATATGGTCGCTGATATTCTCAAGCAGTTAGAAGAAGACGGACTCGCAGAAAATACTATCGTGTTTTTCTGGGGCGATCACGGACGCGGATTACCGCGCGGCAAAAGGTTTTTATATGACTCCGGCTTGCGCGTACCGTTAATTATGCGCTGGCCGGGACATATCAAGGCTGGCACGACGAACAATGAATTGGTTAGCCTGTTCGATCTTGGGCCGACTGTGTTATCACTTGCCGGAGTACCGATTCCAGCGCACATGCAGGCGCAGGCAATTTTAGGAGATCAAAAAAAATCTCCACGTGAATTTGCCTTCGCGCATCGTGACCGAATGGATGAAACATACGATATGATGCGTTCTGTGATGGGCAAACAATTTCATTACGTCAAAAATTTTAATCCCGGTCGCCCTTACGCGCAACACCTCGAATACCAGGAAGAAATGCCGACGATGAAGGAATGGCGACGGTTGTATAAAGATCACATGAACGCGCTTGATCCAAATTACGGCAAAGCGCTGAATGCTGCGCAATTATTGTTTATGGCTCCTGAAAAGCCGCCGGAAGAATTGTATGATGTGATTGCCGACCCGCACGAAATCAACAACCTCGCCACCCTGCCGCAGCATCAGGCGACGCTCAAACAAATGCGAGCGACGTTGGAGAAATGGCAAAAAGAAACGAAGGATTTAGGATTCGTACCCGAATTGGAATTGCGTGAACGAATGCGTCCCGGCGGCGTGTGGCAGAAAGTTGCCGCGCCATTTATCAGCGAGGTTGCGGCTGTTGCGGCAGTGAAAATAAAACTGACAAGTACCACAGAAGGAGCGTCATTCGCTTACACGACAGAGACCGGAGACAAGCCGCACTGGCTGCTTTATGCAGGCGAACTGACAGTGAAACGTCCTGCCACGTTGCGTGTCAAAGC
>JANMKB010000352.1:0-2630 GCA_031371805.1 Blastocatellia bacterium | reverse complement strand
TTATCTGTGCCGCGCCCGCTTCTCAAGCCACACTCTATCAAGCTGATGAAGGGGAAAAGCTTCACGCTGAATTTGCCTGAAGGTTACGACATCAGCGTCGCTGCGCAGGGGATGAGCCGAGCGCGATTTATGGCGAAGAGTCCTGATAATCGCGTCTTCGTCACCGATCTTTACAACCGCACCGACAACAACAAAGGCGCAATTTATATCCTCGAAGATTTTGACTCCGGCAAATTTCGTCAGCAAAAAGTCTGGCTCAACAAATTGCACAATCCGAACAGCATCGCTTTTTATACTGACAGCGAAAGTAATCATTGGCTGTATATTGCACTGACGGACAAGCTGATCCGGTATCGCTACACTGCTGGCGAAGACAAACCTTCGAGTGCGCCGGAAGTCATGGCGAAATTCCCCGATTACGGCCTGGGTTACAAATACGGCGGCTGGCATTTGACGCGGACGATTGCGATTTCTGCGAACAACAAAATTTATGTTTCCGTCGGCAGCAGTTGCAACGCCTGTGAAGAGACCGAAGAAACTCGCGCCGCGATTTTGGAAATGGACACAGACGGAAAAAACCAGCGCGTCTACGCCAAAGGTTTGCGCAATGCTGTCGGGCTGCGCTGGATTGATGGAAAACTGCTGACCACAAATATGGGGCCGGATCATTTGGGCGATGACAAACCCGATGACACGATGTATGAAGTCAAAGAAAACGCGAATTACGGCTGGCCTTATTATTATTTTTCCCGCGCAAAATATTTCGCTGATCCCAAATTTCCTGATCGAAAAAACCTGCAAGTGCCTAAACCTTTCGCGTCATTTTACGCGCACAGTTCACCACTGGGCTTTGAGGGTTTTGACGATGGTTTTTTAGTCGCGCTGCACGGCTCCGGCTTTATTCGCATCGGTCACGGCTACACTGTTGCGCAAGTCAAACCAGGGAAATTACCCCAGGATTTCATCACTGGCTTTATGGTGAATCACAAAATTAATGGTCGCCCCGTAGACATTATGAAATTCGGCAATGGCTTTTTGTTGTCGGATGATTATGCCGGAGTGGTATATTTTATCGCTCACAAATAACGCAGTTTCCTTGAAAAATTTATGACTAAACATTTCCTCATCGTTTTTCTTTTGTTGAGCATCATTCCGGCCTTCGCCCAACCGAAACGCGGGCTGCAACCGGAAGACCTCTACAATCTCAAAGAAGTCGCGGACGCCAATATTTCGCCAGATGGTTCCCGCGTCGCCTACACCGTCACCGCAGTCAGCGCCGATCACTTGCGCAATGTCACGCACATTTGGTTAGTCAGCACGAATGGCGGCGAGCCGCAACGATTGACCAAAGACGAAGCAGATGAAACGACTCCGCGCTGGTCACCCGATGGAAAATTGCTCGCGTATTATTCACAGGATGCTTTATGGATCATCAATCCTGAGGGCGGCAAGTCGGTGCATTTGCCGGATGGAAATTGGGTAAAAACTCCGAATGCAGAGCCGCAAAAAATTACTCCCGTAGCCCGCACAAATTTCTTTTTTAACAAGGCTGGCGAAAGCTTCACGTGGTCGCCGGACAGCAAACAAATTGCCTTCCTGAGCGATCCAGGCATTTTGCCCAAAGCGATGCCGAACATGATGGAGCGGCTCACGCGGCCAATCACCATAGATGAAATTATGGCTTTGCCACCCGCAACACGCACAATGATTTTGCAGGCGCAGGGCAAATCTCCCGAAGACATCAAACGACTGGAAGCGGAAGCAAAAACCAAGCCGCGTGAACAGGCGACAGCAACCGATGCCCGCGTCATCACGCGCTTGCAATACAAATCGCGCACATCGTTTTCGGACAATTTGCAATCACACATTTTCATCGCAGATTTGGCGACGAAGCAGGTGCGCCAATTGACGAGTGGAAATTACGCCGAGCATTCGATCAACTGGTCTCCGAAAGGCGATGAAATTGTTTTCGTGTCTAATCACGAACCCGATCCTGACAAAATTAACAATACTGATTTATTTGTAGTGAATGTGAATACAGGTGAAGTGCGGCAACTGACCAAAACAAAAGGCTGCGAATGGCAACCCGTGTTTTCGCCAGATGGAAATCAGATTGCGTACCTGGCTACGACACACGATGTGACGACGATTGATAGTGTGGCAGAGGATACACAGGCGTTTACAATTCCAACCGCTGGAGGAAGAGGAGGCTCAGTCAATCAACGAGAGGGACGCGTTACATCCGTGAAATGGCGCGATAACGGTACGCCTATTTATTCCATTATTCAGAAAGGCGAAACAATTCTCGAATCATCTAGCTCAAACCACGATGTACTTCTTTACGCTCCAGAAAAAACAAATTTTTCAGGATTTACGATGAGTAAAAATGGGCGTCCATCTTTTATTCGTCATAATGAACAATTTGCGGGTGATGTTAATAAGCCACTTCTATCAAGCCTACAACTTTCCTCAATGCACGAATACAAATTCACCAACGAAGGCTTTGAAATTCAAGGCTGGCTCGTGCCACCAATTAATCTCGACGAAAAGAAAAAATATCCGGTGATTCTTTACATTCACGGCGGGCCGCACGGGATGCACGGGTACAGTTTTAATCCGACGGTGCAGGC
>JANMKB010000348.1:0-3270 GCA_031371805.1 Blastocatellia bacterium | reverse complement strand
CCGCAAAAGTGGCACAAACTCTGTGCCGGAGCAGACAATCATGAGTTTTGAATCATTGCAGGAATATGGCTGGAACGAATATTACGCCAAACATTTCCAGCCGTTCATTGAAAAAGGTTTCCTTCCTGGTCGCGTTTTATTCCAAAACCAGCATCTCTATCGCGTTTTCACTGAGAACGGTGAATTGCAGGCGGAGCTAACGGGCAAGCTGCGGTACGAAGCTGAGAGCGGCGAAGATTTACCCGCCGTCGGTGACTGGGTTGCGGTACGCTTTCGTCCGCAGGAAGACAAAGCGCGGATTCTGGCCGTCCTGCCGCGCAGGAGCAAATTCGCCCGCAAAACTGTCGGGGCGAAAACCGAAGCGCAAATCGTTGGGGCAAATATTGATACGATTTTGCTGGTCACTTCGCTGAACCAGGATTTCAATCCACGGCGCGTCGAACGTTATCTGGCAACCATCTGGGAAAGCGGCGCCCAACCTGTCGTCGTTCTGAGCAAGGCCGATCTTTGTCACGATGAAGCGGAAATTGCTGCGCACATTGCTGCCATTCAAAATGTAGCGCTGGAGGTTCCAGTACATGCCACCAGCGTCAAAATCAATCAGGGCATTAACGATTTGCTGCAATATTGCGGCGTCGGACAAACCATCGCGCTGATCGGCACATCAGGCGTTGGTAAATCAACGATCATCAATTACCTGATGGGGTTCGAGCGGCAAAAGGTGAAAGAGGTCAGAGACCACGATGATCGGGGTCAGCACACGACACGACAGCGGGAATTAATCCTTTTGCCACAGGGCGGTTTGGTGCTCGACACGCCTGGCATGCGCGAATTGCAATTGTGGGAGGTCGAGCGGGGAATCGGGACAACTTTTGACGACATCGAAGCTTTAGCCGCGCAATGTCAATTCACGAATTGCCATCATCAGCAGGAAACACGCTGTGCTGTGCGGGCGGCTCTGGCGGACGGCACTCTGGCCCACGAACGTTTTCAGAATTATGAAAAGATGCAAAAGGAATTGCATCACCTGACTATTCGGCAGGATGATTTTGCACGTCGCAATGAACAAAAGAAGTGGAAGAAGCTGACGCAACTGGGCGAAGAAAGAGGGCGGGAAAAGCGCAAAGGATTTTAGGCAAAATCAGGTGAGCCGAACATCTACTGTGATGGGGTTGTGATCAGAAATCTGTCCACCTTTTTCATTGACCAGTCCGCTGATGGTTTGCGGCGGCAGGCTGGCAACTCCGCTGTGGGCATCAATCACTTCTCCATTTCGCAGCGGTTCCTCTTTGCGCCCGATGAACCAATCCAGCCGGAAATCAAGTTGATGATTGTAACGCGCCATTTGCTTGTCAATTGCCGCCGCGAGAAAGTCCGGCAGCGTTGAACTGTCTTCCAGAATTTTCATCGGCACATAACAGGTTACATCATTCGTATTGAATTCACGTTCGCTGAAACCGTGCTGCTGTAATAATGTAAACAGCGGCTCCTGCGTTTGCGGGGCGACAATGGCCTGTTTGAGTTTTTCCGGCTCGGAAAGCATCATCCGCATAAATCCGCGCATCGTCGTGAATGTTCCGCCGCGCGCAAATGTATTGCTATTGAAATCACCGGCAATAATTGCTCCGCGTGGCGTACCTGGTTTTTCCAGCTCAGCCACAATCGCGGCGATTTGTCGGGCGCGACACGCCGGCGCGTTACGCACTTCTAAATGTGTGCTGACGAAACAAAGCTGTCGTCCGCCGATTTCAATATTGCAAGCCAGCGCATTGCGATTGCCGATACGTTTTTCGACATGATCAAAATGGTCATAGCAGAGCGGCAATTGAATAATGCGCGGACGTTTGATTTCGTAACGCGACAAGATCGCATTGCCTTGCAGGGCAATCGTATTCTCGCCTGGCATTTCCAAATCGTCGCCATAGCCTTTGGAAAATTCCAGATAGCACGGGGCAAAGGCGACATGCATCCCCAGCGCTGCGCCTAATTCCTGGGCGACAAAACGCTGTCCCGAACGATTCATTCCGACATCGGCTTCATTGAGTGAAATCAAATCGGCATGACCGAGCGTCGGATGATTGCGCAACGTATCAATTACGGCGTCGAGGTGTTTTCCTTTTTCAATGTTCCAATGCGCAACCCGCAGGAAATCCCGCACCATCAGGCGAGATTTTTGCGCCGGAATCACACAGGGCGTTTTTAGTAAATTGTCGAGGTACGGCTGATGTTTTTGGTACTCTGCCGAGGCAAGTAATTTTTGTCTGGTTTTGAAGTTTTTCAGTTCAGTAATCAGGTACTGATGATCTGGATAGGAAATCATTTTTCTTCGATCAATACGGCGTGCGTCGTTTCAATTACTCGCTCATGCCTCGTGCCATTGCTTGCAATCACACCATGAAGATTGCGAATTTCTGCCACGTTGTATTGTAAAGCTGCGCCGTTGCGATCAGTCATCACTCCGCCCGCTTCTCGCAAAATTGCTTCGGGCGCACAGGTGTCCCATTGATTTGTTTTTGCGCCGAGGTGCAGGTAAACGTGCGCCCGTGCTTCGGCGAGCAATCCAACTTTCAGCCCGACACTGCCGGATTGCAGTTGTTTGGTAATCCCCAATTGTTCTTTGATTAAATCTACTTTGGGCGAATGATGCGAACGGCTCATGGCGGCGCTCATTTGGGAAAAATCTGTGGTCGGCGCGACGCGTAATCTTTTGGTGGTTAATGATTCTTCAAGATACGCTCCGCTGCCCGATGCCGCGTAATACATTTTGTTCGCGGTGGGTTGATAGACTACGCCCAATTCCGGTTTGCCATTAATCGCCAGCCCAATCATCACCGCAAATTCGCCGATGCGTTCGATGAATTGCTTCGTCCCGTCCATCGGATCAATGATCCAGACACGCGCTTTACTGAGCCGCGCTTCATTGTCCGTGGCTTCTTCCGAGAGGATTCCATCATTGGGACATTGCCGCTGTAATTCTTTGACGATAAATTCATTCGCCTGCTTGTCGGCAATCGTGACCGGATCATCGTAACCTTTCCACTCAACGACATGATTCGTCTGGTAAATATCCAGCAAAATTTGCCCTGCTGCACGGGCGATGTTTTTTGTGACTTCAAGTTCTCTTTCCATTCCACCTCAACCGGCAAGCATTAAATTTTAGCGTTGAGTTGACAGGGGCTTTTACGCTAAGCTTGCCGCCGCTGTACTGTAACAAGTGCCGGGCAAATTGGCGAGTACCACTTGATTTTCAGCCAAATAAGTAAAGCTCAT
>JANMKB010000323.1:0-5897 GCA_031371805.1 Blastocatellia bacterium | reverse complement strand
CCCGCAATGCGTTCCAGATTCCACGGATTGCGCGTCTTACCGTACACCGCCGA
Source organism: Blastocatellia bacterium (assembly GCA_031371805.1). Classification (GTDB taxonomy): domain Bacteria; phylum Acidobacteriota; class Blastocatellia; order RBC074; family RBC074; genus JAFDVL01. The sequence goes on along the minus strand of JANMKB010000323.1, from coordinate 5,844 downwards.
TTCCGTAGTCGTCGTGATCCCCAACTCCGGCGAAGTCGTCTTGCCAAAAATCACCAACCCCGCTTTTTTGTAGCGCGTCACCAGCGTACTGTCGCTTTCCGCCAGATTATTTTTCCAAACTTTGCTGCCGTAAGTAGTCACCGTCCCCGTCAAATTCATCCCCAAATCTTTCAGCGCAAACGGCACACCTCTGAACGCTCCATCCGGCAAACCCTGCTTAATCGCGGCTTCAGCTTTGTCGAAAAACAACGAAGCGAACGCATTGATTTTCGGATTTACTGCTTCAAGTTTTTGCCGCGCCGCATTAAGCAATTCCAGCGGCGTAATTTCTTTTTTGCGGACCAGTTCAGCCAAGCCCTGCCCGTCATATTTTTCGTACTCAGTTGCGGCGTTCGTAGTTGTATTCATAAGCGTGATAGCAGCGGCCATTGTTCCTTGTTTGAGAATATCGCGGCGTGTGATGGATTCGTTGGGCATAATGCAATACGGTATTTTCTACTAAATCGGATGGCATTCTATCAATAGCAATTGAAGGTTGAAAGCTGCGCATAAAAAAAGCGGAAGCCATTTCTGACTCCCGCTGATTTTGTAAAAAATTGATGTAACTAAAAAGTCAGTCGCAATCCTAACTGTACCTGACGACCCGGCGCGGCGGTTGTGATCGTTCCGTAATTCGTTGCTGCCTGATTCACCACCAATCCACCATTATTCAGGTTCAGGTTGACGTGGTTCCAGGTATTGAACAGATCTCCACGAAATTGCAATTTGACCTGCTCAGTCACAGCGAACTGTTTACGAAGTGAGATATCCCAAACATTACGTCCAGGTCCAAGAATTGAGCCAACGCCAGCGTTACCGCGTCTGTCTTCAGGTGCGGGGCCGAAAGCGGCGGTATTGAACCAGCGAGACTGGTTGCGTTCATTATCTGGTAAGGCGATATTTCCGCCCAGATAATCAGCCCGCCGACCGCCAATCGTAGAGTTTGCTTGCGGCGTATAATACTGCCCTGTCTGGAAGCGAGTAATACCACTGACTTCCCAGCCTTTTACTAAATTGCCTGCCAGGCTCTTGTCCTTGAGGCCTTTGAAAAATGGCAGACGGTAAGTATAGGTCATAACAAAAATCTGGCGACGATCAAACGTTGCAGGGCCATAGCTGTAGCTGCGATTCGCAAACTCTTCAGGGTTATCACCATTGCCACTGGTATCAGCTAACGCTTTTGAGAAGGTATAACTCACTGTCATGGTCGAGTTGCCACGACGTTTGGCCGCGTACAATTGCAACGAATTATAATTTGAGTTGGAATCGGACATGCGCAAACGAATGGCTGAAAACCCTTTGTATGGGCGCAGCGCATTTGTGGTTAGACGGTTGGCGGTGGGCAAGAGTAGATTGGCGCGAAGTGCATCAAACGAAGGTTGATTGATGTCAGGCTGACGCAGCAAATGACGCCCCTGATTGCCCACATACGCCGCTTCAAAAAAGATGCCTTTGGGCAATTCGCGTTGCACACTCAAACTATAATTCATCGTCAGAGGAACCACGAGATTTGGATCAATCACATCAATCTGTGCAAACGGAGCCGGAGCCGCCGCTTTCGCGCTTATTAAGGCTGCAAGGTTGCTGTTTTCAAGCGTTGCGCTTTTCGTAAATGGCGGAACGTTCACCGATGAAAAAATCAGATTTCCTTCGGGCTTGTCATAGAAAATACCGAAGCCCCCGCGAATGGCAGTCTTGTTATCACTGAACGGAGCCAGCGCAAAACTAAAGCGCGGTGCAAATAAATGTTGTGGTTTGTAGACACCACGAGGCGCTCCCGTAGGAATTGATAAAATAGTTGAACTGTTGCCGCCCGGGACTCGACCTAATTCATTGTCGGGAACACCGTATCCAACGCGAACTAAGCCGTTGAAGGGATTGCCGCCTTTGGTGGGATCAATCGTCCCGTTCGCTAATATCGTCACAGCCTTCGCCGGGTCGTAAAGCTTAGGATCGAAATTCGCCATGTTGTTTTGCTGTGAATAGGTGGGTAACCCGTATTGATATCGAACTCCGAATTCGACGCTCAACTTGCGATTCACTTTCCAGCTATCTGAAACAAACGCGTCATACTGGGAAAACCGGAAAAACGCGACTGGATCAATATCGGTTTCCGTATAAGTACGGAAGTTCCCCAGCAACGCATCAGCCACCGCATTGCCGGTTGAAAGCGTATTTCCGCTCGCATTGAACGAAACATTGCCCGTGTAATTCGGGCGCCCATTCTGATCTTTGCGGTTGCGGATATACATCAATCCCGTCTTTACGGAATGTTGACCGCGCACCCACGTGATACTGTCAGATAACGTAATATCCGTCGTCGGTGACAGCAACGAAGCGGATGGGCCAACAAAGCTGGCGAATCCGTTTACCGCCACGTTCGGGATACCATTTTCATAGCGCCCGCCACTTGGATAAAGTTGTTGGAAGGCAAATCCGTATGTCTCACGTATCCAGAAATCCCCAACCGGCGGTACGCGCTGCCCATTCCACGATGCATTGATTTTTGCTTCATTAATGAGAGTCGGACGAATCATCCACGTATGCCCAATTTGATAGCTTGTCCCCGGTCGCAAGCGATTCGTCGGAATCGTCGGCAGGGGCGAAGTGATGAAGGTTCCAAATGGATCAATCAAATCATACTTGTCATGAATATAGCGACCATACACCGTATGTTTTTCATTGACGCGATAATCCAGGCGCAACAGGTCTTCACGTGAATCAAACGGATTCGGCTCCTGATAGAGCGCATTATTCGCAGTCGGTGTATCAAGAAAAGAGACAGCACGTTTTGACATGATGGAGTAAACCGACGCAATCGCTTTGCCATCGGTGGTAATTAAATTCGCCGGAAGTATTTTGGGATTTGCAAAACAGGCTGTCTGTACCGTTGCGCTGCACGTTCCCGTCTTCGATGGGTCTTTCAGAAAGACTGTGCTGCGCGCACTGAAATCACCTTTCAACTCAGCACTCGTTGGTAATGTTTGCGTAGTCGTGCTGGTAAACTGTCGGATGATCTTCCATTCGATCCCGCCAAAAGCAAAGAATTTGTCTTTGATAATGGGGCCACCAAAATTGAATCCAAAATTATTAAACCGCAAGCTGGGACGAGCTACACCCCGCGAGACATTGAACGTATTGTTCGCATCAAACTTATCATTGCGAATATTTTCAAAAGCGCCGCCGTGAAATTTATTTTCGCCACTGCGCGTCACAACGTTGATCGAAGCGCCTGAATTGCGCCCGTATTCTGCCGAAAAATTTGAGGTCTTAATACTGACTTCGCGGATAAAATCAATGCCAACATTATTGATCTGTGAACCATTACTGCCGGAATCCAGATTGGAACCGCCATCCACTGTCAGGTTGTTGGCATTGCCACGATTACCATTGATCGGCTGTGACACACTCAAACTGGTGGTCAGCGAAAGCGCGTTGTCTTCCAACAACGGAGCGCCCGGAATCAGCGTCGTCAATTGCAAATAATTGCGCCCGTTCAGCGCCAGTGACTGCACCTGATCCTGATCCACGACACGGGCAACCTCACCGGAAGTAGAGTTGACAGATTCACCAGAACCGACGATTTCGATACTCTCGGTGACAGCGCCTGTCTCAAGCGCAAAATCAATGGTTAGGCGACCATCTGCACCTAAATCATTGCCTGATCTCGTGACTTTTTTAAAGCCTTGTTGTTCGACCACTACACTGTACAACCCCACCGGCAAATTAGTGGCGACATAAAAACCGTTGGGATCGGTCACAGTCGTACGAGTTGATTGCGTTGCTTCGTTGGTGATTTTTAGCGTCACGCCAGGAATCGCAGCACCACTGGAATCTGTCACAGTGCCTGTAATACGACCAGTAATTGTTTGGGCAATTAGCGTATTGCTACCTAATAACAACCAGATCGCGATGAAAAGTAGAGAGGAAAAATGAATGAGATTCTGTGGAATCCGAGTCAGGTGCATAGTTGTACTCCTTAGAGTGAGTGATTGATTGATGAATTGAGAAACCAAAGTCATTATTTTGGTTTCCGTAACGAGCGAATTTCAATCAGCAAAGTAAATGAAAGTGCAGGAGCTTTTCATTTTTTATGGAACCAATACAGCTTCAGATGGCCGTAATTTTAATGCCATCAACTTTTGCGCGGCGTTGACTGTCATCTGCAAATGATAGGCCGTCGCCAACGCCTGCGAGCAACCAGCCAAGTTCAATCAGAGACATCATAGTGATAGTCCAAACACATCGCAATGACGCCAATGAATAGGTATCCCAACGGGAAAAAATATAATAGCTCAGGATGAAGTGGAGCGAAAGCGCAACGTGATTTTCAGGGGTCGGCAATATTGCGCTGAAATTCTTTTTTAGCGAGCTATTCCCACTTTGCGGCTGTGCCGCCTGATGTGCGGAAAGGCTGTGCCTTTCCGGTAAGTCGGAGAAGAAAGGGTTACACCCATTTTGTCAATTTCGTTGCTGCCAGCGATTGAATTAATAGCGGTAGCGATCTGGTTCCCGCTCCACCGCCGACCAACTCGCTACCGCTCGTCGTACTGTCCCGCTGGCGCTTTACAGGCCGCATCCGCTATGCGTAGCCCCGAAGAAATGTCACAGTCGGAAAGGCACAGCCTTTCCGCACGAGCCGCAAAAGAACCCTAACCGACTCCTGTTCTAAGCCGCTTTTTTACGCTTGACAGGTGGAGCTTGTGCCAGACGTTCTGCCAGTCTGGTAATAAAATCTGTGTTGTCGAGCAGGGAGAAATATTCGGCGCTGGCAGGCTGAGCCGAAACTGCGGATTCTCTTTCCATAATGGCACGTAATTCGTGATTGATTTGTGTTTGATAGGGAGCCGCATGCGGTTGCGCGGCACGGGTACGAAAATGAGCGAGGACATCGGCATCTAAAAACATCGAAATCCGCACTTTGGCTTTTTTCGGCTCATAATCAGGGTGCATTTGCTTGAATAGCCCGCGCACAAACTTGTGCTTGCCGGGTTTTAGTAAGGCGTCTTCATCAATGCCTTTCGCCTGCATCGCCTGATATTGTTTTTCTGTCACTTCAAGTTTTACGGTTCCTGTTTTTTTTCTGACCTTTTTATTCGTCGGCATAATATTGTTCCTTTTCGTGCGGCTCGACTTCACGCGCCGAGATAATGCGAATGACGTCACCTTTCCGTTCGCCAACAACAACCGCTGGATTGAAGCTCCGATGATGCGATAACGACGTTCGCTAAAAGAATGTGCTTCGTCTACTTCAACCATTGCAAAATCATCAGCAAACACTTCACACGCTTCCTCAAACGTTACGCCAAAGTGTTTCTGCTCATTCGCAGGAGCTTTGCCGGAGTCCAATTCAAACTGCATAATGCCTACTGTATGCCTAAGTATGTATTTGTCAACTTATTCATTTTTTCTGGCTGCCTCGTTGCGTGCGCGTCATCGTCAATTCTCCTAAAAACTCCATCCCAGCCTTCATCGGCTTGCAGGAAGCAAGGAACTTCGGCAAGCTAAGCATGCATGCAATGATGATTCTCAGGACGAAAATATCCAGCAGGAAAACTTAAGATGGCAATAAATAATTCTCTCCAAAACTCCGTCACGATTCTTTACAGAGATCAGGTCATCAACCTTGATCAGGCGCTGATTGAATCCGGCGAATTATGGATTTCGCCCGATGATCTCAGGCGTCGTGTCCGCCCCTGACGCAATCAGGCAGAAAGCGCAGTCGCTCGTCTCCTGGTCCATATGCCGAGGATAGGCAGCGGGTGCAAGGCTCGCCCACATCGGCCTGGTCAAGTCGCTACCGCG
>JANMKB010000315.1:0-9818 GCA_031371805.1 Blastocatellia bacterium | reverse complement strand
AGTAACATCCGCCAATGCTTCAAGTAACGATGGTCCGTGCCAGGCATTTCCGCTGTAGGCGCGTTTGAGTTGATCTGCAATTCGTTTTAGCTCGCTCATTATTATTTTCCTATTAAGCTCAGCTTGCTTTGGCGAGTGTAGAAATAGGTGCGCAATCTAATTTTTCTTCTGCTCGCCAAGGTACGCTAACAGTGTAACAGCAATATTGAGGACAAATTCCGCATCTGCACGATTGAAAGTACTATTGGTATGGTGCGGCTTGCTGGTCATCGCCCACAACTCTTTTAGCATTATTTTGAGTGTATCGTTTGTTGCTTGTGGCAATGAAAGGCTACTTAGAAATTTTTCTATTTTTTCGTTGTATGTTGGCTTTGCATCTTTGGGGAATTTTAACTTGATTGCAGAGGGGATCGCCTCAAGAGTTTTGCGACACTGTGCGATTACTTGCGGATAGTCACCGAGATTCATATAGGTTTGCGCTTGCTCAAAAGCCTTCAATGTCTTTTGGTAAATTTCTGGGATAGCTTGTTCAGGTGTCTTGATTTCAACAAGTTTATTTCTCCCCAGCCTAAACTTGGCAGTATTTTTTCAACCCAATGAGATTTAGGAATACTAACTCTCATGTCAGAGTTATTAGAATAAAAATCTAAAATTCTAGGGTCAGGAACGTTAATGGCTTCTCTGGCTCTTTTGGGGTGCGAGGCAAAAAAATACTCAAATCTAAATTTCAATTCAATATCTCCATAACGGTTTTTCTCTATATGATTAAGCGATGCCATAGAAATAGGTAATGATAGTTGGAGTTGGCTATCCCAATCTTTTGACCTGTCTAGAATTGGTCTGGTAATTGTCTGAGAAATGAACGTTTCCAACGAAGCAGGGCAAAAATACATATCAATCCAAAGGTTTATCAAAGTAAAGTGTCTATACAATTTCTCATTTGTATTTTTGTCTCTTTCATCAATTTCAATTGGTCTAAGAAGAATTTCAAGCGGTAGATATAGTTGGGAAAAATCAGTGCCACCACTTCCCCAAAATTTAAGTGGGTCAATGCGCAAGTGTCCTATTGTAAAGTGGTTAAATTTCAAATCAGCTTTTACAGACATTTATTTCTCCAAGATACTTTTTTGTACTCACTTTAATTACTTCTCAAATTTTCACAATTCACCACGTTTCATCTGATCAATTACATACTCACTCGAACGCATTGCCAACGCCAGAATTGTCATCGTTGGATTCACGCAGCCGCTCGACATAAAAGCAGCTTCCATCCACGGCAAATAAATTTTTGATGTCATGACTTTGGTTCCATTTATTCAGCACCGAAGTCTTTGGATCATTGCTCATCCGCGCCGTACCGACTTCGTGGATGCTGTGACCTGGCGCGTACATTTCAAGGTTCTTGCCGACCAGTTCAATCTTCGCGGCTTCAATCATTTCGTGCGCACAATCAATCGCGTCCTTCGTCAATTCCTTTTCATTGTCGCCGTAGACATGGTGCGATGCGGCTTTGAAATCAAACTTGCTCAGGCGCAGCGCAACGCGTCCCCACACGAGCGTTCGACCGCCCACAGCGCGTGCGCGTACCCAATCAAAAGGCTTGCCCTTCGTGCGCATCACTGGCCGAAATTCGTCCACGAAATTTTTCTTCGTAAGGCCACGGATGCGTTTTGAAATCACTGTATTAATCCAGCTTTGGGCCAGCTTCTAAAAAAAGAATTTAGCCACAGATAACACAGATAGAAACAGATTTACACTGATTTACAGAGAGCTGCAAGAATTTTCAGAAGAGAAGACAGATAACGCAGATTGAGCGGATTAACGCGGATATTTCTTGTGGTATATCTGTGAAAATCTGTTTCTATCTGTGTTATCTGTGGCTAATTCTGGTTACAATAGTTTTAGAATGAGCAGGATAATTGGACCAAATGTTTTTGCAGAGACTGTGATGGCAACGTGATCAGGCGTACATCTCAGCTTCTGTGCACTTACGCTCATAATTTCTTTTCATGCGCCACTTTATTGAACTACTAATCGGAACCGTCACCTATCGTCCCTATGTATTTGTTTTCTTTGCCTGCTATTTATTCTTAGCCATTACTCATATCGGCAGAAGGCGTACTTTAGTTTTTACACTTATTGCTTTCCTCGTGGCTTTCGTTTGCGAATGGAGTTCGGCTGTCGCCGCGACAGGCTTTCCATTCGGACTTTATTACTACATCGCTGAAACTACCAACAAAGAATTATGGCTTGCAGGAGTACCCTTTATGGACTCGCTCTCCTTTACTTTTTTGTCTTATGTTAGCTGGGAGTTGGCTATAACTTTACTTGCGAAACTAAAAGTAAGCTGGCGCGATGTCCAAAAAGAGGATAGTCAGAAATTAAGACATTCCTGGATAGTAACTTTACTGGCTTCATTTCTGATGATGTATCTGGATATTATTATTGACCCGGTAGCCTTGCGTGGTGATCGCTGGTTTTTGGGGAAAATTTATTACTATCCTGATGGTGGCAGTTATTTCGGTATAACGCTGGCTAATTTTTTAGGCTGGTTTTTTGTTTGCGCGGTTATTCTAAGGGTTTTTTGCTGGTTGGAAAAAGTATTTAAACTCGAAAGTACAAAGGGAGTTACTACTTACCCTTTTAAAGCATTAGCCCCAGCTGGATTGTACTTTGGAATTTTAGGTTTCAACTTGTTTATGACTTTTTGGATTGGTGAAAAAGAATTAGGGATAGTCGGAGTAATGATAGTTTTGCCTTTAGCTATTATACTTTCAGCCTCATTATATCGCGCTGAAACTTGAAAAATACCCCGTCGCTACGGCTCCGGGTACCGTACCGCGCTAAGTTATCGGGCTGGTATTTTTAGTGGTGCAATCTTCAGTACCGCACTCACCACAGATAAATAAGTTTGGTGTTTTAGTCAGGGTGTTCTCGCGCATATTATTCCAGACTCTTGTCATACTGTACTTATCTGCTGAATATCCCAGGGAGTCTTTTCTCTTCCAAACTTCAGTATAAGCTTTGTCTTCTCCATAACCGCGCAAATGATAATATTCGTGGAGCAAAATAACTGCGCGCTCAGTATCATCTTCAGCCGCATTAAAGAACTCTGGGTAGAGAGTCATTATTTCAAACGGGAAATTAGTGGAGGCATAAGCTTTACCATGTCCAACGTGGCGATTCCACCAATGATCTGACGCGCGAAAGCTGGTGATGTTATTGAGTAAAAAAGCTTCCTGTGAAAATCCACTTTGCTGAAGTTTGGCAATGGCTCTTTCGACCATATATCTTTGCTCTATGCTCAATCTGTCAGAGGTTTTAAGAAATGATGCGTAACACGCAACCAGCAGGAATAATGACAAAAGAAAAATTCGGGTAAGTGCTCTGGCCGGAGTAAATTTCGCGGCCTCGCCTGAATCGCTATTCGTCTGATTTGGCATAGCGATTTGCAACGACCCACAACTGGGGCAGCGTTCTTCAACGGGCGAATAGTTTGCTCTGCAGCGCAGACATTTATTAACTAAATTATCATCAGCCATATTAACGCACTAAAAGGCTCATCATTAACAGTGGTTAGCTGATTGGGCGGGGTTATGCTAAGCATTACAGCCTGCTGGCGCAAGCGAATTATTTGTTACTTTTTATGACAGAGGATTGTTCGATCAATTTGACTAAAATATCTTTGGCTTAAGTCAAAAAATCCCCTGTCGCTACCGCTCAGGGTACAGGCCCGTTGCTTATGCCTTCACACCACCGCTCACACTCCAGCCACCATCAATAAAAATCGTTTGTCCAGTGATGTATGTTCCGGCGTCTGAAGCCAGTAACAAAGTCGCCCCCGCCAAATCAGCCGGGATTCCGGGCCGCTTCATTGGGACAACCGAAACTGCGCTCTCATATTTTTCAGGATCAGAAAAAACCGCATCCGTCATCGTTGTCCAAAAGCGTCCAGGCGCGATTGCATTCACCGTAATATTGTCCTGCGCAAATTCAACAGCGAGGGCGCGGGTCAATCCTCTGAGTCCTCCTTTACTGACGGCGTACAAGACAATATTTGGAATCACCAGTTCAGTGGAAAGGGAACTAACGCTAATAATTTTTCCGCCGCCCTGTGTACGCATTACGCGTGCCGCAGCTTGCGAAAGAAAAAATGCGCTCTTCAAATTGATGTTGATGAGCTTATCCCAGTCTTCAGGCGTGAAATCATCAAACGGCTGGCGAATATTAATGCCTGCCGCATTCACCAAAATATCCAGCCGACCAAATTTTGCTGTGACTTGTTCGATAATGCCTGAATTCTGAGCTACATCGCCAATGTCTGCCTGAATTGTCAAAGCCTGCCGCCCGGTTGCGCGAATCAGTGCGGCGGCTGTTGCCAGATCAGATTGCGTTCGTGAAGCAATCGCAATATCTGCGCCGGAATGCGCGAGTGCCAGCGCCATCCCCAGGCCAAGCCCACGACTGCCGCCCGTCACGAGGGCAACGCGATTGTCGAGCCGAAAACTCGGCATTTGAAATTCTTCGTCTAAAGGTCTTTGCCTGGTCATAAATTTATTTGCTGTTGGCGATAGCTACGCCGATGTGTTTGTCTGCACCGCCGTAATAAAAAAGCCAGCGTTTGCCATCACGAACTAATCCTTCGACGAATACGACGTTGGAGACTTGTCCGACTTTTTCCCATTCGGTTTCAGGTGCAAAAAAAGGTTTGTCCGAACGTGCGATAACTTTGGTCGGATCGGTTTTATCAAACAATGCCCAGCCTGTTTTGTAAACCAGTTTGTCATCTGCGCCGTTGTAAATCAGCAGGATTCCATCTTTCGTCATTATTGGAGACGGGCCGGGTTCGACGACACGCGAATCGAAAAAGCCTGCGCGTCGTTGCAGTACAGGCTGATCAAGTGCTTCCGTCCAATGCAATAAATCATCGCTGTACGCAACACCTGTTTGGTCGGGTTTGTCACGCACGTCGGCCATGTAATACATCCAATATTTTCCGTTGATTTTTTGCGTGAAAATGGCGCCTGACTTTGTCCAGCCTGTGTTCCAACGACCTTGTTTCGCGGGCATGATCACGCCTTTGCGATCCCAGTGCAGTAAATCTTTGGAAGTCGCCAGGCAAAGCTGTGCATCCTTCGTGTTGTATCCGGTGTAGGTCAGATAATATGTGCCGCTGATGGCAACGAGGCGCGGGTCTTCTACGCCGCCATCTTTTTCGTATTCGGCTTCCGGTGAAAGCACAGGCTCAGGACGCGCCGTAAAATGTATTCCGTCATTGCTGATCGCGTACCCCAGCCGCGAAGTTTTCTTTGCATCCTGGGCGCGATACAGCATTACGAATTTGCCAGCTTTTTTGATGACTGCCGGGTTGAACGTACCCGCCGCATCAAAGCCGGATGCGCGTGGACTGAGAATTGGTTGCGTTGTCGCACGTTTCCATTCAGTAAAAGGTAATAAGAGAACTGCGGCGCAAACGACGAGCGGCAGTGCGAGTAAGAACGAACAAATAATTTTACACATACAATGCTACTTCTTAACCGAACGCCTTTCTAAGTACTGCAAGGCTTTTTGGCACAGCAATTTTCGGGTCTTCTTTCCCCTCAAATTCCAGCGAAATGTAGCCGCGATAATTGTGTTTGCGAAAGATGCCAGCGATTTTATCGTAGTCCAAATCCAGCGTGTACCACGTGCCGCCACCGTAATAAAATTTCGTTTGAATCAGGACCGTTTTTGCCGCGATCTGAGCAAGTTTTTCATACGGACCTTTGAGGAAGTTTCCGGTATCCGCTGTGATTTGCAGCCAGGGCGAATTGATTTCGTTAACAATGCGATTCAATCCTTCGGGTGTGCGTCCCAAGCCCCAATGATTTTCCAGACCAAGCACTACGCCGCATTCTTCGGCTTTTTTCAGGCATTTCGTCAGGCTTTCGATGGCCCATTTGAACCCATCTTCTTCGGTGAAGCCGGAAATTGGTGGCTCCATGCCACGATTTTTCATCAACTCATTAAAATCTTTGCTTGTGCCCCACGTGCCTGTGTTCACGCGCATCGTCGGGATGCCCATTTTGTAAGCCAATTCGATTTGATGATTTGTGTCAGCAACATTCTTTTCGCGGAAGGCCGGATCAGGACGCAAAAATCCCTGATGCGTGGAAAAGCCCATTAAATCAAGCCCGTGCGAGAAAGCGCGTTGCTTAATACTTTGCAAATAGGAATCGTCTTCGCGTTCCATCTGGCGATGCAAAATCTCTACGCCATCGAAGCCCATTTCAGCCGCCATATCAATACACGCGCCGATGTCGCGCATTTCTTTGCGCGTGAACTGCCAGAACGAATACGTCGAAACGCCAATACGGTTCGGGCGTGATTTTGTTTCCGGCGTTGTGGCCTGAAGGTTATGGGCAAGCAGCGTTGCGGATGAAACAGCGGCAATGAATTCCCGGCGGTTGGTTGGCATAAAGATTCTCCTGATTAAAATTTAGGGGTTAGCAGGAAAATCATCAGCTATTTTCATTCAATATGCAAAGTCTCTGAAGTAGTTGAGCTGTCAGCTAAAAAGTAGCACCCCGACACAATAATGCTGAAACGCGAAAAAATTACACAGTTGTACAGGCAGAATGGGAAAATTATCTGTAGTGACAAATGATTTTGGCTCTATATAATTTTGCTTGTTGTTATGATCCTCATTGAACAACTCCCCTCACACGTTAAGCGGTCAATTAAGCGATGAATCGAAATAAATTTTGGAGGTATGTCTAGCTATGCGATGTGATAATTGTTCGTATCCGATTTTTCAGTACACTCGTTGCTGCCCCGGTTGCAGTGACGTAGTTGAAAACAATAACGAAGCAAAACATGTACATGCGCCACAAACCAGAATTGGGTTTCTGCTGGTGCATTTACGTCGTACTCTGGTTCCTGCGTGGTTACGCACGACATCAGTCTAAAAACTCGTTGTCAGTTTTATTGCAGCTTTCTCTTCCGGGCTATTGAAGCGGTCAGTAGCTTACTGAACTAAAAAATCCTGCTGTTAATTTGAGGGTTAGATATATCAACTCCTGTCCTAAGTGTGTCCGAAAAAGCTTGATACTTTTCAGGTGCAAAGGGCTTGAGTCAGCCATTGCTGTTCCGTAAACTCTCACTCAATTTCATTCCAGACTTTGGCAAACGGATCTGGTCTTGTCTGCCACGTCCGATACCTCGCCGCTTGGTAACCACTGTATACACTGCTGGTTAATTTCTGTTTTGATTTCAAATTCATCACTCATTTTATCCTCCTATGGTTGACGAGTTTCGTGACTCAGCCAAATAACATTTATTATGAGGCAATGCGGCTAATTGTCGTTTATCGCATGCAGGTTTACGCGGAAAAGATTGTTGATTTGTGTAGCGATTCAGGCTCAATGCGGTTGAGTTCAAGGGCACTTTCTGTGATGAGAAAAAGAAAGCCCGCGAGTTGTCACACTCACAGGCTTTTATACCTGGAAAAGCTATCGTGGGAACGTTTTTATTCGCGCCAAATCGGGAGCAAAGAGACGCTGTGTCCTGACGAGTTAATCGCGATCTTGTCGCCGACACGCTTGAAATTAAATAATCGTTTGCCGATTAAGCCTTCGTTCATTTTTTCCCACGTCAAACCACCATCGCTGGAAATTAAAACGCCTACGCCATAGGTGCTGGCATATAATTTTCCGCCAAACAATTTGACATCATTGACCCCTAATGATGGCGCAATGTCGCCGATGCCCACGGCATACCAGTAATAACCGTAATTGTCCGAGCGATACAAAGTAGCGGCATCAGTCCCGATAAATAATGAATTGTTGTATGACGTGATGCCGTTCACGAATTGCGCGCCATCTTTTTCCAACCCGTCATTGATCGCCTGCCATTGCACTCCTCCGTCGTCTGAACGAAACATGCCGCCGCCGTAATTACATGCATACAGGATATTGCCCAATTTCCAAAAATCATCAAATGGCTGGTCGGCGGGCAATCCTTCGACAAGGTGAAACGATTGACCGTGATCTTTGGACACGAGGACACCGCCAAATAAGCCAATGTATAAATCATCCCCAAGCTTTCTGCCAAAATACGTGCTATTGCCTTCGGGAATAACATCAAGGATTTCCGTCCAGTTTTCGCCCAGATCATCCGAACGATATAACTTTGTATCTGTGCCGGCATAAAGCGTGCGCCCGTCTGCCAGCAATAGCCCCGCCAACAGACCCTGATTACGCGTTGGTGCGATGCCTTTGTTGATTTGTTGCCAGGTTTTCCCCTGATCACTGCTGCGCCAGAATCCTCCCCCCCATGAAGTAACAAACCAATGCCTGCCAATGGTTTCCTGATCGTATGATTCCGCCGCACGTAAGCCCGTACTTGAACGCCGCCAGGTTCTGCCGTGATCGCTGGAACGCATGACGCCGTCAGTCGTCGCCGCCAGTATGACGCCGCCGCTGGAGACAAAATTGCTAACAGCTAAATTGAGTGAAAATTCAGAGTGGCGCAATTCCCACGATGCCCCGCGATTGAGTGATTCATATAAATCGCCGGTTTCTGTTCTGGCATAAACGGATGAACCAATCGTGTCCATCCCGCCAACGGTTGAATTCGCAGGCAGCCCCTGATTACTGGCGCGCCACGTTTGCCCCAGATCATCAGAAATCAGGACACCCGCGCCAGTAGTACCAACAAGGATGCGATTGCCAATGACACCAGGCCAGTTTCCGACTACACCCTGCGGCAGATTTAATGCAACTTCCTGCCACGTCGCGGCATTGTCATTACTGATGAATAGCCCGATGTTGCTCCCCATAACAAGCGTTCCGCCAAGACTGGCAAAATTAGGAAACGGGATCGGCTGAGGAAAGTCCACTGCTTCCCAGTTCATGCCTTGATCCAAAGAGCGATAAAGTTTGCCTTGATTTGTATGCGCCACTGCCGTAGAGCCAATTGCTGTTATTGTGTAGATGCCGACTCCAGGCGGTAAGCCATTACCGGAAGCCTCCCAGCTTCTGCCATTATTCGTGGAGCGCCAAAGGCTGGCAATACGCGCCTGTCCATCAGCGGCAAGTAATACATTGCCCACTGCGCTGATACGAAAATTGTAACTATCCGGGCCTTGCTCAATATAGTTCCAATTACGTCCGGCATTACGTGAAACAAAAATTCCGCCTGAAGTCCCCGCAAAAACCGTCTCGCCCTTCGCCTGAAGGCTCAGGACATAGCCCGTATCCGGGCCATTGGCCTGTTGCCAGCGTGCCTGCTGATTGGATGCTTGGGCGCTCGCTTCCACTTGTGGAATGGTATCCAACTGGATTGTTGCTGATGCCTGTCTAGGTGAACGCTCACGCGCCTGACGAGAGGCTTCTTTATGCGCCATTTTCGAGCGCACGAATAGTGCCGATTCACCGCGCATTGAGTTTGGGTTAATTTGTTTTGATTGTGCCGAACTGTGATAGCTGAAGCAGCATAATACAAAGATAAGGAAAGTGATGATTGATACACTGCGCGTGTATGCATGAAGATTTTGGGATTTCATTTATCTAACTCCTTTTAGGGCTAAGAATTGGTTGGGGAAGTGCTGGCTAAAAGTTACGAACAAAATTCAGGCTGATCAGAGAATAT
This sequence comes from Blastocatellia bacterium, assembly GCA_031371805.1. GTDB lineage: Bacteria > Acidobacteriota > Blastocatellia > RBC074 > RBC074 > JAFDVL01. Next base: position 188 of record JANMKB010000315.1, on the reverse strand, counting down.
CCATTAATAGATTATTCCTCTGACTCGCATCAATTGTCAGAAGCAAGGACTAGCCTGCCAGCATCTTCAAGAGAAGTGACAATTACTTGCAACGCAGTCGGATAACTACTTGCATTCGATACTTGAGCTATCAATATACGATGTTGGTTCACCATTGGCATTGACCGTATAATGAAACATTATCCGTT
>JANMKB010000546.1:0-8885 GCA_031371805.1 Blastocatellia bacterium | reverse complement strand
CGAGGTTTCCTTATTTTCCATCATGCGCCGATACTGGGTATTGATGCGGAGTTGCGGCAAGCCATCGTCATTGAAACGAATGATGTAATCGTCATCCATCTTCTCAATATACACTTCCGGCTCAACATACTGCGTATTATTGCGAGCGAATTTGCGCCCTGGAAAAGGGTGCAGTTCCTGGATGAGTTTGAGTTCCTGTGACAAATCATCCAGCGAGATATTTAATTCGCGTGCCAGATCAGGCAGCTTATGATTCAGGAGCTTATGGAAATGTTCGCGCACGATTAAAACAGCCAGCCGATTTGCATGGCCTCTGGCACAAAGTTGCAGCGCCAGACATTCCTGCAAATCACATGCACCAATACCAGGTTCAATCTGCGTAATAATTTCAAAGGCCGCATTGAGCGTTTCATTTGACCACCCGCCTCGCTCAGCAATTTCTTCGCGTGTTCCTTCCAGATAACCGTCATTATTCAAATTGCCAATGATGGTTTCGGCGGCGGCAATGACTTCATCCGGCGCGACTGTCATGCGCAGGTGCCATTCTAAATATTCACCAAGTGTTTGTTCGGAAGAGAGGAATTGCTCGAAGGTTGGGCCTTCTTTAGTCTCAGTTTCACGAGTGCGAAAACCTGGATCAAGATACTCTTCAAAGGTAGTGCCAAAATCAATTTCCTGAAATGAATCACGTTCACTGAATTCGGCTTCGCCGGTTTCGTTAGGGCTGGCTGCTGTCTCGGCTGAAGGAGTCGCATTGTTCGCGTAGTTTTCAAAACTACTCTCCCCAAATTCACGCACATCGCCACTACCGTTTACAAAATCATTAGCATCATTGGCGCCATTCACATAGTTTGTCGCTTCGCCGACTGAGTCATAGTCATTATTACCATTCAACGAAGCGCCCAAATTGTCTTCATGCGGGAAATCTGTTTCGCCCAGGCTCGGAGCCACTGATATTTCCTCTGGGGAGAGTTCTTCGAGGACAGGATTTTCGGTCAGTTGCTGAGTCACCAGGTCATTCAATTCGAGCTTGGTCATTTGCAACATTTCAATGCGCTGCCGCAACTGAGGCGTAAGCACCAGTCCCTGATGCAACCGAGTTCCAAGTGATAGTCCCTGCTTGAATGACATAAGATTTAAAGCTGGTGGCAATTAGCTGTCAGCGCAGCTACGTGTTATTCCCAAATTTTTTATCGCTAAGAGCTTACCGTTAATTAGTAACATCGAAAAGCTACATCCTGAATTTTTCACCCAAATAAACTTTTCTCACTTCTGCATCAGTTGTTAGTTCGTGCGGTGTTCCGCTACGGAAGATTTGTCCATCGTTAATGATGTAGGCACGATCTGTAATGGCCAGCGCCTCGCGCACATTATGATCGGTAATCAACACACCAATATTGCGATCCCGCAACTGCGCAATAATTTGCTGGATGTCATCAATTGCCTTCGGATCAATTCCCGCAAATGGTTCATCCAGCAAAATAAATTTTGGCTCAATCGTCAGGCATCGCGCAATCTCTGTTCGCCGCCGCTCCCCACCTGATAACGCATATCCCTTATTACGTCGCACATGTCCCAAGTGGAAATCTTCAATCAACTGCTCCAGCTTGTCATGCCGTTCCTGGCGCGTCAATTTAAGCGTTTCCAAAATTGCGAGAATATTTTCCTCGACTGTCAATTTGCGAAAGACCGATGCTTCCTGGGGTAAATAACTGATTCCGCTTCTGGCTCTTTTATGAATCGGGAGGCGGGTAATGTCGCGCTCACCCAGTAAAATTCGGCCTGCATCCGGGCGTTCTAATCCCAGCACCATATAAAAAGTCGTAGTCTTACCCGCACCGTTCGGTCCAAGTAATCCGACGATTTCTCCAGGGCAAACTAAAATGGAAACATTATTGACGACGCAACGAGCACGATAGGATTTTTTCAGGTTCTCGGCACGTAATGAATCAGCTAAGTTGAAAATCTTCGTGTGGCTTACCGCCGATCCGTCTGGGGACTGGTTAATATCTCTGACTACTATTTTCGCCGTAAAATTTTCGACGATTACCTGCTCTCTTGAATCGGCCACTCTTAAAAGCCTCAACTTCGCTTTTTTATGCGGTGAGTCGTTTTCACGCGCTTCGTGCCGCCCTCATCATTGGCGGTGATCTTAGCATCGCGTAAGTGCAAAGTCAATCTTGCGCCTTTTGACGTTGCTTCGTGTTCATGGTCTTCAATAGTCGCTAAACTGCCCGTCAATATTGCCTCATCTGTTGCAGCGGTGTAATCCAGCTTGTCTCCTTTACCGGTTCTCATCGGCTGTGTCAGCACTACCTCCCGCTGGGCGGTAAAATGCGTCATTTTATAATCTTCGTCAAGTATTGCTTCTGCTGTCACTGCATCAATTTGATCAGTACCTTGTCTGATGCGGACTTTATTTGTGTAGCGCACCAGCTTGTCGGCATCGAAATAATGGATTTGGTCGGCGGCGCCAAACACAGGAATCGTTTCCTTTTTACCCTTTTCAACTTCCCGCTCGAAATTATAAAGCGCCGATTGCGCATTACCGGTGGCAATCATCGTGTGTTCGCCATTATCCATTTCGATTACATCTCCGCGCACGAAATTATCGTCCTGCCACGCCCGTGCATTGCCTTCATATTTGGCGGCGGATTCGCGGTGACGGATGGTAGCATTTTCTGCGGAGACAAACACCGGAGATTTATTTTTCTTAAAAGGAGCCGCGCCATTCGTGGTTTCTTTACTGTAATAAGTTGTCCTCACACGACCACGTGCAAGGCTTTCACCCGTGTCAATATTGGCGTCTATTTCCTGGGCATCTGTGCGTGCTACGCTGTCCCATACCTGTGGTTTGCCGCGCATGAAAATAGTTCGTGAGGCCGCGACGTAATTTGCTTTGGTGGCGGTTGCATGCCGTTCCCCTTCATCAAGTTTGGCGCTGCCGTCAACGATCAAGTCAACAATGTCCTGCGCTGTTGACGCAAAGTTCGCCGTCATTTTATTGCCCGTCAAAATTCGCCTGACATGTTTTTTGTCGGGTTGCAGCGGGATGAATTCTGCGATTGCATTACCATCCGCGATGAAAGTTTTTACGTCGTTACCTGTCTCATAAAAATCAGCCGTGAACTTTGGCGCCCGCAATTTTTTGACTTCAGCTTTGGGTGTCGAAACTAAGGGAGTGACCGTCATTACTGCATTTCCGTTGGCGTCGGCATGCGCCAGGTATTTTCCGCCGGGAAAATAAGTGACGTTTGTCGCGTCGGCTTCGATGACTCGCTCCGCGTTTTTTTCGTTTTTCTCGTTAGGCGTAATTTTCATCACGGTGCGACCATTCGTCACAATCGAAGTGATCTCGCTGGTTTTTTCTTTGGGCGTATATTGTGCTGCGATTTTTTCTGCTGTGATTTCGCGCGGCGCATCTTTTTCCAGCGAACGCGCCACCGCTTTGCCATTGGCGATGGCTTTACTCAGGCGTTGCAAATCATCGAAAAAAAAGTCCAGATCGCGGGCGGCAATTTCCTGGTTTTTGCCTTTCTCCTGTGATTTTAAATTACTGTTGCCACGCGCTTCGACACGTTCCAGCTTGTCTGTTTTCTGCCGATAAAAACCAGTGATGAAATCAGCTTTGCCAAACTGCTCGCCCTGGGTGACGGCGGCGTTTCCCATGAGTTTGACGATGCCCTCAAGTTGGAGGTAATCCGCCTTATCACCTTTCAGATCAAGCGATGCGCCTTTTGGATCTTTGGACGCGACAATGACATGCGCATTTTTGAGCAGGGAAAGTTTCTTTTCTTTTGTTTGTAACGTCGCGCCGAGGCTGGAGCCGCTGAGTTCAGCACGTTTGAAATTGACGGCTACCTCACTGGTCGCAATTTCAGTTTTGACATTATAATTTAATGCTTCGGTGGTTACCTCAAGGCCTTCGGCATTGGTCGCCACCACATGCCCACCGAAACTTACCAGTTCTTTATCCGGCAGCCATTCTCCCTTGTCGGATTTGATGCGACCACTTTCTTTCCCGGTCAGGTCAAAGCCCGTCAGCTCAAGTTTTTCCAGCTCGTGTTTGCCGCTGACATAATTGATTTCTTTCGCGGCGATTACTTTGAATTTTGGCTTGCCATTATCGGAACTGACATATTGATAGCCTTCAGTGATCGCGAGAATTTTGTCACCCAGACTGGACTCCCCACGCTGAACGGGCGGAATCTCCTGACGTTTGTTGCGGCTTCTGATAAAGGACACAATCAGCATGCCAATGATCCCCATCAGCAAAATTAACGATAGATAACGACCGAGGTGATGTAGTTTATCTCTCAACATAACGAATGATTGTAGAGGGCGAGATACCGAAAGGCAAAGCCGCCGCCTTGACCAACGCGATTGAGATGAGTAAGATGTCCCCCGTTGCAAACACCCTATGTGGCGGGTATAGCTCAGTTGGTTAGAGCGCTAGATTGTGGCTCTAGAGGTCGAGGGTTCGAGACCCTCTACTCGCCCCATTCCCTTCTCAAAAAAATAATCTCTAAAATAAACGACAGAATATTCTTTCCTGCGTTTTTCCCGCTTTACAAATTCTTTACATTTTTGCTGGTAAATATCTGAAACTCATTGCAAATACCCATCGTCTATACCCACGTACTCGGTAGTTGAAGTAAAAATAATCCAACGAAGTTAAGACCGGATAACAATTATTTATCAGATAAAAGGTTTGCTATGAAAAATTGGTTTGTGAGATTTTTAAGTATTTTATTCTGCTTTGTGAGCATCGGGTTTTTGACTCAGTTCACCATACAAGCACAGAACAACGCAGGGACGGCCCTGAACGGTAAAGTCGTTGATGACGTAGACGCGGTGATTCCCGGTGCGAAAGTGACGCTGGTATTGCCGGGCGGAAAACAGCGCGTGGTGACGACAAATGCGACGGGCGATTTTTCGATCCCGAATGTGGCGGCGGGTGTTTATAACTTTTATATTCAGGTCACCGGCTTCAAGCCGTTTGTGATTAGTGATTTGAAAATGCCGCGCATAGAAGCCTTAACCGCTACGATGCAGGTGGGCGATGTTGAAATTGCGACCGAAGTGACAGATGTGGCAAATGGCGTGACTGTCGAGCCGGATCAAAATCTAAGTGCGACGGTTTTAGGGCAGGCCGATATTGATAATCTGCCCAACAATGAAGATGACCTGCGCGATGTGTTACAGGCGATGGCGGGGCCAGGGGCGAGCGCTTCAGGTGGCGGACAGGGTGGCGGCGCGGAAATTATGGTCAATGGTTTCAGAGGCGGCAGGCTCCCACCCAAAGACGCCATTATGAAAATCACGATTAACCAGAATCCTTATTCGGCAGAATTTTCGCAACCTGGTTTTGGTCGGATCGAAATCACGACCAAGCCTGGTAATGACACGTGGCGCGGTTCGATTAGTACGAGCTTTCGCAATTCAGCCCTGGATGCGCGCAATGCTTTTGCGCAGACTAAACCTGATGTCAGTCAACAGCAATACAGTTTCAATATAAGTGGGCCACTTATTAAAAAGAAGATGTCGTTTTTCGCTTTTGGGGAACGCCGGAATTTAACAGGCGGGAGTACGACAAATGCGATTACCGATCAAGGCGCAATTACTGCTAACGTTTTGGCACCGGCTGACAATACGTCATTTAATATTCGTACCGATTATCTGATTAACCAAAAGAACACGCTGGGTGTGAGCTATCAGCATTCCAAACGCAACTCTCTAAATCAGGAATTTGCAGTGAGCTTTGGCGGCGGATTTGGTGGTGGGCCTGGTGGTGGCGGTGGTCGTGGTGGCGGTGGCGCGAGCGGCGTCGTGAATTATACATTGCCGGAACGCGGGACAGATTCCAGCAGTGCTGGTAACGATTTACAAATTACCAACACTTCAATTATCACTTCGCGTTTAATTAACGAAGCGCGGCTTCGGTTTGGCTATGACACCAGTACTGCCAAAGCGCGGACAGCCGGCATTGCCATTAATGTACTGGATGCTTTCAATGGCGGTGGCTCGACCACAGGCTTGAGTAATTCGCGTACTTTCGATTACGAATTACAGGATTATTTGACCTATACTTTGAAAAAGCACACGTTAAAAGGCGGTGTGCAGGTGCAGTACGAGAAAAATCGTAATTATAGTTTGAGCAACTTTAATGGTACTTATACCTTTCCTGGTTTAAGTGCATATTGCACCGCAGCAAAGATCACCTGTTCCAGCAATACAGCGCGTGGGGTATATCAGTTCACCGTTAATACAGGTGACCCGCTCTTGCGTTACAGCCAGTCGCAATATTCTTACTTCCTCAATGATGATATTCGTGTCAGCCAGGCATTTACATTGTCATTAGGTGTGCGGCATGAATTGCAGCAGCATTTGGATGACAAAAGCAATATTGCGCCACGTGTAGGCATTGCCTGGTCGCCTTTCAAGGATCGCAAAACTTCTTTCCGTGCGGGGGCCGGACTTTTCTATCAACGTCTGAGTGCTGGCAGCTATTCGCAAATCCTGCGCTTCAATGGCACGACGCAACAAAGCTTTACGATTCGCAATCCGATTTACAACAAAGATTACAAACCCGGCGATCCTTTGCCGCTAAGTTGTGATGATAATCTTCAGAATTGCGTCGCTAAATCCACGTTGCAAAGCACAATTATTCGGACGCTTGATAGCGGGATCAGGTCGCCTTATTCGTATAACGTCAATGCCAGCGTGGAGCGGCAATTGCCACGTGGTTTAGCGGCCACTGTCAACTTTATTTATTCGCGCGGCCTGCATCAGTTCCGTGTGCGCAACATCAATGCGATCCGCTTTGACCAGCTTGGTTCCTGCACGTCGCCGCTGGATATTAACTGCACCAGACCAAATAAGGCGCAGGGCGATATTTACCAGATTGAATCATCGGCAAAATCCGAAGCCAAAATACTGGCAGTACAGCTTAATCGCAGAGCCGGAAAATATTTCTCGTTCTTTGCCAACTATTCGCTCGCCAGTGTGAAAAACGACTCCGACGGAATTGGTTCTCCTCCTCCCAATAACTACGATTTGACTAAAGAGTGGGGACCTACAACATTTATGAGCAGGCAATCATTCTTTTTGATGGGGCGGATTTCTTTGCCAAAAGGGATCGGACTCTCACCGATGCTTAATCTGAGAAGTGGTTCGCCCTTTGGTGTGACGCTGGGACAAGACCTGAATCGCGATAACAATTACAATGATCGTCCCTTAGGAATTACACGCAATGCCGATTTGCCAGCCAGTCTGTATGCTCAGGTTGTTGGTTGCCGCAGCAGTATTCCTGATCCGGCCAATGCTGGTAAAACCATTTGTACTCAGACGCTCACGCAGTACCTGACACAAAATTTTCCGAACGGAATTAAGGCGATTGGGCCAGGGACTATCGGTTTCAATCTGAATGTCAGTAAAACATTTGGCTTCGTCAAAAAGAAAGATAACCCAAATGCTGCTGGCGGTGGAATGGGTGGTGGCGGCGGCGGACGTGATGGTGGTGGACGTGGCGGTGGTGGTGGTGGAATGGGTGGAATGATGGGTGGAATGGGCGGCGGCGGGCGTGGCGGTGGTGGCTTTGGCGGCCCTGGCGGTGGAGCCGAAGGATTCCGCTATTCGCTGCAAGTCCAGGCGCAAATCACTAACCTTTTCAACCATGTGAACCCTGGTCAATATAGCGGCACTTTGACTTCGCCCTATTTCGGCGCTTCAAATAGCGCCAGCGCTGGCAGGCAGTTTGAACTGAGCCTGCGCTTTAGTTTCTAGTAATTGTTTGCGCCAGTACCTCATAGGTAAGGTACTGGCGCAAACACCAGTTCGATTTTTCTCTTATCCGAAATATCCTGGGTTAATTGATAGCCCCACGCAAAGGCCGGAATCTCAGCTAATACGTGTGGCTATTTTTTTGCCCGCCCCAACTTTGTGTACCTGTCAATACGGCGTAAGATGATCGTATAGTATCGCGAGCCGTAGCAAGCCGGGTTCATTCCGGTACAGTACCGCGAGCCATAGCGAGCCGGGTTTTCCGCCACTACGGTTCCCGGAATTTATCAGCAGGAGAACGAAATGCGTAAATTTGTTTTGATGATCACAGGCGCTTTGATGCTGGCAACATTTGCTCAGGCGCAATCCACAGATGCTCAGTCCAAAGCTGAGCAAATTATGAAACAAGCCCGTGCGGCGATTGGCGGCGAAGCTAAGCTCAAAGGACTGGAAAGCCTTTCTGTTACAGCTCTCGCACGCCGTACCGTAGGCGAGTCGCGGATGGAGAGCGACCTTGAGTATAGTATTTTGCTGCCCGATAAATTTCGCCGGAGCGAGAGCAGCCAACCCTTCACAACGGTGACAGTACAGGAAGATGATAAGACTTCAACTTACCGCCTTCCCAATTCCATCAGCGGTAACGGTGATGCGCCAAGCCGGGAAAATCTCAACGATCCACATGCACAAGTTCGCCGCAAAGCTGATTTTGTGCGGGTGATGCTGGGCTGGCTCTTAACGACTCCTGCCTTTGATTCATTTACCTGGAGCTATGTTGGCGAGTATAAAGAACCGGACGGAACAGCCGATATGATTGATGTCAAAAGTCAGGAAGGTTTCAGCGCGCGTCTGTATGTGGAACAAAAAACGCATCGTCTGTTGATGCTGTCATATCAGGGCAAACAGCTTTCGCAGGTGATGCGGATGATGGGGCGGCCAGCCCCGGCGCAGGATGAACGGAAACTGACCCCGGAACAGCAGGAAAAATTGCGTCAGGCAAGACAGGCAGCCTCAGAAAAACGGCGCAAACAATTTGAGGAAGCCCTGGCGAAAGCTCCCGAAGTCGAATACCGCTGGGTCTTCAGCGATTACAAAAATGTCAAAGG
>JANMKB010000539.1:0-4878 GCA_031371805.1 Blastocatellia bacterium | reverse complement strand
TTATACAGGCTAAAAGATTCCCAGCAACCAGCGACTGCGATACCAAAATAATCGCGCTGATAAAGTAAAATCCCCGCTCCGATAATTGGAACAGCCAATTGCGTCAAGCTTCCTCCGGCAATGGACATAAATTCGCCAAACGGCCTGAAAATGACATGCCCCAGTTCATGAATCCCAAACGTCAAGCCGCCGAACCAACTTGAATACATTGTGTCTGTTACATGATTAAACCCGGCAAAGGCGAGATACGCCAATAATGGCAGGCGTAGCAGTGCGCTTCGCCCCTGACACCATGCACTTAAATCCTTATTCAACCCGAAAAGAAATTCAGAGATTTTGTTCATTTGTTTTGCAGCCTATTCCTAATGCAGAACCACGCGTGCCTCGCGCCCTTATTTCGTGCGGGCTTCTGCATAATAACAAACGTCGCAACAATTTCTCGTGCCGGGAATAAAATCTAGCCGCGTTGCAATTTATTCATTGAGTAACAATAATCCCTATTTGGAGAATTGATGATGAATAGTTACAGACGTATTAGCGCTTCCTGTTTCCGCTTTTTTCTGTCCGGGTGTGTGTTTACATTGCTCTCGATTTGCGCAGTTGCACAGGCCACTGAATGGCAATGGCGCGAGCTGACACCGACTACCGGACAAGCCCCGGACGCACGTCGCAACGGAGCCGCAATTTATGACCCGGTTGGCAAGCGCATCATTATTTTTGCAGGGACAGGCAATGCCGGAACGACCAATGATACGTGGGCGTTCACGCTGGCAACACGAACCTGGGCAAAATTGACAACGAGTGGCAATCCGCCGGCGCCACGCCTCGGCTTTGATGCTGTCTATGATCCGGTCGGGCAGCAAATGGTGATTTATGCGGGGCAGGGAGCAGGATTTTTTAATGACACCTGGGCATTAAATTTGACGACGCTGGAATGGCGCGATGTTTCTCCACCCGTTGCATCACGCCCCAAAGCGCGTTACGGACACGGCACAATTTTTGACCCGACCTCGCGCAGCCTTGTGCAATTCGCAGGTTTTACCGAAGAATCGCGCCGCTTCCAGGATACGCAAAGTTTCGGCCTCGCCAGCAACACGTGGCAGGACTGGACTCCCAGCAGTACGAAACCGGACATTCGCTGTTTATTGACGGCGGCGTTTGATCGCACAAATCGCAAAATGATCATTTATGGCGGACAACGTAACGGCCCGCTTGATGACCTGTGGGCATTCGATTTGGCGTCACGCATCTGGCAGGATTTCACAATTTCGCCCCGTCCTATTGGACGATTGTTTGCCTCCAGTTTTGTTGATCAGGCCGGACAATTCGTAGTTTTTGGCGGCAACTCAAATAATGGCAATCTCAACGAATTGCAATCCTTCAATTTTCAAACGAAGCAATGGACACAACTGGCCGTCGCCAATCCGCCGAGCAAACGCAATGGCGCGTTGGCCGCATACATCGAAGGCGAAAATCGTTTCATCATTTTTGGTGGTTTGGGTGACAATGGAGTCCTTAATGATATTTGGGAACTCAGTAATAAAAGTTCCGTGCTGACCACTGTTTCTGCCGCCAGTTACGTTGGCGCATCCATTGCGCCGGAGGCAATCGCCGCCGGATTCGGTGTCAATCTTTCCACCACTACCGTTGCCGCCCAAAGCTTTCCGCTGCCCATACAACTTGGCGGAACCAGCATTTCGATTCGTGATAGCGCTGGTCTTGAGCGCCTCGCGCCGCTCTTTTACGTTTCTCCAACTCAGGTAAATTATTTGCTTCCCAAAGAATGCGCCGCTGGCAATGCGACGATTACACTCACAAATAATGGCGGAGCGACGGCGACTGGAATAATTACAATCACAGATGTAACGCCTGGGCTTTTTTCTGCGAGCGCCGATGGAACAGGCATCGCCGCAGCGTATGCAGTACGGGTGAGAAACGGGGTTCAAAGCAACGAAGCAATTGCACGATGGGATGCCACGCTCAATCGATTTGTAGCAGTGCCGATTGATTTATCCATCCCGAACGATGAAGTGTTCCTGATTTTGTTTGGCACCGGCTTGCGCAATCGCAGCAGTCGCGCGGCGGTATCCGTTCGCCTTGGAACCACTGCATATCCAGTGGATTATGCTGGCGCACAAGGCACGTATGCAGGCCTGGATCAAATCAATTTGTTGCTGCCACAATCGCTGGCAGGGCGTGGGGAAATTGATCTCATCGTGACAGCGGATGGCAAAAATTCAAATACGGTGAGAGTTGCGATCAAATAGGGGCGGGAAGGGAGGAGGAATTACAGGAGCGCCTTAAGACTGGTCGGAATCAGCGGTTGTCGGTGATGTTTTTGATACTCGCTTCGCCATTAAAATATCCGGCTTGCCAAAACCATTGGCATCGGGAATGACACCGACAATTTCAAAGCCTGCTTTTTGATAAAACTCAAATGGGTGCTGGCGCAGATTCCTGATTGTATGAAGCTTGTCCAGTACATTTGGATAGAGGTCTACTCCCCCAACTGATGTCCGAAAGACTTCATCATCCGTGCCAGGAAAAATTGTACTGCCTCCACGCAGAGCTACTTCTTTTTCAAAATCCAGTACGAGTGCTCTTCCTACTCCCTGCCGTCGGCAATCCTCGCGGACAACCAAAAGATGCAGTTCCCAAACGTGACCATCGTATTCTTCCGTCCCGGCGATCCAGCCCTGCACGTTACCTGCTTCGTCAACAGCGACTCTGCTGATTTGATCCGGCTGGAAAGAATCGCGTATTTCTGACAGCGCGTCCTCAAGATTCGTCCACGATGCAGAACCCGTAGCGCGAAAGCCTTCCACTAAAAGCATTGCAGTTTGTTCGACCGCTCGACTGTTTTCAGCAGTGAGATTAATGATTCGCATTGTGGCAACCTGCTCCACTTCCCTAAAGATAAAAGTCAAGTAAGTTCCAATAATAAAGCCACACAGTAAAGGCTATCGCAAAAAAGCCAATAACCAATTGCCATTTTTTTATATCTTTTTGGTTTTTGAAAAATGTGATTAGCGAAATTATGGTTAAAACCAAACTTATTGTGCCTAAAAGCGGCAACAATCTTTGCCATGATGGAATTGAATAACTTGAAACCAGATTTATTCCTTGCGGAAAAATCGAAGTCGCCAAAAACGCATAGAACCCGATTAGCAAGAGAGAATTGAATAAACAAACTAAACCCGTAAAGATCACTGTTAATCTTTTCTTTTTCGTAAAACTAATTACTGAAGCGAACAAACCAAACAAAAAAATAATCGGAAAGAGAATCATCATTCCGATCTGCGGTAATGCGGTTCCATACCAAACTAATTTTCCAAACGCCCTGAATCGTCAAAATCTGGTGATGGAACAATTTTTAGCAAATCACCTTTTGTAACACCTGATTTTTGACTTGTTTGGGATAAAATCCAATCGGTCGTAAATTTGAAATAATCAGATGCAAAATGTTCATCCCAATCAAATTCGAGACCTGTCTTGTTAGTTGTAATCGTGTGCGAAGCCTTTGGAAATATCCTGTAAGTAAAATTATTGTTATCGGCTAACGCCGCAGAAATACGTGAAACTGATTCATTGGCGGGTGATAATTTGTCAAGTTCACCATGAATAAGTAAAACAGGCTGAGTGATTTTCTTCCAATCAAGCAAAGGATCATAATTCATCCCAATCGAAATACCAGAGCGTTCTGATTCCAGCACACCTGCGGGCAAAGGAAAATTCCCCTCATCCACCAAAACAAGCCAATCAAAAACCATTTGCCAAAATTTCCGAGCAATATCACGGGCTTTTTCCGAATATCCGAGTGCCTGATACATATTATCTTTATGCCAAATCTCTTGTTAGGCAGGCGAGATGGCGTTGCCTGCCACCGAGATGACAAAAGCTACATTTGGGGAATGTGCCGCCGCGTAAGCAAGCGTCCAACTGCCTTGACTAATTCCCCACAAACCGACTTTGGCTGGACTGATTTCAGGACGATTTTGTAGATACATAACCGCCGACAAAGCGTCGCCTGCCATAAATTTGAACGGACGCTTTCGCCAATCACCACCCGATTTCCCCGACCCTCGTTTGTCAAAAACCAACGTAGCAATTCCTGCTTTGGCAAATTCTTCAGCATAAATCTTGTATTGCAAACCTTCATCAGGGCCAGAACCATGCAGAACTACAATCGCGGGGAGTTTCTCGCTTGAATTTGGCAGAAACAGTGTTCCTGATAATTGGACTTCGCCATTCTGGAATGAGACGCTTTCTTGTTTGAGATTTTGAGCGAAGGTAAACGAAGCACAAAAACAAATTACGAGGCAAACCCTAACCACGAGGTTGAAATTTAATCTGCAACATTGAAAGGCGTGTTGGCTCATCCTAATCTTTCGCAAATAATCGAAACGTCATCCCAACCGTCACGGTAATCGGATAACCCGGCGTTGCGTGAATCCGTGAATTCAGTTCTTCGCCTTGTCTGACTCGCGATTCAAAATAATTTTGGGTTTCGTAGTAACGTTTATTCGTCAGATTATCTATCGCCAGATTGAATTCCATGCCGCGCCGGATTTTGCGATTCAAGCTGAAATCTACGACATCAAATCCGGCGGCTCTGATCGTGACATCTTCGCCATCCAACCGATAATTATCAATGTGGCGGTAGCGCAGGGAGCCACTGAAGCCGCGCCAATTCGATAACGTCAATCCGGCATTTGAAGTCAGGCGCGGCGCGGAATCTACATAAATGCGCGGCGACTCTCCACGATAAAAAGCATTGCCGATGCGGGTGATTCCGGCGTTGAGGCTGAGGACGCGAGTGAGCTTGGCAGAAGCTTTCACTTCGACGCCATACGCACGACTTGGCCCTTTAAATTCAAT
>JANMKB010000241.1:0-5800 GCA_031371805.1 Blastocatellia bacterium | reverse complement strand
CAACCTCGGACTGGACGAGCCGGAGTCCTTAAATTTAACGGCGCCGGGAATTACACCCGATGGCGCGATGCTGGATCGTGAAATGAATCAGATCATCAAACAAGCGCTCGCGGAACTGGACGAAGACAAACGCCTGGTGTTCAGCTTGAAGATTTTTCACGAAAAGAGTTACGAAGAAATCAGCACGATCACCGGACATTCCATCGGCAAGCTGAAAACCGATCTGCATCGGGCGCGGGCCGAAATGAGAAAGCGGCTGGAACCTTATATCGGTAGTCGGTGAGCGGTGGTCGGTTGTAAAACACACTGACCACTGACCACTGACCACTGACCACCAAACTATGAATTGTGAATATTGCCAACTAAATCTTGCAGATTTCCCTGGCGACGAATTGGCGTCTGCCGATCTTGCGGCCCTGCGTGAACACCTCTCGGTGTGCGCGGATTGCCGTCAGGCGCGGGCTGTTATTGTCCGCGAAAATGAAATCTTTGCTCAATTTTACGAACAGAATGCGATTGATCCGCCGGATGAAATGTGGAGCGCAATTCACGCTCGCATTCATAGCGAAGACGCCGCGCTAACATCTTCAAAATCCGGTTGGACAGCAAATCTGCGGAATTTATTTACGCCAATTTTTGCGCCATCAATGTTGCGCCAGTTTGGCTTTGCGGTGCTGTTAATTTTGCTTTCTGTGGGCTTGACTACGCTGTACTTTTCTACGCGTGATGATAAAAAAATAGTGGTCGAAACCAGACCAGTGCCAAGCCCGATCCCATCCGCGGCTTCATCTGAATCACCAAAGCCGGAAGAAAAAATTGTCCCGCAACAGCGCAGCAATTCACAACATGTGCGCCTAAACGCGGCGGCTCCAAAAGTTGAAGTAAAAAAACCTGCACTGCAAAAGCTCAGTGACGACGAGTTGCTTAATCAACAAATAGCGAAAGCGACCCGCGAATATCAGGGCGCAATCAAGCTGCTGGAACGCACGATTGCCAAACGTAAAGCTAATTTTGACGAAGGCGCAGGCAAACAATATGAAGGCAGTTTAGCCCTGATTGATGCGTCAATTGCCGCCAGTAAACAGGCGCTGCGCCAACAACCAAATGATCCATCCGCCGCGAAATTTTTACTCGCGGCATATTCAAAGAAAGTCGAACTGATGCAGGAAGTCGCCATGCGATAAAACTGCACACCATTAAAATTTATGAAGACTTCCGTCCTCATCGCAAAATTTCTCATCGCAACTTCGCTGCTGTTATGGCTGGTGACTTCGCTGCAAGCTCAGGACGAATTGCATCAAAGTTACGAACTGAAACCAAACGCGACAATCAGCGTCGCCAATCACAGCGGCTTTATTCATTTCACCGGATGGAACGAAAACCGCGTGCAGCTTGATGCGGTCAAACGCGGCGCACGGGAAGATTTTCCAACCGTCGAAATCAAAGTTGTCCAGAGCCTCGACAAATTTGAAATCACGACGCTTGCGCCGCGCAGTTCGTGGAAAAATTCTCGCCACGTCGAAGTTGAATATGAATTAAAAGTACCCCGCACAGCAATTCTCAACGCCATCACAACCACCAGCGGCGACATCACCATCACCGACGCCGGGTCACGTGCCATCGTTCGTTCCACCAGCGGAAATATCACCGCCCACAAAATTGGTGGCGACACGAATCTCAATTCCACCAGCGGAAATATTTCAGCCGCACACATCGGCGGCACGCTGACCATTAATTCGACCAGCGGCGAACTTAGAATTTCGGATGTCACCTCCAGACTTTCAGCCCAGGCCACGAGTGGCAGCATCACAGCGCTTGATTTGCATGACGACGTTGCGGTCAATGCCATGAGCGGCGATGTCCGCCTTGAAAAAATTGGCGGACGCGTCAATGCTCGTGCGATCAGCGGCAAATTGATTGTCAGAGATGCCGGCGGTGATGCGACGCTCGAAAGTATCAGCAATGCAATTCTGGCGGAAAATATCAAAGGACGCGTAGCAGTCACAGCCGTCAGCGCCAACGCCACCATCCGCAATGTGCAGGAAGGTGCGCGCGCCAGTTCTGTCAGTGGGAGTATTTTAATTACCAATGTCAAAGGCTTGATCGAAGCCAAATCCACCAGTGGCGACCTCAGTCTCCGCGAGGTTGATTCGCACGAAGTCCATCTCAACAGTCACAGCGGCAGCGTAAATTATCAGGGCGCAATTTACGATGATGGGCGTTACAGCTTTGAAAGCTTCAACGGCAGCGTCACGATTTACATTCCCGCGAACAGTAATTTTTCAGTCTCAGCCAAAACCTTCAGCGGCGACATCGCAGCGGATTTCCCGCTCAAGCTCAATCCCGGGATAATCTCTAACAATCGTCCCAAGCGCTTGCAAGGCACATTCGGAACAGAAAATGGCGCACAAATTACGACAAGTACTTTTAATGCAAACATCCGGCTCAAAAAGGAATAGCGGACTTCTCTTTCTGCCCTGACAAGAAGCGGTCTTCTTACAAAAGTCTTACAATTCCTGCCCCTGAATGCTGCTAGGATTCTCAGGCTGATAAGAGCGATAGATATTTGTTTTGGTGCTGATTGTTGGTGTGTTCAGTTCCCGGTCAAATAATCTCGCATCGTTTCCCTGCTGAAATTTACCGAAATAGCAATTCACGTGGAGGATTATCGTGCGTTCCATTAATCAAACTTCTGCTAAACCAAAAAATTATAACTGGGTGACATTGATTTTTATGTCGCTCTATCACGTTGGAGCCGTTGCCGCATTATTCATGTTTACCTGGCAGGCTTTTGCCGCCGCTGTTTTTTTGTGGTGGCTGTCGGGGAGCTTAGGGATTGGACTGGGTTATCATCGGTTGCTGACGCATCGTGGCTTCAAAGTGCCGCGGTATCTGGAATATTTTCTCGCTCTCTGCGGTGCGCTGGCCTTGCAGGGCGGCCCAATCTTCTGGGTTGGTTTACATCGCATTCATCACTCGCGGGCTGATCGTGAAGGCGATCCGCATTCGCCGCGCGAAGGTTTTTTCTGGTCGCACATGGGCTGGATTATTTACGGTCAGGGAATGCACAACGACAGTCATCAACTTGGTCGCTATGCCCCGGATTTAGCCAAAGACCCGTTTTATGTCTGGCTCTCGAAATATCACTACGTGCCGCAAATTGTGGTGGGAGTGGCGTTATTAGCCATTGGCGGAATCCCGATGGTGATGTGGGGAGTTTTCCTGCGCACGACCATTGGTTTGCATATCACCTGGTTAGTGAATTCGGCGACGCACGTCTGGGGTTATCAAAGATTCAAAAGCGGCGATGATTCACGCAATAACTGGTGGGTGGCGCTGCTGTCATTTGGCGAAGGCTGGCACAACAATCATCACGCGCATGCGGCCTCAGCGCGGCACGGCCTGGCGTGGTACGAAATTGATTTGAACTGGATGGCGATTCGCACGCTGCAAATTTTAGGTCTGGCGAAAGATGTTCGCTCCGTAAATTTGCGCACGGCGCCGCGAAAAATTGAAGAAGATTTTGAATCCGCCCTGCAAAACGCAAGCTAAGAGAAAAGGATGAACGATGAACGATGAAGAAAGCCCTGAGCGCTTCAGTTGCGATTTCAGGTATTTTCCTTCATCCTTCATCGTTCATCCTTTTTTTGTTTATGTTTGCGAATACGCGTCGAAAATCCATCGCTTTTTTTATCACCCTGGGAACCTGCCTGGTCGTCATTGCGATTGTGCTGAATGTCGGCTGGGTGCTGCTCAACTGGCGCGAAGTAGCGCTGCTCGTGCTGGGCATAATTTTTTTCATCGCCATTATTGCGGGACTGGTTCTCAACACAATTTTTTTAGTCCGCGAAATTCGTCGCAATGAACAGCACGACAGCTTTATTAATGCCGTCACGCACGAATTAAAAACTCCGATTGCTTCTATTCGACTCTACCTTGAAACCTTACAAACCCGCGCCGTCACCGAAGACAAACGCCGCGAGTTTTACGACGTGATGCTGGCAGATACAGATCGCTTGTTAAATACGGTTGAGCAGGTTTTACGCGCCGGGCAAACCGGACTAAAACAGCGGCAATTAAATTTGACGAATATTGATGCAGGCGCACTGGTCAGGGAATGTTTGGAACTCGCACAAACGCGGTATCGCTTACAAGCGGAGGCTTTCAAATATGTCGAAAATTTCAACTCTGGTCAGCGCCCCATAATTACCGGCGACAGCGAAGAATTACGCGCCGCTTTTTCAAATTTAATTGATAACGCAATCAAATACTCGGAACAGAATATTCAAATTTCGGTTGCAGTCTCCGAAACTCCCGATCACAAAATCGTCATCAAAGTTCAGGATCAGGGCATTGGTATTCCCAAAGCCCAACTCAAACGAATTTTCAAGCGTTTCTATCGCGTCCCCGGACAAGTGGTCGCACGCGTCAAAGGCACAGGCCTGGGATTATTCATCGTCCAATCCATCATTGAGCGGCACGGCGGCAAAATTACGGCGGCCAGCGAAGGCGAAGGATTGGGCAGCGAATTTACCGTTCTCTTTCCCAAAGCATCATGAATGCAATTTTAATTGTTGAAGATGAAATCCATTTGGCGGACGGTTTACGCTTTAACCTTGAAGCGGAAGGTTATCGTGTCCAGGTCGCCGCCGATGGCGAAAAAGCCCTGCAATTGCTTACCTCTCCCAACGAAAAATTTGACGCCGTAGTGCTGGATGTGATGTTGCCAGGACGCAGCGGTTTTGAGGTAGCTGACGAGTTACGGCAGGCGGAAAATTTCGTGCCAATCCTGATGCTCACCGCCCGCAATCGCCCCGAAGATGTGTTGCGCGGTTTTGAAGCAGGCGCAGATGATTACTTGCCCAAACCATTTGAACTGGCGATTTTGCTGGCCCGCCTGAAAGGACTGCTGCGCCGTAATCACTGGCTCAAACAGGAGCGCAGCGCACAATCAGCCAATGACACGTTTACTTTCAATGGTAAGAGCGTTGATTTTTCAGCGTTAGAATTAAAGAGCGGAAAGAAAATAATTCGCTTAACTTTGATGGAAGCAGAGTTGTTGCGCTACCTGATCCAGCACGAAGGACAGCCCGTAGCCCGGAAAGCCATTCTCGAAGAAGTCTGGGGCTTGCGGGAAGATACCGACACGCGCGCCATAGATAATTTCATTGTCCGCCTCCGAAAATATCTCGAAGCCGATCCTGCGAGGCCGCAACATTTGCTCACCGTGCGCGGCATTGGCTATCGCTTTGTGGCGTCCCCTTAACCTTTCGGAACAGTACGGAGAGCCATAGCGGCTTGGTGGCTGTTCAGCCAATCGAAGCACAAAAATTCACCGCCTGTTGCTCAGCCCAATAATGCCCGTCACGCGTTTCCGCATGCTGCCAGAAGCCGACATGACCACCATATTTACTGGCTAAAACTGCGACATACTTATTTTCAGGTAATTCCGCAAATGGCGTGAACGGAATAAACGGGTCGTCCTGCGCCTGAATGATCAGCGTCGGAACTTTGATTTTTGGAATGTAAGTTTGTGAACTCGCCGCTGCATAATATCCGCGCGCATCGCCAAAGCCGAAGTTCGGCCCCGTAATCACATCATCGAATTCCCATAAATCTTTAATTTTATCCAGGCGGTCAAAGTCGCAAATGTCAGGAAAAGTTTTCGCCTTGAGGTGCAGCCTGGCACGGAGGCTGGTTAAAAATCTTCGCTCGTAAATAAAATTTTGTTTTTCGCGAATGGAAATAGAACAAAGCTCTAAATCAATGGGAGGGCTGATGGCAGCGATGCCTTTTAATT
>JANMKB010000214.1:0-4905 GCA_031371805.1 Blastocatellia bacterium | reverse complement strand
CTTCGTAAACTTAAATTTCGGCCCCAATAGCGTCGAATTCGGATTGATGAAAGCGGCGCGATAACCTTTCAGTAATTCAGGCGGAGGCAATGTGCCATTGAATTTTGTGAGCTGCGGCTTGTTATCAAAAATTTCCAAATGACTCGGCGCACCCGCCTGGAAAAGGTAGATGACATTTTTGATCTTCGCTGGATGATGTGTCTTTTTCGGCGCGAGCGGATTGTCAGCAGTTGCGGCATAGCCCGCGTTTGAGAGCAATTGATTCAATGCGAGTGCACCCATTCCGACGCCACATTGTTCAATGAACCAGCGACGTGAGGTGTTCGTTTTTTGCTCAGTTGATTGATTCAGGTTTTTCATAACGAATTTCCATTCTTCAATATTTGTCATCTACCCAATTTTGAATTTGAGGAGCAGGTAGTAAATCTTTGAAATCTTCGACGTTTCTTGTCACGATAACATCGCGGTTAGCAATTGCCAGCGCTGCGATTGAATTTTTGCAATATTATATAGCAATGTTTTATCTTGCGCGAGATAATGACGCAGAATATTTGAATCCAGTAAGTATCTCATTACCCTCCAATCAAGCGCTGATCACGATCCCGCTCAATCTCGTCAAACAACTCAAATGCGCCTGGATCATTCGCAAATGCGCCATAATATTTGTAGCCCATTGCCTTGAGCTTAGCCTCAAGTTCTTCATCAAGAGGCGGTACCGCCCCTATTGCGAATTCCTTTTGAGACGCAACCGGAATGCTCACAATTTCGCTTTCAGCTTCCAGCGTCGAGAGTTGGTCTTTGATTTCTTTAAGCACTGCCTCCCGCGAATTTCCTTCTGCTGTGAACTGTGGGAACGCGATGACTTGCGCTTTCCATTTCAATTTTTCTTCAGTCTTGAAACGGAAAACCTGCACTTTATATTCTGTGACTTGGGCTAAACTCATAATGGTTAAATTGTAGCACTATCAGCTTCCAGAACAACATTATGAAATCAAGTCGGATAAGTCGCCAGCGTTACAAATATGAAATAGATTAGGCTTTGCGAAGCACAGAGCCTGTCGCAACCAGGCTGGTTGCGCTACATTCGGCTTCTAAGGTTGCAGGTAAATCATGCCATTCTTCATCACGAAGCGCACGTGGCGTAGCGCGGAAATTTCTTTTGTCGGATCGCCTTCCACTGCAATCAGGTCGGCGAGCAATCCGGCCTTGACGCTGCCAAATTGATTTTCCTGATGCAGGACGCGTGCATTAATCGAAGTTGCGGAACGCAGTACGTCAATCGGCTTCATTCCTAATTTCACCATCGCTTCCAGTTCACGCGCATTGTCGCCGTGTGCGAAAACGCCGACATCACTGCCGGCGGCGATGATGACGCCGGAATCAAGCGCGGCTTTAAATGTAGTGCGTTTTTTTTCCTGATTGCCGACGGAAAGTGTCGGGCAGAACGCGACTCCTTTTTCTTTCATCAGCTTGAAAATTTCGAGCGTACCATCGTCGCCGTGTTCGATGGATTCCACGCCCGCCAGCACTGCTCGTCGCATTCCTTCTACCGTAGTCGAATGCGCGGCAACAGGAATGCCTGCACTCTTTGCCGTTTCGACAATCAACTTCAATTCATCCAGCGTGAACGTCGGTGAAGCCGTGCCGCGTCCCCAGCGATAATCGGCGTAGACCTTGATCCAGTCCGCGCCTTTACCAATTTGATCGCGGACGATACGCATCAAATTGTCTACGCCATCGGCTTCTTCCGCGCCCTGCGGCACACGCCATTCGGCGGCGTAACCTTTCGGGCCATAACTGCCCGTAGCAACAATCGCCCGCGTCGCCACAAACATTCGCGGCCCCGAAATTATGCCCTGTTGCACGGCTTGTTTGAGTCCCACATCGGTATACTCTGCGCCTTCTGTGCCGAGATCACGAATTGTCGTGAAGCCTGCCAGCAAAGTATTTCGCAAATGATTTGTCGCCCGCGCTACACGGAGTCCGAGCGATTCCCGCGCTACCTGATCGTTCCATGAAGTTTCGTTGTAAGGATGCAGCAACACGTGGGAATGCGCTTCGATGAGTCCCGGCAGTAACGTCATCCCCGGTAGCTCAATAATTTTGACATCGGGAGTGAGAGTAATTTGGGAATTAACGACTTCAATTTTTTCACCGCGAATGAGGACGGAGAATCCTTCGCGCAACGATTCTCCGTCGAAGATGCGGGCAGGTTTAAGAAGGTATGATGTTGCAGGTTTTTCCTGTGCGAACGAAGTGAGAGTCGTGAGTGCGAGCAGGAAAATGATTATGAGAAGTGTGCGAAATTTCATGCGCATTTTTCTGAAAAGATGATTTTCAATTTTGTTATTTTCTTAAAGTCTCTCTGAAAATTCAGGAGTCTTTGCGTTGAAGGCGTAGTTGGATGATAGCCAGATTCTTAACCATCGAAGATGGTGACAGCATAAAGCCCCATGCGTGAGCGCGGGGAAGATGCGTCACCATATTTATAGCCCGTGATAACAGGCGACAGCTATTACAACTGGAAAGCTGCCGCTCTCTTCGAGAGCTTTATCATATTTATCAATCATACCCCGCGCTCACGCACGGGGTATGATGCTCACGCCCGTTTCACGGGCTAAATCCTTCACGTATATATCAAGCTCTACTTCAGTCATTTCACTTGTCACAAAGTCCTGACGCACAGGTTGCAGCATGAAATCAAAGGATTGCTGGGAAAGCACCTCCGCTTCAATGATGATAAGCGCATATTCTTCAGCGCTCTTCCCATTGCTTTGTCCGATCTTCTTCAGTGCCTTTAATGTTCCAGCTTGCAGCCCGGAGATTTCAATTTTTTCAGTTACAAGATTCATGGTTATCACCTGTTATTAAGTCTCAGTTGCAACTCGCCTCATTATAGCAGCGACGGCGATTAGCAGTGCTGGCTTTTCAATCTCAGCCAAAGTTGGAACACGCTTACCGCGAAAGCGAAGCAGCACAGCGGCGCGTGCTTTGCGCAACATCAACAAATCAGCTTGAGTTTGCAAAGTGGACTACTTCTTGCAATCCGCTGCCGATAAATCATTGAATTGCTTCTTGCTCAAGAGATTGCTTAACTTGGTTTGTAGCCCAGAGGAAACCGATTCTTTAATCACTTCGCGGAGAGCTTTGTCATTGAGGGATTCAAGCTTTTCTAATGGTTAGTGGTAAGTTTTCCAGCGGCGGCAACGAAGCCTGCAACGCATTCGACAATAATTTTTCAAGTGGCTGTCGCGTAGCTTTGGCTGCACGTTGTAGTGGCAAAATAAAATTGTCAGGAACTGTAATTGTGATTGTTTGTGCCATTATTATTACTCGTATGATTATTGTGTTTGAAGTCGAAGCTGTACCATCTAGTTCTCAAGAGAGATGTTTGACCTATTCTAACTCTGGTGCTTTCCAAACTATTTTTCCTTCTCGATTGATATAGTCATATTTTTTCCAGCAACAGGCTACGCTCGTGATTCTGATGTCATTATTAACGGCAGCCAACCCGCCTCTAAAGTTGTGACCCGTAAGAAACTGTGGATGAATAACAACCTTACCCGACTTGTCCATATAGCCTACCTTGTTATTAACTCGAAAACTCGCTAATCCTTCAGAAAACGCCAAGCCTTCTTCAAATTGTGGTTCAAGAATCATCTTTCCACTCTTATCAATGAAACCCCATTTTCCATTAAGTTTGACCGCAGCTAATCCATCAGAAAATTGAAACGCTACTTGCTCATATTTTGCTTCAATCACCATCTTCCAATTTTTATCAACATAACCCCATTTTGATGAGCTATCCTTTGCTGGTATCAGCCCTTCGGAAAATGAAGTATCACTGTACTCATAGTTAGGATTACTAATGATTACTCCAAGTTTATTAATGTAAGCGCGTTTCCCTGATTCCAGTGTGACGCAGGAAAATCCATCAATGAATGGATAAGCTCGCTCAAATTGAGTCTTAATAATTATTGCGCCAGTTTTATCTATGAATCCCCATTTTTTGTCCGCTACAATTCTGCCAATTCCTTCGGAAAACCCGTACGTTTCTTCAAATTGCGGTTTAATAACTATCTTACCTTTTTTGTCTATGTATCCGTACTTCATATCATAAAGCAGCCATGATTCACGTCGTCCCGCTACTGCGATTTTTGCTAATCCCTCAGAAAATGAATATGCATAATCCCCGTTCGTGGTAAAAACTATCTTTCCTGACTCATCAATATATGCCCATTTACTATTTATAATTACTGCCGCAAGTCCTTCACTAAATCGTACTCCATACATATCTCCTCTAAATTGTGGAGGTAAAATTATATTGCCATCGGCATTGATAAAACCTGTGAGTCCATCTTTCTCAATAGGAAATAGAAAATCTGACTTTGTGCTTTTTACCTGCGTATTGCTCAGTAACAGCAAGCCAAGCAAATGTAAAAATAATGCCAAAGTGACTCTCATAATTTTCCTTATAGAACCTGTTTGCAATTCAGATCATGCCCTGCGATGACGTGCCCATGCACTTTACTCCTGGGTAATAATTCAGCTAGAATCCCGAATTACGGTAATATTAAATGTGAATCAGGGGTTCAAATAAGCTATTGCTCAACAACGACTTAGCGGCGCGAAAAATCACGGATGCCGAATCGTCACGGGTGTAACCCCTTTGTTTTCAATACTCATATTAATTGAACCCCTGATTCACATTTAAGTCTGGTTTATGTCTCAAAAACTGATTCCTACTGTTATTGCAAACAGGTTCTATAGAACCTGTTTGCAGTTTAAGGGGCGATTCTGCGCAGGATTAAGCGAATCGCGCAAATCCTAATCTTCGCCTCGCTGGTTCGGAGCAAGCCTTCGCAATTCTTCCATAACACGCGGCATTGATTAATCCACGCATTG